>CAYZXK010000128.1:0-32983 GCA_964482395.1 uncultured Planctomycetales bacterium | reverse complement strand
GGCGGGTGACCGGGCCCCGGCTGGCTGTGCTGTTCGGGATGGGGGCCGCAGTCGGGGCGGGTCATGGTCCAGGTCCGATAAACCTACTGCTTCTCACGACGCGGTTTTGCCGCCATAATGATAATGTAGCTGCGGAGAACGGAATCACAAGCTGCACCGAGCGGGACGGTCGATGATGCTCTGGTGGGCGGCGAGACTCGCATCTCCTGCGGCTGGATCGGGTATATAAGCATTGGCAGGAGGGCCCGTTGCGCTCCTGCCAGTCGACCCTCGCCGGGGATTGCGGCCCGGGTCGGTCCGGTTTCCGGACCTAGCCGCCGGGGCGATCGGCCCGGCCGGGCGGATGAGTGAGTGGAATGCCGACCTTCTCTTACAAAGCTCGAAACGCGGCTGGGGAGCAAGTCTGCGGAACACTGATCGCCGACAGCTCGCTGGCGGCGGCCCGCATCCTGGATGAGCGCTCGCTGCTGCCGATCGAGGTCGAAGAGGAGCAGGTCGGGTCGCGGTCGCTGCTGGCGGGTCGCGGCAGGCGGGTGAACCTGTCGAAAGTCGGGCAGATGTACGAACAGTTGTCCGACCTGCTGCGGGCGGGAGTGCCGATTCTGCGAGCCCTGGAGGTGCTGGCCAAGCAATCCAGCTCGGCGGCCCTGGGGCAGGTGCTGCGGGAGCTGCGGGATGACGTAGCCGGCGGGGAGGCTCTGGCTGAGGCCATGCGCAAGTACCCGCACACTTTCCCGGAACTGCATGCCTCGATGGTCCGGGCGGGCGAGAAAGGCGGGTTTCTGGAAGACGTGCTGGCCCGGCTGTCGGAATTCGTCGCCCGGCAGGACGCGCTGAAGAACAAGTTCATCGGCGCCCTGATCTACCCCAGCGTGCTGCTGGTGGGGGCCATCGGGGCGGTGTCGTTCATCATGGCCTTCGTAGTGCCCAGAATCCGCAACGTGCTGCAAGGGCAGGTGCTGCCGGTGCCGACCCGGGTGGTCTTCGCGGTCAGCGACGTGATGAAAGAGCATGGGCTGTGGCTGCTGGGCGGAGTGGGGCTGCTGATAATCGTGCTGGTCAGCTATTTCCGCAGCCGACTGGGCCAATCGCACTGGTCGCGGCTGCAACTGCGGCTGATCGGCTTCGGCAAGATCTACACCATGGTGGCGATCTGTCGTTTTTGCCGGGTATTGGGTACCATGCTGGCGAACGGGATTCCCATCCTGCAATCGCTGAAGATTTCCAAGGATTCGACCGGGAACACGGTGCTGGCAGAGGCGATAGATCAGGCGGCCGAGAGCGTGCGGGCGGGGGAGTCGCTGGCCCGGCCGCTGGCTAGCTGCCGGGTTTTTCCGCCGGCGATCGTGGACATGATCGCGGTGGCCGAGGAGAGCAATACCCTGGACAAAGTGCTGATGGAAATCGCCAACACGCAGGAGGAGCGGACCGCCCGGCAGATTGACTTCGCCATGCGGATGCTCGAGCCCCTGCTGCTGATGTTCATGGGCGCGGTGATCGCCTTCATCGCAATCGCCCTGCTGGTGCCGATCCTGCGGATCGCAACCACCAGCCTGAGGTAGGCCGGTAGGATTTGGCAAGAACCGAGTTGAGCGGAGATCGCAATGAACACAAACAGGCGTAAGCGTAAGCTGGAGGACCGGGCCTTTACGCTGCTGGAAGTCCTGATGGTGGTGGTAATCCTGGGGCTGCTGGCGGCCTTCGTAGTGCCGAATCTGTTCGGGACCCGCCAGAAGGCGGAGCGGGACATCACCCAGTCGGTGGTCAACTCCGGGTTCAGCAACGCCCTGGACCTGTACAAGCTGCACATGGGGCATTATCCGCTCTCGGACGAGGGAGGTTTGCAGCAACTGCTGGAGCCGCCGGATGATGAAGCCCAGGCCAAGAAGTGGGCCGGTCCATACGTGAAACCCAAGGATCTGAAAGATCCCTGGGGCCGCGACTACATCTATGTCTGCCCCGGAAACGTCAACGAGACGACCTACGACCTTTCGAGTGCGGGGCCCGACGGCCAGGAGGGTACCGAAGACGATATTTGCAACTGGGAGAAGACGTAGCCCGGCCGACGGTCAGGAAGCGAGCGGTGGGTAGGAGGGCGCGATGCGGGCAGCCGCGGGCGTGTTGGCATGATCGAGCTTTGGACACCGGACGGAGGATCCGCCGAGGCCCGCAGGGTGACCGGCGGTGGGGACGCCCTCCAGTCGAGCCCGGGCCGCACCTCAGGATCGGAGCCCTGGAGCCCCCCGGCGTGGGCAACCGCCCAGCGCAGGGGTGGCTGGGGCGACCCGGGGTTCACGCTGGTAGAAGTGCTCATGGTGGTTGTACTGCTGGGCGTGCTGGCGGCCCTGACCTGGCCGGACTTTAGCGCCGCAGCCCGGGCCGAGCATCTCCAGCAGTCCGCCCAACGGATCCGGTCGCTGGTGGCCATGTGTCGGGCGGAGGCCATGAATCAGACCTGCCGCTACCGGATCTTGATCCGGCCGGACGGCAGTCTGCGAGTGCGGCGCCAGGCTGACCCGATCAAGGCCCCGCATCTGTACATCACCCCACCTGAGGGGTGGGCCCGTACGGACCTGTTGCTGAAAGATGTTTGGGTCAGCGACATTCAAGTTCTGCCCGAGGGGCCGCCGCCCATTCGCATCATCGACGACAAGCTCGAGTTCCCGGAGATGGAGATCAACCTGGTGCCGGTGGAGGAGCTGGAGGAACCGGTGGAGATCAAGTTTGATCCGGATGGGCAGTGCAACTCGATGCGCTGGGTGCTGCGGGACGGGCGCGGTCGCGGGTTGCTGGTGACGCTTGACGGTCGGCTGGGCCGGGTGAGCAGCGAGGCGTGGGAAGCGCTCCCCGCCGACCAGGTACGCCGGCCGGAGCCGGTGGCCGAAGAGAAGGAGCCGGAGTACGTCCCGGAGGACCACGAATGAGGCGCTCCGATCGGCCGGCAGCGCTGCTGCTTGAAGTGGTGGTGGCTCTGGCGGTTCTGGTGACCGCGATTGGACTGCTCAGCGCCCAACTGGCCGGCGGCCTGCATATGACCAGTTGGGCCGAGGAGCAGCTTCGGGCCTCACTGCTGGCAGATCGGATTTTGGCCCTGGTCCAACTCGACCCCCAGATGCAGCGGCGGATGGATGAAGCTGAGGACCTGGAGGACGAGTTCGGCAAGGACTACCCGGGATACTTCTGGCGGGTGCATCACCAGCCGCTGGAACGGGAGAGCGAAGACGAGTTGCGGCTGATCACCATCCAGGTGCTGTATCAGCCGGACCCGGATCGACCGGAAAACATTGAGGGAGCGATCCCGGTCCGAGAGCTGGCCCTGATCAAAGCCAAGCCGGCGACCGTGGACCTGGTGGAAGAGGCCGGATTGGACGAACAGGCAGCCGAGCTGCTCCGCCAGGCGGTGCCGATCCCCGACTTCGACCCGCGGGCGGTCGACTTGCACCAACTGGTGGCCCTGCTCGACTTGGACACCATCATGGAGCTGATGCCGCTGCTGGCCCCCCTGCTCGAGCAGTTGGCGGCCGGCGGAATGCCCGTGAACCTGACGGGGCTGGCAGGCGATCAACTCGGCGAAGGTGCGCCGTTGGGCGGGCCGGCGGGCCAGGACTTGGGCGAAGCGATTCGGCAAGCAGCCGGGGCGGCAGGAGCAGGACCGCAGAGCCCGATCCCAGGCGCCGGGGCCGCGCCGCCCAGACGGGGCGGGCCCACAGCGGGCGGCATGTCGCGACCCCCGCGCGGCGGGGGACGCACCCAGCCCCCCGGCGGCGGGGCTGGACCGTCGGTCCGGCCGCCGCACGGTCAAGGCAGACGCGGCGGCGATCAGGGGCAGCCACCCCCGCCGCCGGCAGGCGGCGGAATCCAGATCGGGGGCGGCTCAGGTCCGAATGGCGAATACACGCTGGAAGATCTGATGCGACTGCGGGACGAATATGAACGCCAGCAGGGAGCGGGACCATGAGCCAGCTAGCTCGCCGGGCGGCTCGCGCTCTGACGCTGCTGGAGGTCGTCATCTCGATCGCTCTGATCGCGATGCTGCTGGGAGCCCTGCTGACTTTCTTCTGGCAGACGCTGACGGTGCGAGATCAGGCCGTCCTGGCCGCGGACCGCACCCAGCTTGTCCAACAGATCCTGGGCCGGATGGCCGACGAGCTGCGCGGCTCGGTCGGACTGGAGCAGATCAGTTTTCCGGTCGAGCATTTCGTCGGCGACCGCCGGCGGATCAGGTTCCTGACCGCCCCGCTGCCACCCGACGAGTCGTACGCGTTCTACCGGGAGTCGGAAGAGCACCCGGCCCCGCGGCACGACCTGCGTGAAATCACCTACGAATTATGGGTCGATCCGGACCAGACCGCCGAAGGCGGGGAACCGCTGGTGGGGGGCATTGTGCGCACCGAGCGGCGGGCCATCGACCCCACCATCCGAGAGGAAGAAGTTGCCGACGGCGAAGATCTGCTGTACCTGCGACACGACCTGTGGTCGCCCGAACTGGGCTACCTGGAATTCCGCTATTTCGACGGGGTGGAGTGGACCACCCGCTGGCAGGTTACCGAGGGCAACCCGTTGCCCCACCTGGTCCAGATCACGGTCGGGTTCAATTCGATCACCCGGGCCGAACTGGAAGACCAGGACTTGCAGGCCTACCCGATTGATCAGTACCCGCTGGGGCCGGATGTGCCCGACTTCAATCGGTTCAGCACCATCGTGCGCCTGCCGGCCGCCGACCAGATGTTCGGCAGCCGAATGAAACGGCTGGGCGAGGAGGTCGAAGAGCTGTACCAGTTCAATGTACCGGCCGAGGGGGAAGCCGGAGAGGGGCCGGGCGAGCGTGAGGAGTAGCAGGATCATGACCGGGCGCCCCGCGTTCATCTTGCCGGTGGTGCTGGTACTGGTGGGACTGCTGGCGGTCACGATGGCGGGGTTCATGTTCTTCGTCCGCTCGGAACTGGCGGGGATACAGGCCCAGCGCGATGCGCAGCAAGCCCGCCTGGCGGCCGAGTCGGGTTTGGAGGAAGTGATAACTGTCCTGCGGGCTTCGCCCAATGACCCGACCGCCTGGTTCGACCTGCCGGAACGCTTCCGGCACGCCCTGGTGTGGGCGGAAAGCTATGACCGGTCGGAGGATCCGGTGCGGAAGATGGGCTCGCGGAAGGAAATCCTAGCCAGCAGCAACCCGCCGGCGGCCTGGCGCTACAGCGTAGTGGCCCAGAACCTGGACGGTTTGCCGCAGACCATGCGTTTCGGGGTAACGCCGGAGGCCGGAAAGCTGAATCTGAATGCGGCCAGCGAGAGCGAAATTACCGCCCTGCTCACGCCGCTGCTGCTGGAGCTGCAAGTGGAAAACGCCTCCGAGCTGATCGCCGGGTTGCTGGATTGGCTGGATGAGGACCAGACCCCGCGGCCCGGAGGGGGGGAGAACGAGTACTACAACAACCTGGAACCGGGCTACAACGCCAAGAACGGCCCGCTGGACACGCTGGAGGAAATCCTGCTGGTGAAGGGCTGGACGGCGGCAATGCTCTATGGCGAGGACACCAACCGCAACGGACTGCTGGACGCCAACGAAGACGATGGGGCTGGGTCATTCCCGTACTACGACAACGCCGACGGAATACTGAACCACGGGATAGCGCCCTACGTAACGGTGTGGTCGCGTGAGCCGCGGGTAACTACTCAGAGTGGAACCGAGGGCAGCCGCTCGGGCCCGCAGCAGCCGGCCGGCCAGGAAGAAGGGCTCGAGGAAGGGGGCAAGACCGAGCGGCAACAATCAATGCAGCCCGGGCCGGGCGGACCGAGCGGGCAGCCGACCGGTAGCAAGGGCCGGACCCAGGTGGTCGAAGGGCTGGTCAACATCAACGCGGCTCCGCTGCGGGTTCTGATGGCCCTGGACGACATGCCGGAGGACGTGGCCCAGCGGATCGTCGCGTTGCGGTCGGAGCTGGACGGCGAAACCCTCACCGAGCCGGACTGGCCAGTGAAGGCCGGGGCCATGGACGAAGCGACCTACCAGAATCTGGCAGATCGGATCACCACCCGGGCCTTGCAGTTCCACGTGGAAATCGTGGGCTATGGGGACCATACCAAGCTGGCCCGGCGGTACGAATGGATCATCGAGATGCGAGGTTCGCTCGCCCAGGTGCTCTACCATCGCGACCTGACCGCGCTGGGCTTTGCCTGGCCGGTGGATGACGATACTGTGATCATCCGAAGTCATTGAACGGAGAGGCACTGTCCGTGATCAAGCTGAGCCGCCGGGTGCTGTGCCTGGACTGGGACAAGCGGACGCTGCGGATCGTGGTGGCCCGGGTGGGCAAGGGGCGCGCGTTTCTGGAAGACGCTCACAGCCATCAACTGCCGGACACGGTGGATGCGGATGCACCGGAGGCGATGGGGCAGTTCATCCGGTCGATGCTGGCCCGCCACCGACTGCGACACCGGACGGTAGTGGTGGATGTGCCCCGGGAGCGAGCGGTGATCAACCGGCTGACTCTGCCGCCCACGCCGCCGATCGAAGTGGCAGCCGCCGTCCGCTTCCAGGCCATGAAAGAACTGCCCTTCCCGATCGACTCGGCGGCGCTGGATTTTGTGATTACGCAGCGTGACGAGCGGGGATACGCAACCGGGGTGCTGCTGGCGGCGGTGACCACCGAAACGCTCGACCGCATGCGATCGACCTGTGAGGCGGCGGGACTCACGCCGACCCGCATCGGCCTGCGGCCGTACGCCAACCTGATCAGTCTGCGAAACACCCGGGGCGCGGCCGAACGGAGGATCCTGTTCGTAGACATCGGGCCGACGGCAACCGAAATCGACGTCATGTGCGGGGAGGCCCTGGCCTTCTCGCGATCCGCCAACGTGAGCGTTCCAATGCCGGGCGTGGACCTGGCCGGAGACGAGCAGAGGCCAACTCCGGTGGACAGCCAGGTCGGGCCGCCGGAGAGCCCGGAACAGGCGCTGGAGGCCGCAGTCGGCGAACTGCTGGTCGAAACCACGCGCACGCTTCAGGCCTACCGGGCCAGCGACCCGGAAGCGGCGATCGACGAGATCGTGGTCGGGGGCGGGACTGGGGCCGAGGCTCAACTGGCCGAGCTTCTGCATCGGCGTTTCTCGCTGCCGGTGGTTTTGTTCGACCCGACCGGGGCCCTGGGCGTGGACCCGGGCCAGGCGCCGAAATTGCGCTCTTTTTCGGCCGCTTTGGGACTGGCCTGGGGCCTGAGTCGGGAAGAAGTTCTGGCGATCGACTTTCTGAATCCCAAGCGACCGATTTCGGCCCGGGAAAGGCTTCGGAAGCGGATCCGGATGGTCGGGGTGGCGGCCGCCGCCACACTGGTCCTGGTGGCCGGCGTGCTGGCCCAACAGTACCACCAGGCCACCGTGGAGCGCGACCGGCTGAAAGCCGAGAACCGGAAGCTGCTGGCCAAGGTGGAAAAGAAGATTGAACTAGCCAACCGGATCGAAGAAGCCCAGGAGTGGGCGGTGGAGGCGGTCTGGCCCGACGAGCTGCTGAACGTGGTGCAGGTTATCTCCACGCTGGAGCGCCAGCCGGGCGAGCGACTGGTGGTGCAGGAAGTCACCTTGGACGCGGTGGCCCGCAGCCCGGGCATCACCCTGCGCAACCTCTTCGCCACCGACTGGCAGGTGCCGACCGAGCTGGTCAAGCGGCTGATCGAGCTGGCCGACGGGGGCGAGCGGTTGTACGAAGCCGCTCAGACCGCCTGGAGCGCGATAACCGATGCCGCCCGCTTCAGCGGAAAAGCGGATGTTCGCATCGTGCTGAAGAAGCTTCAGGAATTCCAGGAACAGGCGGCCCAGCGACTCAAGCTGCGGAAAGATCGACTCAAGGAGATCGGTCGGTCCTGATGGAAAGCGGTTCATGACCCGACGCGAGAAGGTTCTGGCCATGTGCCTGGGAGGAACGCTGAGCGGCGTGGCGTTCTTCACGCTGGTGAACTGGGCCGTGATTGGTCCGTTCAAGTCGGTCAAGCAGCAGATTGCCGCCGAGCGCGAGCGGCAACGCAACCTCAATGAGCAGTTGAAGCGGCTGACCCAGGTGGAGCGGGAATGGCAGGAGAAGTGGACCGCCCGGACGCTGGCGGCGGACCCCAAGGAAGCCCAGCGTCGGTTCCGCGAGGACATGCACCGGCTGCTGGCCCGACACGGCCTGCGCGAGCCGAAGGTCAGCCCGGGCACCTTCGTCAAATACAAGAACGGATCGGTCGGGGTCCCGCTGACGGTGAGCGCGACCGGGACGCTGAAAGAGGTGCTCGGGTACCTGTGCGACTTCTACCGCCGCGACTACCTGGCCCGCCTGGACAAAGTCCGAATCACCGCCGATCAGAGCATAGTCGGGGAGGTGAACCTGCCGCGCCGTCGCGGCCTAGTGCGGTCGACGCGGGCCCCGGCTCTGACCAAGCGTGAGGCGAGCATCGGCCCGGACGGGCCGGAACTGAAGCTGACCGTCTCGGCCATCACGCTGGTGCTGCCCAAGCTGCCGGGTCTGGAACATCCGGTGATGCAGGAGATCACCGAGCTGGAGGACGGGCGGCTGCTGCGCAAGCGTGAGGAGTACAATCTGATCCTCGACAAGAACCTGTTCATGCCATATCAGGAGAAGCCGGCGGCAGTGGCGCAAGACCAGCCCGTGACGCAGCCCAGCCGGCCGGCCGTTCCGGCCACCCGGCCGCTGCCGCCGCCGGTCGACCCGCGCCCGGGAGCCGACCAGCAGTTTGTCCGGGGGACGGTCTCGCTTGACGGGGAGCAGGTCGCGTACGTGGTCGACGAGCGGCAGCGCGATCAGCCGCCCAGGCAATACCACCTGGATGAGCCGATCGACGACGGGACGCTGATCCTGATTCATCCGCAGGGACTGGTGGTTCGGGTGCGGCAGCCGGACGGCAGGACGGTCGATTACGTTTATCCGCTGGGGGCCAGCTTTCGGGATCGGGAGGAGCTGGACTGCGAAGCTCACCCCGAGATCTGCGAGGCGATGCAGCGGGAGATTATCTCGTGAGAGTTCAGGGCGGGACGGGAGTATTGGCCATGCGGAGCGGCGAAGTTTGGACCGCGGTGGGGCCGCCCGCGCGTCGGGCGCCGCTTGCCACTGTACCCGCCCCGCGGGGTATAACTACCGGACGTGGAATGCGTAATAACCGGGTTGCAACAAGAGGTGCACGCATGATACGGCGCACAACCCGTTGCGGGCTTCTGATCATTCTGGGCCTGATTTTGGCTTACGCCCCAGCCGGCAGTTCCGGACAGCCGCCCGCCCAAGGCCAGGCTGCGACGCAGCCCGCTCCGCCGGAAGATACGCAAGAAGCGCTCGAAAAGCTGCTGAAACTGCGTGACCAGATGCAGCGGGAGCAGGAAGAGAAGGAGAAGGCGGAGCGGAACGGGGAGAAAGCCCACCCGACGGCCAGCGGGCGCACCTCCGCTAGTCCGCCCCGGTCCCCACGGTCTGCCCCGGAACATCCGCCGCAGCCGGCTCGCCGGCCGACCGGGGCTCCCTCGTCCGGACATCCGTCATTGGAGGAATTGCAGGCCAAAGCCCGGGCGTCGACCCAACGTGCCGGCTCGCAGCCGCCGGCCGCAGCCAGCCAGCAGGTACCGGCCGACTTTGTGGGCCCGCCGGAAAGCCTGGCCAACCGGCTGCCGAGTGCGGAGGGCCCGGCGGCCACACCGACCGAGGCAGGCGTGAGCGAGGCACCGGGCGAGCCGGTCAAGCCGGTCCGCCGGCGGCCGGCCCCGGATGAACCGACCGAGTGGTTCAGCTTCACGGACATGCCCTGGGAGGACGTGATCGAGCACTTCGTGCAGCGGATCGGCAAGCCGCTTTTGACGACCGAGCTGAGCGGCATGCCGACGGGGAGCCTGACGTACGTGAGCGATCGGAAGTTCACCAAGCAGGAGGCGATCGATGAACTGAACCTGATCATGCACGAGAAGGGCTATCGGTTCGTAGAGGACGAGCACCACGTCCGGATCATTCCAATCAACGAGATGAAGCAGTATGTTTCGGTGAAGGACACGTACAACTCGGTGGCGGCGTTCGAGCGGGCCAACCCGCGGGACATGGACTTCGTGATCGTCTACTACCAGGTCAAGGACCGGCCCGCGCAGGCCTACGTGGACGCCTTCATCGACGCCCTGCCGGAGCCGACCCTGCTGTCGGCCCTGCCGGAGAGCAACCAGATCAAGATCGTCGGCCTGGCTCGGGACGTGCGAAAGTTCTTGGCTTTGAAGGAGTACGTGGACCTGACTCCGCAGGACCCCCGCGCGCTGCGGATTTTCGACATCAAGACCAACGCGGTGGACATCGAGCAGCGGGTGCGGGCCTTTCTGCGCATCGGAGGCGGGACAGCCCCGACGATCCGGATGGTACAGGACCCGCGGACCGGCCGGGTGACCCCGCAGCCGGTCGGGGGCGCGCCTGCCAGCGCCGAGGGCGACGTGCAGATGGTGGCCGATGAGCGGACCAACACCATCATCGTCAAGGCCACGGAAGACAAGGTCAGCGAGATCAGCGAACTGATCAAGACCCTGGACCAGAAACCGGACATCGGCGAGTTCAAGACCGAAGTGATCCCGGTGCAGCACGCGGACGCCACCGAGGTGGCCAACCTGCTGAACCAGATTCTCCAGCAGGAGCAGGGTCAGATCCGGGTACCGAACTGGCAGCTTCAGCAGCAGATCCAGAATCAGATTCGGATGCAGCGTGCCCGGCGGGGTCAACCGACGCCCCCGCAACCTCAGCCGCAGCCGGTGGTGATGCAGCCGGGCGTGACCGTCGCACCGGAGGACATCATCGCCGAGGGCATCTTCGAGCGGGCCAAGAAGACCATCCGCCTGGTGGCCGACCCGCGGACCAACTCGCTGATCGTTTATGCCAATGCGGAGGGGATGGAGCGGGTCCGGAAGATGCTGGAGACGATCGACAAGCCGCTGCCGGACACCTACCAGGTCTTCGAGCTCCAACAGGCCAAGGTGGCGGATATCGCCGGGCTGGTGACGCAGATCGCCCAGGGGATGACGCAGACCGGAGCCCGGGCCGGACGCACGGCCACCATCGTGCCGGATGAAGGCAACAACACCTTTCATGTCATCGCCGAGCGCGAGGAGATGGAGAAAATCGGGAAGCTGATTCGGGAGCTGGACGTTCGGGCCCGCGAGCAGGAGCGGCACATTGTCGAGCTGCACAACCTGCGGCCGAGTCAGGTGGCCCAGATGGTGCAGGCGCTTCTGGGCAGCGGCGGAGGCGGGGGGGGCGTGGTGCCAGCCGCGCCGCCGACCGCCCCGGGCATCCGCGGCCGCATTCCGGCCACTCCCCGAAGCGGGACGACCGGCGGCAGCAGCTTTCAGGTGATCCCGCTGGACGAGGCCCAGATTCTGATCGTGATCTGCTCCGACGCGGACTGGGAGAAGATCGAGCAAACCATCCGGATGTGGGATGAGCGAGCTCTGACCAACACGCCGCAGCTCGAAACCTTCGTCGTCCAGAAAGGCAACGCCCAGTCCATCGCCAACACCCTGGCCAATTTCTACCGCACCTACGAGCACCCGGTCCTGGGGCGATCCACGGTCGCGGTGCAGGCCGAGGGCGACAAGATCCTGGTGTGGGGGGTTCGGCCGGCCTTGGAGGAGATCAGCGAGCTGATCAAGACCCTGGATGTGGAAAGCGTCTCGGACAAGGTCGAGATTCTGCCGCTGGTCAACGCCGACGCCTCGCAAATCGCCCAGCAGGTCCAGGCCCTGTTTGTCGGGCGCGGACCGCGAGGCCCGCTGATCCAGGCCGAGCCGCTGACCAACTCGCTGATCGTGCAGGCGGACAAGACCGACCTGGAGAAGATCAAAGACTTCGCCCTGCGCATGGATCAGAAGATCGCCGCTCAGGCCACCGAGCAGCGTTTCTACACCATGCAGTATGCGCAGCCGCAGGAAGTGGCCAACGCGGTCCAGAACATTTTCGGCGCCCCCCGGGCCGGTCCGCGGGGCGCGGCCGCCTCGCAGATCCGGGCGATGGCGGCGGGGGCCCAGGTGATCATCGAGGCACCCAAGGACAAGTTCGCGGCCATCGAGACTTTCATCAAGCAGCTCGACGACCCCAAGGGCAACGAGGTGGTGATGAAGACCGTCAAGCTGCCGGGCAGCGACGTGGCCCAGGTGGCTCAGAACCTGTCGGCCGCGGTCCGGCCGCTTCAAAAGCCCGGCCGTCCGCAGGCCACCTTCATCCCCGACCCGACCACCGACTCGATCATCATCAGCGCCCCGGCGGATCTGCATCCCAAGATCGAGGAACTGGTGGGCACATTTGCCGCAGGAGTGGAAGACCTCGCGCCCGTGATCATCCAGACCAAGTATGCCGATCCCAATCAGTTGGCGCAGATGATCACGGCCATGTTCCGGCCGGCGGGTGGGGCCAGCCGCCAACAACAGGTCCAGGCGACGGTGAGCAATGGTCAACTGGTGGTGCAGGCCCCGAAAAAGAAGCTGGAGGCGATTCGAGAGCTGGTCGAGCAGGTGGATACGCCGGAGTCCGGCGGAGTGCAGGTCAAGACCTATGACCTGAAAGTGCTCAGCGCGGCGCAGTTGCAGCTAGCGGTTCAAAGCTTTTTGACCCAGGTCAAGAAGAATGTCCGGCCCGGTCAGCTTGCTCCGGGGGCCTACGCCGAGCCGACCACCAACACCCTGGTGGTTCTGGCGCCGCCGGAAGTGATGCCGATGGTGGACGGGTTGATCGCCGAGCTGGAGCAGAAGGGTCCCAAGGAGGGCCGGCCGCAATCCTACGTGCTGCAAAACGTAAGGGCGGAGCAGATCGCGCCCAACATCGACGCCATGCTGAAGGCCAAGGTGACCGAAAGGGAGGGGCCGCGGAAAGGGATCGTGCAGACCGCGGTTTTCGCCGACCCGCCCTCCAACCGGCTGTTCGTTTTCGCTCCGGAGGATTACCAGGAGCTGGCCGCCAGCCTGATCAAGATGGTGGACGCGGAGGTTCCGGTGGGCGACATCGTGCACATCATTCCGCTGGAGCATGGCGACGCACAGCAATTGGCCCAGTCGCTGAACCAACTGATCGCGGCCAACCGGGCCGGCAGCGGCGGCCCCGGAGCTCGCAGCGGCACGGCCAACGTCCGGGTCACCGCCGACGCCGGAAGCAACTCGATCCTGCTGGGCGGACTGCCGAAGGACATCGCCGAGGTGGAGAAATGGATCGCGGAGCTGGAAACCAGCAGTGTCCGCGTGCCGGAATTGCAGACTTTCCGCCTGCAATACGCCAGCGTATCGCAGGTCGAGGAGACTCTGAAGTCCATCTTCGGGACCTCCCGCAACCCGCAGGAGGCGGTCACGGTCACGGCCGACGAATACTCCGGCAAGCTGATCGTGACAGCTAACAAGCGGAAGATGCGGCAGGTGGAGATGTACATCAAGGAGCTGGACCGGCCGCCGACCCAGGAGGAACAGGAGCTGGTGGATGGCGGGCGGCAGGTTTACCTGGTGGAGATCAACCGCGGCGACGCCATCGACATCGCCTTCAACGTGCGGGGCGCGTTCCCGGACGAGAAGCATGGCGGACCACTGATCGACTACGACTATTTCGGGCAATACCTGATCGTGAAGTGCCGACCCTCCGAATACCCGAAGATCGAGAAGGTGATTCGACAGTTCGAGCGGCTGGCCAGGGTCGAGACCACGGTTCGGACTTACAAGCCCAAAGGGGACGTGGACGCGCTGGTGACCTACCTGAAGGCCCGCGGCGAGAACGTGGTCTTCGAGCGCGCCACCGAGAAGCCGAGGCAGGAGACCCTGATCGAATACGTCCGCGACGAGAATGACCTGCCGCCGGGGCGGAAAGGAAAGGAGAAAGAGAAGGAGCAAGGCGAGCCCGAGGACCGCGGCGCGCTGCGTTTCCGGCCGGACTCGTCCTCTACCCAGGCTCTGCTGGATGAAATCCGGGCCGAGCTGAGCGGCGGCAGGCCGTCGCCCGCTCAGGTTCCGGCATTCCGTCTGGTGGCTTACACGCCGCAGACGGAACCGGGCACTTCGCCGTCTGACCCACCGCCGGTCGGCGGCGGCAATGCCGACGCGGCCGCCGAGGTCAAGCCGGGCCCGGAAGAGCCCCTGACCGTGCCTTCGCCGTTCCCCAAGCAGCCGGTGCGGATCATCCAGCAGCCGGACGGCACTCTGCTGATCGAAGGCCCGCGCGAGCAGGTCGATGACGTAACTCGGGCCATCGACATCATCACCGAGGATCTGGCGGTCGGCGAAGTGATCCGCATTTTCAAGTTCCGTTACGGGGACGTGAATGCGGCGGCGGAAATCCTCACCATGATGTTCGATGTGCAGCAGCGGCAGATCGTGATTCAGCCGCCACAACAGCCGCAACGCGGACAGCAGCCGGGCCGGCCGGGTGAGGAGGGGCGCGAGGGGCGCGAGCAGCCGGGCCTTTTGGATCAGCTCCGCGGAATGGTAGGCGGACAGCCGGCCGGCGATCGGAAGAAGGGCACGGGCCAGATGCGGGTGGCCACCGATCCGGGGCACAACTATTTGATAGTCAAGTGCAACGAGACCCTCCTGCCTGAAATCCGCCAGCTTCTGCGTGAGCTGGACATCCCACCGGGCGAGGTCCAGGTGAAGGTGTTTCAGCTCAAGAACCTGCGGGCCGAGGAGACCGCCGAGAACATCCGGGATGTGCTGGGCATTTCAAAGATTCAGCAACGTCGGACCGGCGGGCTGGCCCCCCTGCCCCGCGGACGCGCCGGTGGCCCGCAACAACAGCAGCAACAGCTTATCGAAATGCTGCAAGCCCAGCTCGTCTCGGTTCCCGGGGTGGAAGGCGGGGCCAAGGTCGAACGGGTCGAGATCGTGCCCAACAGCGTCACCAACTCCCTGCTGGTTTCGGCTCCGCCGGAAGTGATGGGGCTGATCGAGAAGGTCATCCGCGAACTGGAGAACCTGGAGGGGCGCGACATTGTGGGCATTCACCATTATCCGCTACAGAATGCCCGGGCTGACGATCTGGTCCCGCTGCTGAGCGAGATCTTCTCCGGCACCGGCGGCGCTGGGGCCGGCGGCGGGGCTGGACGCGGACCACGCGGGGCCGCGGGGGGCGGCGGCTCCCCCGCCGCCCTGGGACCGGTCACCATCTCCGCCGACCCGCGCTCCAATACCATCATCTTCATGTGCGAGAACAAAGACGTGGAGCTGGTCGAAAACCAGATCCGCAGGCTCGATATCGCCGGTCCGATCGCCGAAGCCGAGCTTTATGCCTGCCGCTATGGGGACGCCGAAGCGATCGCGGCGGCCGTGGAGGCGATCTTCGCCCCCGGCACGGGCCGCGCCGGACGCGGGCCGCGCGGCGAAGGAGGAACCTCGGCGGCCGACGTGCGAATCGCGGCCGACCCGGCCACTAACACCATCCTGGTCTGGGGTCCGCTGGACAAGCGCGACCTGATCTTCGCCCGGATCGAACAGCTCGACCAACTGAATCAGCGCGATATCCGTGAAATCCCGGTGATGCATGCGGATCCCGAGAAGCTGGCCGCCACCCTTTCCGAGGTCTTCATCGGAGGCGGATCCGGGACCCAGCCCGGCCAGCGTGGAGGCGCCCGAAGAGTGCGACCCACCGGCGGAGCTGGAGGGGCCGGCGGTGGGCCCACCGTGGTCGGCAGCGGGCACATCCTGATCCTCGGCGACAAAGCCGCCAAGAAACTGCTGGTCCGGGCGCCGGATGAAATCTTCTATCAAATCAAAGACCTGGTCGCCACCCTCGACCACCCCAGCCAGGACATGCAGCTCAAGCGCTTCCAGCTCCGGTACGCCGATGCCGACGCAGTGGTCGAGTCGGTCAAGCAGGCCATGACCGAGTACCTACAGCTCGCAAAAACCTTCGGCGCCGAAACCGACCTGGACCCGTTCACCGCGGTGCCCGACCCACGAACCAACAGCGTCACCGTGGTCGGGTCCGACCGCACCTTCGCATTCGTCAATCAGGTTTTGGCGGCCGTGGACGTGCCCACACCTCCCGAGCAACGGAAGGAGTTCCGCATTTTCATGCTGGAGAAGGCGGATGCGGCCGGCGTGGCCGACGCAATCAACAGCTATGCCAGCGGCGGCGCCGGAGCGGCTGGGGGCGGTCGAGCCGGCCGCCGCGGAGGGGGGGGCGCACCGGGCGGCGCGACCGGCCTGCCGCGCATGCTCGATGTTTACGCCGTAGCCGAGGAAGCGACCAACTCGGTCATGGTCTTCGGACGAGCCGACGACATCGACCTGGTCGAAGCGGCGGTGATCAACCAGCTCGAAGACAGCCTGAGCGAGCACTACCGCATTGAGACGGTCTCGGTGCAGAACGTCCCGCCGTCGCAGATCGTGAACTTCATTTCGCAATTCATGGGCGAGCGTCCAGCCGGCGGCACGGGCGGTCAGGCCGGCCGCGGGCGAGCAGCCGGCCAGCAGACCGGCCCGCAGATCGTGCCCAACGACAGTGCCAAGACGCTGGTGGTGCGCGGGACCAAACGCGAGATTGATCAGGTCCGTGACCTGGTCGAGCGGTTCGATGACGTGGAGCTGGTCCAGGCCACCATCAAGGTCATCGAGATTCCCTACGGCCAGGACGCCGTCCGGCTGTCGAAAGAAGTCGAGCGGATCATCAACTCGAACGAGGAGCAGCTAGCCAGTCTGACCGGACGGGTCGCGCGACGCGTCGTGGTTGGCGCCGACGAGTATACCAACACGCTCATCGTGGCCGGTGATCCGACCCTGTTCGGCCAGGCGGAAACCATCGTCAATCAGCTCGCCGAAGTCCGCACCGGAGCTTATGTGACCCGTGTGATCGAGCTGAAGAACCTCTCGGCCCAAGACGCGGAACAGCTCATCAACGAGATTCAGAAGCGCAAGGTCGGCGGGGGCGGGGGGACGGTGCGCCCGGTCGGTGGCCCGGGCACTCCCAGCGTGGGTCAGCCCAGCCGGGGCGGTCAACAGACGCCCAGCACGCCCCCGGCCCGGCAGCCCAGCGGGGCCGGCCGCCGACAATCAACCCCGCCTCGCCAGCCCAGCGGAGGCGGTCAGCCCAAGCCTCAACCATCCCGACAACCCGGCGGCGGAGGCGGCAGCCCCTCGGGCGGCAAGAGCAGCTTGCCGAAGCCGGCGGAGATGGACCCGGCGAGCAGTTCCACATGGATGGGGGATTCCTGGCTACGGGCCGTCCCGTGCCTGGCAACCGCCCAGGTATGGCCAGGGCTGGGTCTGCTGGCGGCCCAGCAGGAGCAGCCCCCAGAGCAGCCGCCAACCGAGAGTCACCGCCGTAAGGCCCAAACCCGCCCCCGGCCGGTGACTACCAGACCGACTACCCAGCCAGCCAATGAGGCGACCGAGAAGCCGACAGCTCCGGCGCCAGCTCCGCAGCATCAACGCCCGCCGCAGGAAACCGAAGAAGAAGCGGACCGGGGAGAAGCTGTAGCCCTGGAGCCAGCCAGCGAGCCGGCATTCATGGTACAGGGCCTGACCGGCGTGAGCGGCGCGCTGCGGGGCGAAGTTACCGCCAGCGCCGTGGACAGCCAGCGAATCATCATCGGCGGCGACGAGCAGGACGTAGCGTTTATCGAGCAGATACTGCTGATGATGGAGCACTCGGCCACGCCGGCCTTGGTGGAGGTCTTCGCCCTCCAGAACGCCAAGGCGACCGCCTTGGCCCCGATCATCGACAAGGCCGTCAAGGCCCAGATCGAGGCCCGCACCGGCAAGCCCGGGCCGCAGGACCGCTTCAGCATCAACGCCGAAGCCCGCAGCAATTCGCTGATCGTCTCGGCCGCCCAGCCGGTGATGGATCGGATTCGCGAGCTGGTGGAGAAGCTGGATATCGAGCGGGCCGGGGCGGTCACGGACGTGCGCATGATCTCGCTGGATCACGTCCGGGCCAGCGAGGCGGTGACCCTGCTGCGACCGACCATCGAAAAACTGAACAAGATGCGGGAAGTCCCGGCCGAGTCGCAGGCCTCGATCGACGCCGACGACCGTTCCAACAGCGTGCTGATCATCGGGACCGAAAAGGACCTGGAGGAGATCCAGCGGCTGATCAAGGCCATCGACGTGGAGATCACCTCCGAGGTGGCCAAGAAGAGCTTCGTGGCCGCGGACGTGATCCTGATCCAGCTCAAGAACGGCTCGGCGGAGGATATCGCCAAGACGCTCAGCGACATGATCAAGGCCGAGCAGGAAGCCGCGGCGGCCGGGGTCGGGAAGAAGGAAGCCGGCAAGCCCTTTGTCAAGAAGCTGCGTCTGCGGCTGGCCGACGGGCGCGAGCTGCCGGAACTGGACCTGGAGCGGCCGATCCGGGTGATCGCCGAGAAGGGCACCAACTCGCTGATCATCTTCTCGAGCAAGGACAACAATGAGGCGTTGACGGCGATCGTGGAGGTGTTCGACACGCTGCCGGTGGGGGCGGATACGGACGTGAAGGCCTTCGCGCTTCGGCATGCCCAGGCCGAGGAGGTGGCCAAACTGCTGACCGACATCTTCAAGGACAAGAGCTACCTCAACCGGCCCAGCGAAGGCGAGGCCAAGGGGTTGACCAAAGGCGTGATGCCGCCCGTCCCGCCGGGCGTGGCCGCCAAGGGACTGCCTTACCCGCTGGTCGTGCAGCACGACAAACGGAGCAATGTGGTGGTGGTGATCGGGCGGAAGGATGCCGTCCTGCTGGCGGGAGGGCTGATCAATGAGCTGGATCGGCCCACGGTCGAGCTGGGAATGAAGTCCTACGTGGTGCAGCTCAAGAACGCTCAGGCCGCCCAGATCCAGGACAAGCTCAAGAAGCTGCTGGATGATCGGGCCAAGGCGCTGGGTACCGACAAGAACGCCGCCCGCGACAGTGCGGTGATCTACGCCGACGAACGCTCCAATAGGCTCATCGTGCTGGCCACCGAAGAGGTCTACGACATGGTGGAGGACCTGGTGCTCCAGCTCGACGCGGCCGAGAAGTACAACGTGGTGGATGTCCGCTATCGGACCCTGGCCCACGCCGACGCGGTCAAGCTCAAGAATATGCTGGAAGAGACCTTCAAGAACCGGGCCGACGCGGAGAAGAAGACCAACAAGGAATCCGCCGACGTCCTGAACGTGCTGGCCGACCCGCGCAGCAACTCGCTGCTGCTCACCGGTACCCGCGACTATCTGGAGGAGGCGGAGCGGCTGATCGCCCAGCTCGATCAGCAGTTCGACGGGACGGTGGTCTTCAAGGCCCGCAAGATCCGGCTCAACAGCGCCCCCAACGTCGCGGCTTTGCTGACCGAAATGATCGAGAAGGCCCTGACGCAGAAGGACTCCAAGCTTTCCGGAACGCCGATCCACGTAACCGCGGATCCGGTCTCCGGGAGCCTGCTGCTGGCGGCTTCGCGGGAGGACATGGAAGTCATCGAGCGCTGGGCCGACATTCTCGACCGGCCCAGCGAAGTGGGCCGGATGACCCGGATCATTCCGCTTCGCCGGACGGCGGCCGAAGAGGTCAGCAAGTCGGTGGAGAACATCTTCAAGAAACAGGGCGGAACCAAGGGGGGAGGAGAGATTGATCTGACCGTCGCCGCCGACAAGACCACCAACTCGGTGGTGGTATTCGGTCCGCCGGCCCTCCTGCCGGATGTGGAGGACTTCGTCCGGAAGCTGGACGGGACCGAGCCGACCAAGGGGGCCGTGGTGCGGATTTTCAAGTTGCAGCAGGCGGACGCCGAGAAGGCCGGCGAGCTGTTGCAGCGGATTCTGGAGCTTCGCGGCGGCACAGTGGGCGGCACCGGAGGAGGCGGAGGCGGGTCGACCAAGGAAGCCGACAAACAGGTGATGCTGATCTTCCAGCGGGACCACCCGGAGGTGGGTCTGGAAACGCTCAAGGCCATGCGCTCCGAAATCGTGGTGATATCCGACACCCGGACCAACTCTCTGGTGGTCACCGCCCCGGCCGAGAGCATGCCGCTGATGGAATCCCTGGTAATGGCAGTCGACGTGCCACCCGAGGACGCAAAGGTTCGGGTTTTCCGTCTGCGGAATGCCGACGCCGAGCAGATGGTCAAGATGCTGGAGGCCCTATTCGAACGGAAGACGACGACCGGAGGCCGGGGCGGGGGCGAGCAGCCGGAACGGGTCCTGGCGCTGGGAGAGGGGATCGGAGCCGAAGGCGGGCGGCAGGAAGTGGCCTTCACGACCGACATCCGGACCAACTCGGTCATCGCCGCCGGCACCCCGGGTTACCTCAATTTGGTGGAACAACTGATCTACGAACTGGACACCGTGCCCATCCGGGACCGGGAGACCTGGGTTTATGCGCCCAAGAGCGTGCCGGCCGAGAATCTGGCCCCAACGCTGAAGGAGTTCAGCGACGCGGAGCAGGCGCGGCTGGAGAAGATCGGCAAGGATGTCTCGATCGGGGTCAAGCAAGAACGCCAGATCACGGCCATCGCCAACAAGGACGCGAACCGGCTCATCCTGGACGTGGACCCGCGGTTCCGGCAGGAGGTGATGGAAGTGCTGCACGACCTGGATCAGCCGCCGCCCCAGGTGATGATCCAGGTGCTGATCGTCGAGGTGACCATGGACAACAAGCTGGAACTGGGGGTGGAGTTCGCGTTCCAGGACCTGCAATACGCGAAGGCCGGGGTGAGCGACACCACCACCTTCGACTTTGTGGGCGGCACCGACATCGGGGCCGCGGGCAGCGGCTTCGGCGGCTTCACTTTCACGATCACCGGAGCGGATTTCAACTTCCTGTTCCGCACGCTCCAGAGCGAGGGCAACCTGAACGTCCTGAGCCGGCCCCAGATCGTGGCCATGGACAACCAGGAAGCCCGCATCGACATCAGCGATGACGTACCCTACGTCACCGGCACCCAAACCTCATCGACGGGTCAGATCTCGACCAGCGTAGGCCGGGAAAAGGTGGGGATAATCCTGAAGGTCACCCCGCAGATCAACCCGGACGGCTTCGTGCGGATGAAGATCTACCAGAAGGTCTCCGACCAGACCGGCTCGACCGTGGACGTGGGGCCGGGCGTCACCGCCCCGATTTTCTTCACCCGGGAAGCGGAAACCACCACCGTGGTGAAGGATCATGAGACGGTGGTTTTGGGCGGCCTGATCACGTCGCGGGTGGAAAACCGCGAGGTGAAGGTCCCGATCCTCGGGGACATCCCTGGGCTGGGGCTGCTGTTCCGCACCCAGACCGATACGACCAACCGCAAGGAGCTGCTGGTAGTGCTGACCCCGCACGTGATCCGCACGGTTGACGACTATCGGGAGCTGTCGCTGGCGGAGCGTGACACGCTGGAAGCCATTCCCAACGACGTGCTGACCGATCCGCTGATGCAGGGCTTGCGTGTCAGCCCGGATGACCTGCCAGCCCTGGAGGCCCGAGAACGATCTCGTCGCGGACCGGCCCAGCCCCCGGGCCCCAAAAGCGCCCCGCCTCAAGCAGAGGAAGAGTACGGACCGATGCGGCCAGCGTTGCGGCCGGAACCGGCGCCGCCAGACGACGATTCGTACAACGTCCCGCTTTCGCTGAAGCCCGGAGGTTCTACATGGGGAGCGCACCTCCCCGCGCGTTGACCTGTTGCCGTCGCGTGTTTGGTCTGGGGCTGGCCATGCTGGCCGCCGGCTGCCAGACCGGGGGATGGTCCGGCTCCGGAACACCGCCGGTGCGGGATGACATCGTCGCCATCCGCCAGTTCTACGCCACCGAACCCTGGATCCGGGACGAAGAGGGCCGAGTCTCGGGCCTGTTCGTGCGGGTGTACTTTGTGGCGGCTGTGGGAAATGAGGCGGTTGGCAAAGGGGTGTTCGTGCCCGGCACGATCAAGGCAGCTTTGTATACGCTGACGGTCCGCCCCGACGGAAGCTACGATCGCCAGCCGGTCTACGAATGGTCCTTCGATGAGCAGCAGGCGGCCGGCTTCCGGCTCCGCACGCCATCGGTAATGGGCTATTCATACGGCCTAATCCTGCGCTGGCCCCCGGAAGTGAACGTGATGGGACGCGAGATTCAAGTGGTGCTGAGCTATGAGAAGCAGGACGGCAAGGTAGTCACGGCCCGCGGCACCCGCTTCCGGGTGCCGCTCCCGGCGGGCACCCGTCCGGCGCCGCCAGCCGGACCGCCGCGGCGAACGGCCCGGCCAGGCCCGCCGGCGGACCTGTCCCCACCTGCAACCAGCCAACCCGGACCCGAATGATGCGCTGGGGGCCTTTCATCCTGATTCTGTTGATGGCCTACCTGTTGCAGACGGCGTTGCTGTCACATGCGGCGCCCAAATGCGTGGATCTGCTCTGGGCGGTGGCCTTGGTCTGCGGGCTGACAGCGCCGGCGGCGGACGCCCGGCTGGCCGGCTGGCTCACCGGCTTCCTGCAAGACGTCGGCACTACCGGCCCGCTGGGTCTGCACGCTCTGGCACTGGGACTGGCCATTATGGTCCTTACCCATCTGCGGGACGCCGTCAACCGCGAGCTGTGGTGGGTACGGTGGCTGACAGCCGCTTTGGTGACCCTGCCGGCCCAACTGCTGATCCAGGTTCACTTTCACTACTGGCAGGGAGCATGGGGAACCTGGTGGACCATGCTGAGCCAGTCACTGTCCACCGCGGTGGTCACCGGGCTGCTGGCAGCCCTGATCGTGGGCGCCCCCAGACTCCTCCACCGCCGGCGACGCGTGCCCTCGCTGCGCTGGTAACCCCCACGGACTAGGACCCGCTCTCCCCGGCCCGCATCAGTGGCGCTGCTGGGCCTGACCCGACTCTGGGCCCGCCCGCTCGGCCGGCCGCGATCCCGGCTCGCGTACCCGACTCTGCTCCGCGTCAACCAGGTTGATCGAGCGGATAGTCAGCGGGGTAAGCGGCCGGTCGCGCCCGTCCACAGGAACGGCGGCCAGCTCCTGCAACGTCCGCAAGCTCTCAGGATCGCTGGCCTGGCCGATCACCGTGTACTGACCGTCCAACTCCTTGAGGCGGGCCAGAGCGATGAAGAATTGGCAACTGGCCGAATCCGGGTCACTGGGCTTGCGGGCCATCAGCAACGTACCGACATCCACCGGCCAGTCGCTGAACTCGGCCGGCACCAGCTTGCCGTCCGGGCGAATCCCGGTCCCGTCGCCCCGGGGACAGCCGCCCTGAATCACGAACCCGGCCACGACCCGGTGAAAGGTCTTCCCGTTGTAAAAGCCTTCCCGGACCAGGCTCAGGAAGTTTTCGACATTCCGGGGAGCCCGGTCGTAGTCCAGGATGAAGGTAACCTTGCCCAGGTCGGTCACCAGAATGGCATCCTTGCGCGGTTCGACCTTGAAATCGACCGCTTGGACGCCCAGCCGCCCGTCGAACGGCCGCCACTCGACCCGGTAGCTGCCTGAGTAGCGCACCGCCGGGTAGTAGTCACGCAAGTCGATCTCGGCCCCCAGCGAGGCATGTGCCGCCAGCCGCAAGCCGTCGGCCGCTGCGGCCGAAGGGGCAGCGGCGGCCGGCACCGGCACTTCCCTGAAAGCCTCCCCCTCATAAGAGATCGTCAGAAAGCGCTGGGGCTCGCTGCCGAACACCAGTTGCAGCGGCAGGCCCACCCCGTCGGCCGTCGAAACCGGGCCATCCAGCGGAATGGTGACCGGTTGCTCTGAGCAGTTGACAAGCGTGAACCGCAGTCGAATCGGCCCATCCGGGTTGTATAGGGAACGTACGGCGCGCAGCTCGGCCCGCAGACTGGCCAAATCGGTCGCCGCCGGCGGCTCCTGACCCGGCCCGGCCGGAAGAATACCGGCCAGCAGAAAGCCGGCCAGCCAACCGCGAACTCCAGACCTGATTCTGACCTCCTGCATGTCGGATCTCAGGTTCTTATACACGCGACCGGCCGGCGGGGTTGTGGAGCCGGTCGGCCGGGACGCCGGCAAGCTATCAGACCACCGCCCGTAGTTCCAGGTGCAGCACGTCGGGCAAGTTGCGAATACTGGCTAAAGCCTCGGCACTGGGACGCTCATCCAGGGCAATCGCGCACCAGACCGCCTTGGCCCCGGTGAACACCTTGCTGGTGATCTCCTGGGCGTTTACGCCGTCGGCTCGAATCGCATCCATCACGGCGGCCATGACGCCCATCTGATCCCGCACGCGGAGCACGAGCTGCCAGGTGGCCGGGCTGCGTTCGCACAGGTTGAGACAATTGAGGACCTCGCCACAGACCACGAAGGACCGCACTATCCGCACCACCTCGCGGGCGGTAGCCTGCCGGGCCTGCTCGGTGAGGGCCCCCATGTGCTGGGTGCCGATGACGCCCGGCAGGTCACACAGTCGGCAACGGAACCGGGTGGAATCCGCGCCCGCCCTGGGACCGGACACATCGAGAGCCAGTCGCAACCGTCCCCGCTCGACGGCCCGGAACAGCGCTTCCTCGTCCACCGCCGCGAGCGGGCCGAGGCTCACCAGGTAAGCCCCATCTCCCATGGCCTCCAGGAAGGCGGCATCCACGATCAGCTCCGGCTCCGACTCGTCGGCATGCAACGTCACCACATCGCTTTGGCGGGCCAGGTCTCGCGGCCGCGAGCAGGCCTCGACCAGCGGCTCGGGCATGTCGGGGGGCATCAGTCGCGGGGACCAAGTCAACACCCGCATCTGGAAGGCCTGCGCCAGCCGGGCGACGGACCGGCCGATAGCCCCATAACCCATGATCCCGATAGTCCGGCCCGCCAGACCCCGGGCATCGGCCAGCTCGCTGCGGATCCAACGGCCGTCCTTGAGTGCGATGGTGTTCTCAACGATCCGCCGGTCGAGGGCCAGAATAAGGCCTAAGGTCAACTCGGCGACCGCCTGGGCGTGCTGGTCCGGACAGTGGGTGACGAACACTCCCGCAGTGGAGGCGCGTTCGACCGCGATCTCGCCCGGCCCGCAGCCGGCATGCACGATCATCTGCAAGGCCCGGCCGGCGGCAATCGCCTCAGGCGAGACTCGCACAGCCCCCACGACCAGGATGCCGACGTCCGCCAGGCAGTCGCGTAGCTGATAAGCGGTCAGATTGGGGCGATAGCAGAGTTCGCTGGCAAGCGGAGCCAGCTCGTCCAGAGCGGACTGAGGCAGCTCGCAGGCGACCAGAATCTTCACGCCATCAGCCTCCTGGCCGGCCGCTGCCGGCCCTCCGCAGCCAATATTAAAAGGCCAAGCCGGCTACCGCTCAATCCGGCCGTCCGCTCCAGCCGGGGCCCCCAGCCCGCCACCCCGGCCGGCCGGTTCTCATTTGCCCCGGTTGCCGAATGTGCGTTCGATGAAACCGGTGTCCACGTTGCCCTTGATGAAATCCCCGTGCCGCATGATCGCGCTGTGCAACGGAATCGTGGTCTTGATCGGGGCAACCACAAATTCGTCCAGCGCCCGGCGCATGGCGGCGATGGCCTCGGGGCGCGTAGGCCGATGCACCAGGAGTTTGCCGATCAGCGAGTCGTAATAAGGGCTGACCTGGTAGCCGGCGTGGACGTGAGTGTCCACCCGCACCCCGGGACCGCCGGGCGCAATGAACCGCTCGATCCGCCCGGGACACGGCCGGAAGTCATCCTCGGGCGACTCCGCGTTGATCCGGCACTCGATGGCGCAGCCGCGCTGCTCGATCTCATCCTGCCGCAACTTGAGCGTCTCGCCCGCCGCAATCCGAATCTGCCAGGCCACCAGGTCCTGGCCGGTCACCAGCTCGGTCACCGGGTGCTCCACCTGGATGCGAGCATTGACCTCAATGAAGTAGAAATTTTCCTGCTGATCGACCAAGAACTCGCAGGTGCCGGCGGAGTAGTAACCGGCCGCCCGGGCCAACCGGACCGCAGCATTGCAGAGCTTGTTGCGGGTCCGAGCACTGATATGCGGCGAAGGCGACTGCTCTACCAACTTCTGATGTCGGCGTTGAAGGGTGCAGTCCCGCTCCCACAAATGGATGATGTTGCCCTTGGTGTCGCCGAGCAACTGCACTTCCACATGACGCGAATGCTCAATCAGCTTCTCGATGTAAAGGCTGCCGTCGCCGAAGGCAGACTCCGCCTCGGCTTTGGCATGGCGGAAGTTGGACCGCAAAGTGGCCTCATTGTGAGCCGCCCGCATCCCCAACCCGCCGCCGCCCGCGGCCGCCTTGATCATGACCGGGTAACCGATCCGGTTGGCAACCGCCACCGCCTCGTCGTCAGTGGCTACCGCCCCATTGCTGCCTGGGACCAGCGGCACCTTCGCTTCCCGGGCCAGCTTGCGGGCCTGCACCTTGTCGCCCAGCTTCCGCATGCTCTCGACGCTGGGACCAATGAACTCGATCTTGCAGTCGCGGCACATCTGGGCGAAGGTGGCATTCTCGGCCAAAAAACCGTAGCCGGGATGGATGGCCTGAACGTCGGTCAGCTCGGCGGCCGAGAGGATCGCCGCCGCATTCAAATACGAGGCCCCACGTGACTCCGGCCCAATGCAAACGGCGTCGTGCGCCAGATTGAGGTAGGCAGCATCCCGATCGGCCCGCGAATAGACCGCTATCGCCTCAATGCCCAGATCACGACAGGCCCGGATCACCCGCAGCGCGATCTCTCCCCGATTAGCCACCAGAATCCTGGTAAACATCACTAATCCGCGCCGACCTACACTGGGCCCACCGCGAACAGCGGCTGATCAAACTCCACCGCCTCCCCATTCTTCACCAGGACCTTCGTAATCCGACCCGAGATATCAGACTTAATCTCATTAAATACCTTCATTGCCTCGATCAAACATACTACGGTCTCCGGCTCGACTACGCTCCCCACGCTGACAAATGGAGCCGCCTCCGGGCCGGGGGAGGCATAAAACGTCCCCACCATCGGCGAACGGATGTAGGTCTCCTTCTCAGCGCCACCCGGCGCTCCCCCCAGCGGCGCGGCCCCGGAGGGAGCAGGAGCCGCCACCACCGGCGTAGCCGTCGGGATGGTCGTGGCCACCACCGGCTGCCCCCGGCGGAGCAGGATATGAACGTCCCCCTCACGCAGCTCCATTCGACTGAGGTCGTTTTCAATCATGAGCTGAATTAAGCTCTTGATATGCTCTATGTCCATCGAAAGCTTAGCCGGGGGCACGCCTGCCAACTCCTTGTTGCTGCCCTGGGTCATGAGAACTGGACCAGCAAGGAAGAAAGAAGCTCGTAACCGGTTTCCGTCACCAGAACGTCGTCCTCGAGCCGGACACCCCCAACCCCGGGCAGGTAAATGCCTGGCTCGATCGTAATGACCATCCCGGGTTGGAGTACGTCCCGTGACACTCGGGACACGCGCGGCGACTCGTGCGCGACCAGCCCCAGCCCGTGGCCCAGCCCGTGATTGAACTCTTTCCCGTACCCTGCCCGCTGAATGAAGTCGCGGGCGACCTGGTCGACCGCCTTGGCCTTGATACCTGGGCGAACCGCCTTGATCGCCCGATCATGAGCCTCGCGGACAATATCAAAGACCTCCTTCAGCCGGGGCGGGATGCTGCCCAGCCACAGAACTCGGGTCAGGTCGCTGCCGTACCAGCTCACCCGCGCTCCCCAATCGACCAACAGGATCTCGTTCTCAACCAGTTTCCGGTCGCCAGGCTCGTAGTGCGGGAGAGCCGATCCCGGGCCCACCGCGACGATGGCCGGGAAGGTCTCACCTTGAGCTCCCAGCTTCTGCATCTCGTAAGCCAACTGGGCGGCAATCTCACGCTCCGTTAGCCCCGGCCGCAGCCACTGCCGCACCTTTTCGAAAGCCCGCTCGGCTACCCGGATTGCCTGCCGGATACGCTCAACCTCCCCGGCATCCTTCACCGCCCGCAAGGCGGTCACCATGTTCTCGACCGGCACCAGCCGCACCGGCGGGGCCAGCTTCTTGAGCACCCCATATTCGGCCACCGTCATATGGTCGGGGTTGAAACCCACCCGGCGCAGCCGGCACCGTTTCAACTCACGGATGGTCTCGTCGGGCGTGCGTTTCTTGCGGAGCACCTTTCGCGCGTACGGGGCCTCGATATTGGCAGCTTGATCGAACCGGCCGTCGGTGAGCAGAACCACGGCCCGGTGGGTGATCAGAGCCGCCCCGTCCTCGCCGGTGAAACCGGTAGCCCAGTACTGGTCCATACGCTGCTGGATCAAATACCCATCCAGCTTGCGACGAGTCATTTCTTCCCGCAACTTATTCAGGCGCAGGGAGTAAGGCTCGCCAGGGGCAATTTCGGGTCTTGACATGAGCCGCCTCTCCAGTTGGCAATTCCGCTCGCGGACAGCCCGACCGGCCGTCCTATACGCCGAAGCACTCTACCGCGGGCCGGCAGCTATTACCAGACCGGGCAAGCTGCCATAAGCCCGCCACTGACCCGCCTTGGGTGCGACCGCCAGCCCCGGCGCCGCCCAGAAAGCAGCTGCGGTTTGACGCAGGCCCGGCAAGCCCATATCCTACGGGGCTGGCGCCGCAGGCCGCTCAGCGGCCGGTTGACAGCCAGCGCGAGGACATTATGGCCCGAAAATGCTTTTTCACCGGCAAGAAGACGGTCTTTGGCCGCTCCATTTCGCGACGCGGGAAGGCCAAGTATCTGGGCGGCGTCGGCCGCAAGGTAACCGGCATCAGCAACCGGAAGTTCAAACCGAACATCCAGAAGCTTCGCGCGGTTGTCGATGGCCGGGTCCGAAGGATCCGGGTTAGTGCAAAGGCCATTCGGATGGGGCTGGTAGTCAAGCCGCCGAAGCGTGACTGGTCGCCGCCGACAAAGGCCAACACCACCTAGTACCGGGTCTCACCAGGACCGTGGCATGCCGCGCCGCAACGACAGGCGGGCGCCACCTCGGGCTCAGGCGAGTCACGGGCCGGCAGCCCGCTGACGGAGGATGGCAACCCGTTGCCCATCCCGGCGACCCAGAGTTGCCGTAATCGTCATGGTGCGGCCTTCACGCCAGACTGCCAACCGGACGCTGGCCCTGACCGGCGACTGCCCAACCAGTTCAGCCAAGTGAGCGGGGCCGCGTACGGGTTCCTCCTGATAAGCCAGGATGACGTCATCCACCCGGATGCCGGCCTGCTGAGCCGGGCCGTCCGGATCGACTTCCTGCACCACCACTCCTTGGGAACTGGACAACAGCATGCGTTCGGCAGCGTTCGGCGCCCGTACCGTGGCGCCCAGGTATCCATACTCGATGGTCTGGCCCCGGCAAAGCGCCTCAATCACCCTCCGCTTGGCAGGGGTGAGCGGGATCGCGAAGCCGATACCCTGGTCGGCGGCTCCCCGCGTATGCATCGCGGTCACCACGCCCAACAACTCGCCGTGGAGGTTGAACAAGGGACCCCCGGAGTTGCCAGGATGAATCGGGGCGGTCACCTGAACCATGTCGCAGTAGAAGCGGTCGTCCTCCTCTCCCAGCCCAGGGAGTTGACGGCCCAGGTTGGCCACGATGCCGACTGACACGCTGAGCCGGCCGTCCTGTCCGAGGCCGAAGGGGTTTCCGAGCACCACGACCCACTGCCCGCGGGCAACTGTGTCCCAGTCGCACAGCACGGCCGGTTGCAGATCCGAGGGGCTCACTTGCAAAACCGCCAGATCGCTGCGCGGGTCGGCCGAAACCACCAAAGCCGGCGACTGGCGGCCATCCCAGAAGAAGACCCGAATCTCACTGGCGCCGTGAACCACGTGCTCGTTGGTCAGGATCAACCCGTCGGGCGACAGGACCGTCCCCGCCCCATTGACTACCACGCTCTGCTCAAGCTGGCCTCCCTCGCCGTCCGCGGTCGGGGAATAACCTAAACTCTGCTGACGGACGGCCCGAATGCCCACCACGCTGGGAGCCACCCGCTGAAGCACGGACTGGAACGCCTGCTCGAGCCGGTCAAGCTCCGCTGCCGGACCCGGGACCCGGTCATCTGGACCTGCGGCCGGGGCCAGGAGGACCGAGAGTCCGAAAAGCACGGCACCCACCAGCCAGAGCGGCCAAGACCCGCCTGCCCGCTCGCACCCCGCGACTGCTCGAACCACCTGACGACCTCGCTACCGCGACCGGAGCCGATCCGGCCGGCCGCAGGGGTTACTTCGGCCAGCGGCACAGGGTGCATCAAAGAGCGGTGTCGCCCCAACCCGCCGGAAGCCCGGCCGGGCTGGCGGCCTATCGTTTACGGGACGAAGCCAGGGCGGGTTTCCGCTGGGCCGCAGGCGCGGCCCCGGCCGTCCGGCGGCCCTTCGGGCCCGCGGCCGGCTCCGGCTGGGCCGGCTTAGGGCGTTTGACCTCCAGGATCTCGGCCCGGATACGCTCGTATACGTCCGGATTATCGCGGAGGAATTGGCGTGCATTTTCCCGGCCTTGCCCTAGCCGGAGGTCGCCGAAGCTGTACCAGGTGCCGGTCCGCGAAACCACCCCGCAATCGCTGCCCAGGTCAAGGACATCACCGTGGCCGCTGATGCCGGAGTCGAAGAGGATGTCGAACTCGGCCTCGCGGAATGGGGGCGCCACTTTGTTCTTGACGACCTTGGCGCGGACGCGGGTTCCGATGATCTGCTCGCCCTCCTTGAGCATGCCGACCCGGCGGACGTCGATTCGCAGCGAGCTGTAGAATTTGAGGGCCCGGCCGCCGGGAGTGGTCTCGGGGCTGCCATACATGACGCCGATCTTCTCGCGAATCTGATTGATGAACAGGACGCTGGTTCGACTCTTGGAGGCGACCCCGGTCAATTTGCGCAGGGCCTGGCTCATCAAGCGGGCCTGCAAGCCCACAAACTGGTCGCCCATCTGGCCCTCCAGCTCGGTCCGGGGGACCAGGGCGGCCACGGAGTCCACGACGATGATGTCGAGGGCGTTGGAGCGGACCAGCAGCTCGCAGATTTCGAGGGCCTCTTCCCCGCAGGAGGGCTGGTTGACCATCAGTTCTTCGAGGTTGACGCCCAGGCGCTTGGCCCAGGATGGGTCGAACCCGTGCTCGACGTCGATGAACGCCGCGGCCCCGCCGGCCTTCTGGGCCTCGGCCACCACATGCAGCGTGAGAGTGGTCTTGCCGGAAGACTCGGGGCCGAAGATTTCGACCACCCGGCCGCGCGGGATGCCGGCCCCGCCCAGGGCCAGATCCAGCGAGAGACAGCCGGTGGAGACGCCGTCGGTCGTCGCGGCCTGGTTCTCGGACAGGTACATGATGGCCCCCTTCCCGAAGGCTTTCTCGATCTGCTGCACTGCCCGAGAGAGTGCCTCTTTGCGGTTCTGCTCACGCTGATCTTTGCGGGTCTCTTCAGCCATCCGGAAATCCTCGCTCTGCGCGCCGCGAGCGTAGCGGGCGACCACCTCAGTCATCTTACCGGAACATATACCTAACTACCAGTCGCATTCGCACCTTTTTCGGCCGCCGCGCTGGGCAGCGACCCACGGGGCGCTCCGATATCGACCACCCGGACCTGGCCGACGACCAGGCGGGCCGCAGGGGCGTCAAACCCCAGCTTGGGTGCCACCATGGTAACGGTAGCGGCGGCGCGGAAGCAGGGCTCGTAGACCTGGCCGGTGTCGGCGTCCAGGCCGGTGGGGATGTCGATCGCGACCCGCCGGGCGGTCGGAACCGCGTTGGCCAGCTCAATCAAAGCGGCCATCGTGCCCCGCGGCGGGCCAGTCGACCCGGTCCCCAGCAGGGCGTCCACAATGACGTCGGCCCGCTGCAAGGCTGCGCGGGCCGCCTCCAGGCCACTGGGCTGAAACGCTCGCGTGAACTCGAGGCCCATCCGTCGCAGAATGCTCAGGTTGACGGCCGCGTCGCCGGTCGACCTCTCCTCGGGGGCCGCCAGAACCACATCGACGGCCAGGCCGGCATTATGCAGGTGGCGAGCGATGACGAATCCGTCGCCGCCGTTATTGCCCGGGCCGCAGAGAATGACCACCCGCCGGCCGGCAACGGCGCTCAGGGTCGTGTAGATGAACTCAGCCGCCCCGCGGCCGGCGTTCTCCATCAGCACCACGCCCGGAATTCCGATTTCCTGGATCGCGATGCGGTCCAACTCTCTGATCTGGCGGCAAGTCAGGGGTGGGCCAGGTGTAAAAGGGATACTCATCAGCAGGCTCCCAACCCCGCGGATCGCATCAGAGGCCCCAGCCCCCTGCCGACCAGGCGTCAGACATCCAGGTTCTTAACATGGATTGCGTTCTGCTCGATGAACTCGCGACGGGTTTCTACGTTCTCGCCCATCAGGATGCTGAAGATTCGGTCAGCCTCGACGGCGTCGATGTCGGCCTGCTCGGGGTCCTCGCCGCTCTCGCCAACGATGACCTTCCGAAGGACCCGGTTGGCGGGATTCATGGTGGTTTCCCACAACTCCTCCTTGTTCATCTCGCCCAGACCCTTGAAGCGTTTGAGTTCCCAGCCGCGTGCTCCAAAGGCCCGGATCCCCGCCGGCAACTCGGCCAGATTCTCCAGTTCCCGACGATCCTGCCGTCCACCGACCAGAACGAAAACCGCTGGGGTGAGTTCACCGGTCACCTGCTCCTGTCGGCGAAGGAACAGATCAGCGACCTCGCAGCCGAAGTCGGGCAGCCGGGCAAAGCAGCGCTCAAGCTGCTCGGCCTCGACCAGCTCGGCCCGGCTCAGCGCAGTGCCGGCTGCCGCGGCCTCCCTGCGACACTGTTCAAACTCCTCCTCACTGTAGAAGTACCGCTCTTCCTGATCACTGAGGACCCGAATGGCCGGGAGACGACCATCCGGGCGTCGGCGCTCGACGAAAGAGCGAAGCGATATTCCGCGTCGAGCCAGGATCCGCCCCTGCCGATCGATCTCCACGACAAGCTGCTGAAGATCCGCCAACTCCCGGCCGCGCAGCTCCCGGAACTGACCATCCGGCCGGCGGATCTCCAGGGTGGTTCCCTCCAGCCCCAGCTCGGTGAGCCGCTCGTTGAGGGCCTGATCATCCAGGAGATAGCTGCGGGTTTTTCCCTTGGCGAGCTGATAGAGCGGCGGCTGGGCGATATACAGCACGCCCTTGTCGATCAGAGGCCGCAGGTGCCGGAAGAAGAAGGTCAGCAGCAGGGTGCGGATGTG
>CAYZXK010000127.1:0-2673 GCA_964482395.1 uncultured Planctomycetales bacterium | reverse complement strand
TTATTTGCCCACGCCCTGCCAGGCGCAACCGGTATCGGAACCCCGAGCGCTTGGCCTATCGGTACCTCCTGGCCGGCGCGTCGTTCCACAAAAAAGCTCGGCCCGGCGCGGCCAGTTCCAGATCGCACCGGGCCGATGGCGTGTGGTCCGCCTTCGGATCGAAACCCTGCCTGCCTCAACCGGCAATAATCAGGTGACTACGTATCGCTCCTTAAGTGCCTGCCAAGCCTCACACTTCTCCGGGTCATTACAGCAAACGTCCCGGATGTGCTCATAGAACACTTCCGGACCCAGCCCGATGTCCCGCCTCAGCGGGCACTTCAGTGCCAGCCTGGGCCGGGTGGTGCCCACGCCGGCCAACAGCGAGCGAATGTACACCTGATTCTTGCCGGCTGGGCATTTCATGTCGCGGTTGAGCTGCCGCTCCAGGAGCGTGAGGCTCCCGGTCAACTCTTCCGGGGTCAGGGGGGGGCCGAAAGCTTCGATCATTCCGGGCGTCAATCTGCGTAGCGGCCGGCTCATCGGTTTACCTCCGCTGCAATCTCCTATAAGCCTCTTATCCGCTCTGGTCGGTCCGCCGTCGTTCAGGGTGGCTGATGGGGCGCCGGATTCGCGAGCGGGCGTAGGTGGGCACGGAGAGGAGGAGGGGGCGCACAGCCCACCCGGCCCGGCGTCCCCATCAACCAGCGCAGCAGCTCCGGCAACGGGTCAACGACCAGCCGTGGTTACAGAGTGATTCCGCTTAAACTTGTGGGTTGGGTCGAGGGGGGTACGATCAGCGGATGATACGGTCAGCGATATAGGGACTTAAGAGTGCAATCGATAGATGATCACTCTAACCCAGCCACAACGTTCACCATATACTATATCCGCACTTGGTGTCCGGTTCATCCAAAAAAAACCGCCTTGCCTTCCGGCCCGACCGGGAGGGGGGCCGCCGGCGGGGGCCGAATCGCCCTGCCGGGGGGCCTTGCCCGACGGTTTCAGCGGTCACCGTAGCCGCGTGGATGGGACTGGTGCCACCGCCAGGCGGACGCGATAGTCGTTTCAACGTCCCGATAACTTGGCAGCCAGCCGTATCGCCGCTGGATCAGACTCGCATCGGCGAAAAGGGCTGGCGGGTCGCCCGGCCGCCGCCCTGCCGCCACCGCCGCAATCGGCCTGCCAGTAACCCTCCGTGCAGCTTGAATAATCTCCAGCACACTGTTGCCGTAACCGGTTCCGACATTGTACGCGTCAGCCCGTCCCGGCTCCGTCCCCTCGATCGCCAGCAGGTGTGCCTCGGCCAAGTCCTCCACGTGTACATAGTCACGCACGCAGGTCCCGTCTGCGGTCGGGTAATCGGTCCCGAAAATCTCCACCGCCGACCGCAGCCCCAGGGCAACCTGGAGAACTATCGGGATCAGGTGTACTTCTGGATCGTGATCTTCTCCGATCGAGCCGTCTGAAGCCGCTCCCGCCGCATTGAAATACCGTAAAGCCACTGATCCCAGCCCCCAGGCAACTGCGGACTGCCGCAGCATCCACTCCACTGCCAGCTTCGTATGCCCGTACGGGTTGATCGGGTTGGTCGGCTGGTCCTCGCGGATCGGCAGCTCTTCCGGCTCCCCGTAGACTGCGCACGAGCTGCTGAAGACCATCCGCCGCACGCCGTGCCGCTCCATGCAGCGCAGCAGATTGACCGTGTTGGCGACGTTGTTCTCCCAGTATTTGAGCGGCTCGGCGACCGATTCGCCCACATTCAAAAACGCGGCAAAGTGCATCGTGGCGTCGAACCTGCCGATCCGGAAGACTTCATCCAGCTTCGCTCGGTCCCCCAGGTCGCCCTGGATGAAGGTCGCCTTCCGGTCTACAGCCTGACGGTGCCCGGCGGTGAGATTGTCATAAACCGTGACCTGGTGTCCACCGGCCACCAGTCGCCGGACGCAGTGGCTGCCGACATACCCCCGCCCCTCCAGTTACCAGGATTCTCATCTGTCTCTCCAGTTCGGCCGGCACCGGCCGGCGGCATTCTGGCTGCCAGTTGACCCTTTCGCAACCCACGGCAGCCTGCTAGATTCCGAGCGTGGGCAACGACGCATCCAGCTCGACAGACCAGGCGGTCCAGTTGCCGGATGCCGCCCGGCTGACACCGGCCATGCGCCAGTACCGCCAGCAGAAGGAGCAGGCGCCCGACGCCATTCTGCTGTTCCGCATGGGGGACTTTTACGAGATGTTCTACGAGGATGCGGAGCTGGGCGCCCGGGTCCTGGGCATCGCCTTGACCAGTCGCGACAGCGGCAAGACTCCCCTGGCCGGGATTCCGCATCACGCTTTGGAGAGCTACCTCGCCAAACTGGTCGCCGCCGGCTACAAGGTCGCGATCAGCGAACAGATCGAGGATCCCCGACTGGCCAAGGGGGTGGTGGATCGGGCCATCGTCCGGATCGTCACGCCCGGAACCCTGACCGACGAGGGCCTGCTGGAACGCACCCGCAGCAACCTCCTGGTGGCGGTGGTGACTCAGGTTCCGCAGGCCGGTCTGGCCACCCTTGAATTGTCGACCGGCCAGTTCGAGGTGGCGCTCTGCCCGTATCCGGCCGACGCCGCTCCTGCCCGCCTGCTGGATGAGCTGGGGCGGATCGATCCGGCCGAGATTCTCTTGCCCCAGCCGGTCCACCCCGGCCGCCATCC
>CAYZXK010000126.1:0-2822 GCA_964482395.1 uncultured Planctomycetales bacterium | reverse complement strand
ATCTCCAGGATTTGCTGGCCAAGTACGCCGACCTGCTGGAGGCCAGCCAGGCGGTGCCGGCTACCCAGAGGCTGGCGGCCGAGATCCAGACGGCTCTGAAGGCCCTGGAGCTGGATTATCTGTTGGACGAAATTCCCAAGTCGATCGAGCAGTCGCTGGAGGGCGTGCAGCGGATCGCCCGAATCGTGCGGGCCATGCGCGACTTCTCGCATCCCGGCAGCCAGGACCGCAAGCCGATCGATATCAACAGGGCCATCGAGAGCACGGTGACCGTGGCCCGCAACGAGTGGAAGTACGTGGCCGACCTGACCCTGGACCTGGACCGGTCCTTGCCTCCGGTCCCTTGCTTTGCCAGCGATTTCAATCAGGCGGTCCTTAATATCATTGTAAACGCCGCCCATGCCATCGCGGACGTGGTCGGTGACGGCTCGGCCGGCAAGGGGCACATCACCATCCAGAGTCGGCGGGTGGGCGACTGGGCCGAAATCCGCATCCAAGACACCGGGACCGGAATCCCGGAGGACATCCGCGACCGAATCTTCGACCCGTTCTTCACCACCAAGCAGGTGGGCAAGGGTACCGGACAGGGCCTCTCCATCGCCCACGCGGTGGTGACCAAGAAGCACGGCGGCAGCATCACCTTCGAAACCACGGTCGGGAAGGGCACCACGTTCATCATTCGTTTGCCGCTGGACCCGGAGTGCGCTCCGTCGGGACAGGCCCAGGTTACGTATGAAGGCGTATGAAACGGATTTTGTTCGTTGACGATGATCGTTGTGTTCTGGACGGCCTGCGCCGCATGCTGCGGCCGCTGCGCCACGAGTGGGAGCTGGCCTTCGCCACCAGCGGGGCGGAGGCCCTGGCTCTGCTGGAGCGGGAGCGGTTTGACGTGATCGTCTCCGACATGCGCATGCCGGAAATGGACGGGACCGAACTGCTGACCGAAGTCATGCGACGGCACCCGCACATGGTGCGCATGGCCCTGTCCGGACACGCCCAGAAGGAGATGGCCCTGCGGGCCGTGCGGGCCACTCATCAGTACCTGGCCAAGCCTTGCGACGCCGAGACGCTCCGGAACGCGATCACCCGGGCTTGCCAGCTTCGGGACCTACTGGCCGACCAGAGGCTTCGACAACTGGTGTCCCAGGTTGAGAGTCTGCCCAGTTTGCCGAAGCTGTACCTGGAGCTGGTGGAAGAGATCGAGAAGCCCAATGCGTCGGTGCGTCGGGTCGGGCAGCTCATCGCGCGGGACCTGGGGATGACGGCCAAGGTGCTGCAACTGGTGAACTCGGCCTTCTTCGGGCTGCGCCGACACGTGTCCGACCCGGCCCAGGCCGCCAGCCTGCTCGGGCTGGATACGATCAAGGCCCTGGTGCTGACGGTGCAGGTTTTCGCCAAGTACCGACATTTGTCCGACGCGGCGGCGTGGCTGGAGAGGCTTTGGAACCACAGCGCCGCGGTCGGTGCCGCGGCGCGTCGGATCGCGTCCACCGGCCGCGACCCGGTTCTGGCCGACCACGCTCTGCTGGCGGGGCTGGTGCATGATGTGGGCAAGCTGATCCTGATGGACGGACTGGCCCAGCGCTACCTTCGAGTGGTCGACCAGGCTTGCCGAGCCGGGCTGCCGCTATGGCAGACCGAGCAAGAAACGTTTGGCTGCACGCACGCCGAGGTGGGGGCTTACCTGTTTGGCCTGTGGGGGTTGCCCGACCCGATCGTGGAGGCGGTGGCCCATCACCACCAGCCGCAGCGCTGCCCGGACAACCGCTTCAGTGCTCTGACCGCCGTCCACCTGGCTGACTGCTGCGAACATCAGTCGCAGGATGGGGGCCCGGCCGGTCAGCCGGACGTGGCGTATCTGAATCGACTTGGTCTGACCGATAACCTGGAGGCCTGGCGGGAGATCTGCGCCGGCACCTTTGAAATGGAGACCAGCAGATGACCGAAAAAGTACTGCTCGTGGACGACGATCCCAGTCTGCTGGAAGCGGCACGGCGTCAGCTTCGCCGGCGGTTCCAGATCGAGACGGCGGCGGGGCCGGATCAGGCCTTGGCTCTGCTAGGTTCGCAGGGACCGTATGCCGTCGTGGTCTCGGACATGCGCATGCCGGGGATGGATGGAGCCCGCCTGCTTTCTCAGGTCCGTCAGCGGTCCCCCGAGACGGTGCGGATCATGCTCACCGGCTACTCGGACCAGCAGACCGCCATTGACGCGGTGAATGAAGGGAACATCTTCCGCTTCCTGACCAAGCCCTGTCCGACCGAGGCGCTGGCCAAGGCGATTTCGGCCGGGATCGAGCAGTACCGGCTGATCGTGGCGGAGAAGGAGCTGTTGCAAAAAACGCTTTTCGGCAGCGTCAAGGTGCTGACCGATGTGCTGGCCCTGCTCAATCCGGCCGCTTTCGGTCGGGCTTCCCGGGTGCGTCGCCTGGTGCGGCAACTGGCCGGCCGCCTGGAGGCTGGTCCGGTCTGGCATCTGGAGGTTGCGGCGATGCTCTCGCAGGTGGGGCTTATCACCCTGCCGCCGGAAACCATAGACAAGCTCCACCGCGGGTCTGCTCTCAGCCCGGAAGAGATGCGGATGTTCAATGCTCATCCCCGCATCGGGCGCGAGCTGGTCGCCAACATTCCGCGTTTGGAAAGCGTAGCCGAGATCATCGCCTACCAGGAGAAGCACTATGACGGCGGCGGGGTTCCGCCGGACGGCCCGAAGGGTCAGGCCATCCCCCTGGGAGCCCGGATTCTGAAGGTTGCGCTGGATTTCGATACGCTCAGCCGGGCGCAGTCGCCGGTCGAAGCCCTCTACCAGCTTCTGGAACATCC
>CAYZXK010000125.1:0-7405 GCA_964482395.1 uncultured Planctomycetales bacterium | reverse complement strand
AAGATCGAACGCACCATCGCCTGGCTGGGCTACTACCGGCGGCTTCTGATCCGCTGGCAATGCAACCTCAACATGTACCGGGCATTCATGCATGTGGCGTGCCTGATGATCGCGGTCCGATGGTTATGAAACAGGTTCTAGGTCTCTTGCCTGCTGGCCGTGGGCATGTGAAGCAACCTGCGCGCGATCCGGCGGCACGCGGCGGCGGCCGCTCCCCCCCGTGTCAACCGTGGCAGACCATGGGGTCTGCGCCGGTTGCCGCCGGCAGGAGCGCCGGCCGCCGCATATGGTGTCACAACGTCACGTACACTCATATAATCGTGTAATCATGCCGGTCGCCGATCCGGGCCGAGCATACTTACAAGGAGAACGCCGTGAGCCAGATTGCATTCATCGTGGGTCCCGTGGCCTTGATCTGCCTGTGGCCATTGATGTTTGCCGGCCAAGGCGGCGGCCAGCGGGCTGAGCCTTCGACTTCCAGTGCCGAAGCTGAGATCTACGCAGTCGATCCGGTGCATTCGTCGAACTGGTTTCGCATCCGGCATCTGAACGTTGCCCACTTCTATGGCCGCTTCAACGAGCTGGAAGGGACCTTCGCTCTGAGCGAGGCGGATCCGGCCGCTTGCGCGTTCGATATTCGGGTCAAGGCGGAGAGTATCGACACGCACAACATCGACCGTGACAAGCATCTCAAATCCGCCGAGTTCTTCGACGTTGAAAAGTACCCGCTAATCACCTTCAAGAGCCGCAATGTCAGGCGGGTCGACAGCGGAACCTTGGAGGTGACTGGCGAGCTGACGCTGCGCGGCGTCAGCAAGCCACTGACCGTGAAGCTCGAGCGGACCGGGACCGGTCGCGGGATGCGCGGCGAGCACCGGGCCGGGTTCGAGACGGCTTTTGAAATCAGACGCAGCGAGTTTGGTATGACCGGACTGATGAGCAGCCTGGGCGACGACGTACGCCTGACGTTCAGCATCGAGGGGGTGCGGCAGTAGTGCCGACCGCCCTGGCCCGGGGGCACCTAACCCCAGTGGAGGCCGACGCTAAGCGTAGCTGTTGAGCGTTTTCATGTAGTTGGCACGCTCGAAGGCGGCCGGGTCGGGGCAGGACTTCTGGCTCATGCTGCCCTTCATTTGGGCCACGGACGCGTACTCGCGCTCCTCCATCCAAGCCTGCATGTCCCGCAACATGCGACCCAGCTCGCGGGTCCCCTTGCGCAAGAGCACAGAGCAGACCTGTGCTACGTCCGCCCCAGCCATGATCATCTTCACTACGTCGCGCCCGGTGGCGATGCCGCTGGTGGCCGCTAGGCTCGCTCTCACACGCCCGTGGAGAATCGCGATCCAGCGCAGCGGCAGGCGCATGTCAAACGGCGTGCTGAGCACCAGGTCGGGCACTACCTCCAGCGTATCCAGGTTGATGTCCGGCTGATAAAAGCGGTTGAAGAGTACCAGCCCGTCGGCCCCGGCCTCGTCCAGCCGTTTGGCCATGGCCGCGGTGGCGCTGAAGAACGGGCTGAGCTTCATGGCCACCGGAATCTTCACATGGCTCTTGACCGCCTTGAGGATCTGCACGTAGCGGTTCTCCACGTCCGGGGCGTGCAAGGTCGGGTCGGTCGCGATGTAGTAGACATTCAGCTCGATCGCGTCGGCGCCGGCCCGCTGCATCTTGGTGGCATAGTCGATCCAGCCCCCGACGGTAACGCCGTTCAGGCTGGCGATCACGGGAATATCGACGGCGAGCTTGGCCTTGCGGATGTGCTCCAGGTATTCGTCGGGGCCCAGCCGGTAGTCGCCAGCTTCCGGGAAGTAGGTCAATGACTCGGCGAAACTCTCGGTACCCTGGGTGGTAAGGTGGGCCAACTCCTCGGCCTCGTGAGTGATTTGCTCTTCAAACAGGGAGTGCAGAACCACCGCCGCAGCTCCCGAGTCTTCCAGCTCGCGGATGGAATCAACCTCGGCGGTCAGGGGCCCGGCCGCCGCGACCAGTGGGTTCTTGAGCGACAGTCCCAGGTAAGTCGTCGACAGGTCCATCGTAGCACTCCTACGGTCCGTCACTGAGGCCGGCGTGGCTGGCGGCCAGCTTCTCGTACATGCTCCATCGGCGGATCACGTCCTGGCGGGCCAGTTCCAGAAGCCGGCGAGCCTCCTCCGGCTTGCTCTTGGTCAACATCTTGAACCGGGTCTGCTGGTAAGCGAACTCCTCGTAGGGCAGAGCGGGCTTCTTGGAATCGAGCTGCAAGGGGTTCTTGCCCTCCTTGGCCAGATCCGGGTTGAACCGCAGCAGGGGGAAGTGCCCACTCTCAACCGCGCGCTTCTGCGTGTCCAGCCCAAGCCGCATATTGATACCGTGTGCAATGCAGTGGCTGTAGGCAATAATCAACGACGGGCCATCATACCCTTCAGCCTCGATAAATGCCTTAACGGTTTGAGCATCATTAGCCCCCAGTGCTACGGTGGCCACGTACACGTGTCCGTAGGTCATGGCCATCAGGGCCAGGTCCTTCTTGCTCGTCGGCTTGCCGCCGGCCGCGAACTTGGCGACCGCCCCCCGCGGGGTGGCTTTCGAGCACTGGCCGCCGGTGTTGGAGTACACCTCGGTGTCGAGCACCAGTACGTTCACATTGCGGCCCATGGCCAGCACATGGTCCAGGCCGCCGTAGCCGATATCGTAGGCCCACCCGTCGCCGCCGATGATCCAGACGCTCTTTTTCACCAGCGTGTCCGCAATCTCCAGCAGACGTCTGGCATCCGCCTCCGCGGACAAATCGCCCGCCCCGATTATTCGCTGGAGTGTCTGCTTCAGAAGCGCCACCCGCTTGCGCTGGGCGTCGATGTCGGCCTCGCTCTTCTGGACCGCGCTCGTCAGGCCGTCGACCAAGTCGGCTCCGATCCGGTCACGCAGCCTGGTCAGCAGCTCGCGGGCATATTCGGCATGCTTGTCCAGCGTCAGCCGGTAGCCGAAGCCGAACTCGGCGTTGTCCTCGAAGAGCGAGTTGCACCAGGCCGGCCCACGGCCTTCCCGATTGACCGCCCAGGGGGCGGTCGGCAGGTTGCCGCCGTAGATCGAGGAGCAGCCGGTCGCGTTGGAGATTATCACCCGGTCACCGAAAAGCTGGGTGAGCAGCTTGACATACGGGGTCTCGCCGCAGCCGGCACAGGCGCCCGAATACTCGAACAGCGGTTGGAGGAACTGCGAGCCTTTGACGGTGTTGATTCGTACCCGGCTCCGATCCACCTCGGGCAGCTCCAGGAAGAAGTTGTAATTCTCCCGTTCCCTTTCGCGGATCGGCGGCTGAAACTCCATGTTGATAGCTTTCAGGCGGGCTTCCTTCTTGTTCCGGGCCGGACAGATCTCGACGCACAGGCCGCAACCGGTACAGTCCTCGGGCGCAACCTGCACGGTGGTAACCCAACCCTCAAACTCCTTGCCGATGTACTTGGCGTGCTTGAAGGTCGGCGGGGCGTTTTTCAGGTGCGCGGGGTCGTAGGCTTTGAGCCGGATGGCCGCGTGCGGACAGACGATCGCGCATTTGCCGCACTGGGTGCAGACCTCCGGATCCCAGACCGGGATTTCCAGCGCGATGTTGCGTTTCTCCCAGCGCGTGGTGTGAACCGGGAACGTCCCGTCGCAGGGCAGCCGGCTGGTCGACAGGCTGTCGCCCTGGAAGACGATCATCGGGCCCAGTACCTCCCGCACGAACTCGGGGGCCTCCTCCGGGACCGCCGGCCGCATGGGCAGATTGCTGGTCGGCTGGCTGGGCACCGGGATTTCGTACAGGTTGTCCAGAGTCTGGTCGACCGCGGCCCAGTTCTTCTTGACTACGTCCTCCCCTTTCCGGCCGTACTCCTTCTTGATCGCGGCCTTGATGGCTTCGATGGCCTGCTCCCGCGGGAGAATCCCCGAGATGGCGAAAAAGCAGGTCTGCATGATCGTGTTGACCCGCCCGCCCATGCCGGCCTCTTTGGCCACCCGATAGCCGTCAATGGCATACAAACGGATTTTCTTATCAATGATGTCCTGCTGGACCTTCCGTGGGAGGCGGTCCCAGGTCTCTTCCTTCGGGAACGGGCTGTTGATCAGGAAAACCGCGCCCGGGACCGCGTTCTTGAGCATGTCATACTTCTCAAGAAAGGCCCAGTTGTGGCAGGCCACGAAGTTGGCGCTGGTGATCAGGTAGCTCGACCGGATTGGCCGCGGCCCGAAGCGCAGGTGCGAAACGGTCATCGAGCCCGCCTTCTTGGAGTCGTAGACGAAGTAGCCCTGGGCGAAGTTGTCCGTGTCTTCGCCGATGATCTTGATCGAGTTCTTGTTGGCCCCCACCGTCCCGTCCGAGCCGAGCCCGAAGAACATTGCCCGGACCACGTCCCGATCCTCGGTTTCGAAGTTGGGGTCGTAATCCAGGCTGCTGTGGCTCACATCGTCGGTGATTCCGACCGTGAAGTGGTTCTTGGGGCGGTCCGCCGACAGGTTGTCGAAGACCGCCTTGACCATGGCCGGCGAGAACTCCTTGCTGGACAGCCCGTAGCGTCCGCCGACGATCAGCTTCACCGGCGGCACCGGCTGCCCGTTGGTCCGCACCGCACCGAAGGCGGTCACCACGTCCTTGTAAAGCGGCTCGCCGTCTGCGCCCGGCTCCTTGGTCCGGTCCAGCACCGCAATCGCCCGGGTGGTCTTGGGCAGGGCGGAAAGCAGAGCGTCCGGCACGAATGGACGGTACAAGCGGACTTTCACCAGCCCCACCTTCTGGCCGTGCGCATTCAGGTAATCCACCGTTTCATGCGCCGCTTCCGCACCGGAGCCCATCATCACAATTACCCGTTCGGCATCCGGCGCCCCAACGTAGTCGAAGAGGTGATACCGTCGCCCCACCAGCTTGCCGAACCGGTCCATCACCCGCTGCACGATTGCCGGACAATCCCGGTAGAACGGGTTGACCGTCTCTCGGGCCTGGAAGAACACATCCGGGTTCTGGGCTGAGCCTTTCAGCACGGGGCGGTCCGGCGTGAGCGCCCGGCGGCGATGAGCCACTACCGCTTCCTCGTTGATCATGGCCCGCATGTCGTCCGGTGTGAGCTCCTCGACCTTCATCACTTCGTGCGAAGTGCGGAACCCGTCGAAGAAGTGCATGAAGGGTATGCGGCTCTCCAGAGTGGCCGCATGGGCGATGAGGGCCAGGTCCATGACCTCCTGCACCGAGCCCGAGGCGAGCATGCCGAAACCGGTGGACCGACAGGCCATCACGTCGCTGTGATCGCCGAAGATGCTCAGGGCATGCGTGGCCACGGTTCGGGCGCTAATGTGAAACACCGTCGGGAGCAGCTCCCCGGCCATCTTGAACATGGTGGGAATCATCAGCAGCAGGCCCTGGGAGGCGGTGAAGGTGGTGGTCAGTGCTCCGGTCGTAGCCGCCCCGTGGACTGCGGCCACCGCCCCCCCCTCGCTCTGCATCTCGACCACATGTGGGACGGTGCCCCAGATATTGGTCTGTCCCGCTGCGGACCACTCATCAGCCCACTCGCCCATCGGAGAGGAAGGGGTGATCGGATAGATCGCGATCACCTCGCTGACCTTGTGGGCTACGTGGGCCGCGGCCTGATTGCCGTCGATCGTTACCATGCGACGCTTCTTCATTGGCCGATTTCTCCCAAATAACAGCTCAGCCCCGGGCTGCCCCGCAGCGACCGCCCCGGGCCACTGACTGGGCCCGGGCAGGCCCGGGCCGACGGATGCTGCCCGCCGTGGTCTCGGGCAACACTGCCACGCCTTCTTTCGAATCCTGATGATCCACTCGGCTGGCCCCTTCGGGAAAGCGCTATGGGCCTCAGGGCCTGAAGCGCGCCCGGTGACAGCTCTGGGTTGCACCAAAACAGATTGTCTAACCGCAAATCGCACCGGCTGCAAGGCGCGTTCCACGTGGCCGGGCGCTAAACCGGGGTTGCCCGTGACGCAGGGCTCGCCTCAGGCCTGCGGCCTGTGCAACCTCGCGCGGTGCGGTGGGAGTTTTGCCGAGCCGAATGCTAGCGTAATTGCCACGGCTGGCAGAACTTGTCGGCGGATTCTGCGTCCGAGGTCAGCCCCACCGATCCCCCGCCCCTCAGACGCGCATGTCAGGTTACTCAATCATCCGCTTTATATACCAAGCGGATGGGTTTCCGTCACCCGCCGAAGCGGGCCCAAGCGATGGGCCCGGACGTAACCGAGTAGCCACCCGGCTAAGCGGTCTATACCTAATCGTTTGCGGCTGTCGGTGCAGATGATTTCGGCCTGCGGGTTGAGCCGCTCCAGGAGATGTCGGGTGGCCTTCAGATCGAATTCGACATGCGGCAGAAGGTCGTACTTGGTCAGTACGACTAGGGCGGCGTCCCGGAACAACTGCGGGTACTTGATGACCACCGCTTGTCCGCCACTGATGGGGGCGGCGGCGATGCGCAGATGTTCACCCAGGTCGGTCCGAGCCTGGGACAGCAGGCTGCCGAAATTCTCGATGATCAGCAGGTCGAGCCCGTCCAACGGCAGCTCGCTCAGGGCGTGCTGCACTTGGTCGGCCTCCAGCCGGCACTCGCCGTCCGTCAGTACCTGGACCACCGGTACGCCGCAGGCACCCAGCCGCTGCGCGTCGCAAGTGGTGGCCAAGTCGCTGGCGATCACGCCGATCCGCAACTGGGAACCCAGCCGCGGGAGGACCGCTTCGATCAGCGAAGTCTTGCCCGACCCGACCGGACCGGTCAGATTCAGGCAGACTACTCCCGCAGCATCGAAGCGACGGCGGTTGTCCGCAGCAGCGCGTGGATTGCACGGTGCTTGACGTACGACCGGGATAGTCATGAGCCTGCTCCGCCTCAACGATGACCCGGCACCGAAATGCGCCCACCTGACCGGAACCGGCGCCGCCAGACCTCGTCTCCCACGCCTGCGCCGCGTCCGTCACCTTGCTCGATGCCGGAGAGATACGATAGCCCAAGGCAGTTCTGCCGTCCAGCCAGAAACCGTCACCTTCACCTGGCGAAGGCCAAACTCTATTGGTCACTCGGTTCCGCTGGGTGGCGTCGCACGCCCGGCCGGTTTGCCATCGGCTGACTGCGTCTGAGGCGGCTCCAGCACAATCTCGCTTGACCGCGTATCCAGGACTGGGGTGGGACCATCCCGGACCACCGCCGGGAAGGATACCGCGAAGGTTGATCCTTCGCCGCGCCGCGAACGGACCCGGATGTAGCCGCCCGCCTGCTCGACGACCTCCCGCACGATCGACAAACCCAACCCTGTGCCTGGGATGCCGGCGGCGATGGCGGAACTGCCGCGGCGGAACGGATCGAACACCGAGCCGACCGCCGGCGTGCCATCCTCCAGCAACACCCCCTCGTCCAACCCCATTCCAGTATCCCTCACCACGACGTAGACGAAC
>CAYZXK010000124.1:0-1627 GCA_964482395.1 uncultured Planctomycetales bacterium | reverse complement strand
GCCGCCACCGATTCCACAAGGCCAGCATGTCGAACTGATTACGCGGCAGCGCCCGAATCGCCAGCAAACCCATGGCTACCACGAACCCAAAGGCGTAGCCCCCCAAATGAGCCGAGTAAGCCACATTCGATGCCAACCCTCGTTCTAGGCCGGGAGCGATTACATTGTCCCAGAGAATGATCTTGAACACGATCAGGATCATCGCCGGAACCTGAAACGTGAAGACGAAAAATGCCCAAACCAGCATCGTGATGTGAACACGCGGAAAAAGTGCCAGAAACGCGGTCGTCACCGCCGCGATCGCCCCCGACGCACCCACCAAGACATTCCGGGCATTGAGGCTGAACGCTATGCCGGCGAACGTGCCGCCCGTCAGGTAAAACAGCATGTAACCCGCGTTCCCCATCCGATCACAGACCGCGTTGCCGAAAATCCACAAAAACAGCATGTTGCCCACCAGGTGCCACACGTCCCCGTGCAGAAACTGGTAGGTCAGGTACTGGTGCAGACTTGGCCGAGCCGCGTCCAGCGCGTAGTACTCCTTAAGTTGAGCGCCAATGGCTCCGCCCAGGTGATTGGTGAATATGAATGCGGCCACGTTCAGCCCGATCAGCACCCAATTGGCCACCGGGCGATAGCGCGGACGAATCTCTGTACCGATCGGAATCAGCATCCTGAAGCTCGAAGCCCCGACCCGCCACTCCGGCAGATGCGCCCCTTAAACCCGGAACCCCCGGCTCTGCCGGTCAAGGCGCGTTGCTCGCGTTGCGCAAACTACCGGCCGCCTGGGCCGCTTCCAGCAGTTTCGTCAGCGCCTCATTTGACACCGAATGCGGCATGGCCGCAAACTCCCTCAACCGATTCTGCAAGGTCGCTCCCCCAGCGGCCAGCACCCGGCCGAAGTCCTCCCACCCGGGCTGCCCAGCCTCCAGGATCGCCGGATCGCCCAGGTCCAGACCCTCAGGCCACCCGCTATCCCACCGCCCCTGACGAGCATCCAAACAACCCAGAACCGTATAAGCCAGGGCCCGAACCCAGGCCGGCTGGTCGGCAGCTTCTCGCCACAGCTCCAGCTCCGCTCGGACCGACTGGTCAGCGCTCTGGGCCGCGATCGTCATTGCCGCCACGAGGGCCGCGTAATCCGGTCGTCGCCGCCCAGGGTGAAGCAGCTCGCGGATCCGGGGCGTACAACCCAGGTCCGCTGCCAGCCAGGTTTCAGCCGCGCGTCTTGCCGCACGCCATCCCCGTTGCATTTCGGCCAGCAGGTCCAGCTCCAGCAGGCGGGCCGCAGTCACCGCGCGATAGGTCAGAACCGGGGGTTGGGGGTAGGCGACCCCGGTTGGTAGCCGGACTTCCGGGTTGCCCCAGGTTGTCGCGGCCAACACCTCCGCCTCGGTTACCTCCAACGGGTCAGACCGGGGCTGCGGCCCGAAGAGCCGGCCGCGGAGCCGGCTGACCGCCCACGTGAGACGTTGACGGTCCCGCGGTTCGCACTCCGGCAGAAGGCCCGCCAGGCTCTGCGCGATGCCGTGGCACACTGATCGGTACTGCGGTCCACGCTGTTCCAGTATCAGTCCGGCAGCCGCACGGGCCGCGGGCGAGCCACTGCCGGCAAGCTGCTTAAGAA
>CAYZXK010000123.1:0-2109 GCA_964482395.1 uncultured Planctomycetales bacterium | reverse complement strand
CCATTGAGCGATTCAGCTTCGAGCCCCAGGTGGCGGTCCGGGCCGGTCAGCCGGCCCATCCGACAGAGTACGACTCCTGCCTGTCGCCGCGATTGCGGCGGCGGTTGGTCTGGCGGGCGGCACGGCGCTGGCTCGGGCTGCCCGAGACTGACCGCGAACTGGACCAGCGGCTGGGCGACCACTATGAGCGTCATCTTGGGCCGGCCGGGCCGGTTGAGCGTTTCGTATTGCTGGCCTTTGACGCGGCCCGTGACGAGCGGGGCGAGTGTCCACCGCTGCCGGGACCGGGTGACCGCTTCGGCAGCGATTTGTACACCTCAAACAGCCTGGTGCGCGACGCTTGTCGCCGCCGGGCGGACCGTTTTTTGTTCGGAGCCTCGGTCCATCCGTATCGACCGGAGGCGGTGGCGTGCGTGGAGGAGGTCTTTGCCGGCGGTGCCTGCCTGCTGAAGTGGATGCCGCTGCATCAGAACATTGATATCCGCGACCCGCGAACTCTGGGCGTATTGCGGAAGTGCGCCCAGCTCGGGCTGCCGCTTCTGGTCCATTATGGGCCGGAGTTCAGCCTTGCCACGCAGTGCCCACAATATCGGTCGGTCAGGCCGTTGCTGGAGGTTCTCCGGGGCCTGCGAGCCGAAGGGCAGATGCCGTGCGTGATCGTGGCCCACGTGGCCACGCCGGTGATGCCGCTGGGCGACCAGGATTCGCATCGGGCCCTGCTGGACGCTTTGACCGGGGAGTTTGCCGACGCTCCCCTGTATGCGGACCTGGCCGCCCTGGCGACCTGGACGAAAGCGGGCTTTCTTTCGCGGCTGGCCAGACGGCAAGAGCTGCATCACAAGTTGCTGTTCGGGTCGGACTTTCCGATTCCGCCCGGCCTGGCGCGGCTGCGCTGGAAACTAGGGCGCAACTATCGACAGATCGCGGCGGTTCAATCCTGGCCGCAGCAGGCGGCTCTGGCGGTCCGGTGCCTGGGTTTCAATGAGATCGTGTTGCACCGCGCCGCCGAGCTGTTGCCTAACCTGCGATACTTTGATCAGCCGGCCACCGGCTAGGCAGTCCGGCCCCAGACAGCCGGCGTTTGGCAGATCCGAGCTGCTTTGCCGCCTGCGCCGGTCCGGTAAAGGCAGCGGCTCTGATCCGGGCGCTGGCCGGCGTGGCACATTCCGACTGGCGTTCTTGCGTGGCGACCCGCGACATGGAAACGAACCGGCGACCGGCCACTTGACCTGGCAGGTTAGGGCGGAGAAGTTCATACGCCGGTCGCGGGGGAAAAGGAGCCGGACTTGGACGGACAACGAACGGCAGTGGACCTGCGTGACGAAGTAGGATTTGAAACCCTTTGCATGCATTACGGAGAGCACCGGCTGGCACACGGCGGGGCCGCGGCTCCCCCCATATATCAGACCTCAACCTTCATCTACCCGGACGCAGAGGCGTTCGACACCCGCGACCGGCCGGACACGCCTTACTTCGCGTACACGCGGGTTTCCAACCCGACCACTGCGATTCTGGAGGCGAAGCTGGCCCGATTGGAACGGGGCACCTGGGCTCGCTGCTTCTCGTCCGGGATGGGCGCGATCACCGCCGCCATCAATCTCGCCCTGTCCACCGACGCGCACGTGGTGGCGGTGTCGGATTGCTACCAGCCCACCCGGCGCTACCTGACGCGCTACCTCAGCCGCTTCAACATTCAGGCCAGCTTCGTCCGAGGCACCGACCCGGCCGATTTCCTCGCCGCCCTGCGGGACGAAACTCGGCTAATTTACCTGGAAAGCCCGACCACCGGCCGGTTTGATGTGATTGACCTGGAGCCGATCGTGTCCGCTGCCCGGAACCGCGGCATCCTGACCATCCTCGACAATTCCTGGGCTACGCCCTACTTCCAGAACCCGCTGGAGCTGGGGGTGGACCTGGTCGTGCATAGCGCCACCAAATTCATCGGCGGACATAGCGATACGCTGGGCGGCGTGGTTGTGGGGCGTGACGAGGGGCTTCGTCGCCGGCTCCTGGAGGAGGCCGAGCTGCTGGGCGCGTCCCTTGACCCGCTGGCCGCTTGGCTGCTGCTCCGTGGGCTGCGTACGCTGGCGCTTCGCATGGAGCAACATC
>CAYZXK010000122.1:0-21963 GCA_964482395.1 uncultured Planctomycetales bacterium | reverse complement strand
GGTTGATCGAGGCCATACTCCGCGTGATCCGGCCGGTCGAGGCCGCGGCCGCCTGCGGCGCGACCCGGCCGCCCCGCTGACGGAACCGCCGGGCCCCGCGTCACCGCCGACGGACCCTGGTCGCCCCGGGCCTGGGACCGGTGGGGAACCCGAGAACACTATTCTCCATCGCAACCCGAGCTCGGCATGTCAAACCCGGGCCAGCCGCGTCTATACCTTCCCGGCAGGGCGCGTAGAGTCGCCGGCAACGAGAGGTCGGTAAGAAGCTGACGCTCGCAGCATCGACGCATCCCGACCCCCTGTCCTCAGGGATGGGTTGGTTCGAGCGCCGCCCAGGCGCTCGACGACCGGAGAGCGGGCCGAGGGCGATCAGCGGGTGCCAGGCCCGGGTAAGCCGTCGGCCTGTTCTTCTACCTGGCCTGCGTCTCCGGTTTTCAGAGGAGCGGAGAGCTGCGGCGGGACCGCGAGCGGGAAAGCCGTGACCGTGTGAACCGCCTTTTTGGCAATTCGCGACCGGGCCGGCGGACTGACCCTGGTCGCCAGCCCAGGTTTCCCCGTGGCCACAGCCGGAGTCGGTGGTCGATTTCCGGTCGCGGCCAGCCATCTCAGCGGAGTAACCACGGTAGAAGGAGCGAGTCATGAGTGAGAAAACAGGTTGGTGCAGGAGGACGTGGCTTGCGATGTGTGTGGTGGGGTGCCTGACCGTGCCCGGGTTGGGCGACCCCTATTTTTCAATTATGGGCATGGAGGGATGGTGGCAGGCCCTGAACGGTGACCCGCCGCACGTCAAACCGATTTCGGAGTGGGAATGGTACGACTACATGTACCAGTGGCAGAACTACACGCAGGAAGGCGAACCATATCCGCCCACCCAGTTCCTGCCGGCCACATTGTACGTCTATGAGGGCGGGCACCCCGGCTATCCCGAGGACGCGGGGCTGGTAATGGCCTGGGGCACCGAGCCCGACCTGCCACCGGGCGACTACGCCAGCGCGTGGAAGTATGACTATCTGGAAGATCCGGACCTGTCCCAGGCCCAGATCACCGTGACGGTGTATCCACCGCAATGGGGGCCCAGCGGCCAGATCATCAACATCTCATTCGGGATCCAGGACACCAGCGGCCGGATACGATCTTGGCATTGGACGGTCGGCCCGGCGGGCGTGATCCCGTGGAACGTACCGACCACAATCACCATTGACACCACGCGGACCGGTCTGAACGCCACCACGCCGCCGGCCACCGGTTACATGAGCGCGCCGGGGTTTGACATTACCCAGGCCCAGGTGTTCCTGGCCGACGAAAATGGACAGTATGTTGGAGGGCCACTGCCGATTCCGCCGCCGGGCGGGCCGCCGCTGGGCTTGTGGAACTACTGGCGCGACCTGCGGGTGCAACCCCGCTGGAACCTGGTCAAGTGGCATCAGCCGCCCGACCCGGCGTTCCCGGAGAACGTTTTCTACGGGTGGAACGAGCGTTCGGACTGGTGGTTCGGGCCGATCGCGGCGGACGATTGGGTATGCACGACGCCCGCGCCGGTGACCGACGTGCACTGGTGGGGCTCTTTTCTCGGCTGGAAGTACCCCGACCCGCCAGCGTTGCCGCAGCACTTCCATCTTCAGATTTGGACTGACGTGCCGGCCATGCCGCCGGGCTTCAGCCACCCGGGCCAAGTGATCTGGGAAACGTGGGCCTATAACTACACGGTAGAGTTCGCCGGGTGGGACTATGACCCGCGGACCAAGGAATACGAAGCCTGCTTCAAATTCACGTATATCCTTTCGCCGCAGGAGTACTTCTACCAGGATCCCGGTCCGACTGGAACCAACATCTACTGGTTGAGCATCGCGGCCTGCGATGGCGGCCCGCCGCAGACCCCTTATCCGTTCGGCTGGAAGACCCGGCCGCGGGACCCGGGCTCGCTGGCGCCGGATGCGGCGGTGGTGATCTGGGATCCGGTTCAGCCGGTGTTGGGAAGCTGGTACATCAATGGGACCCCGATTTACTGGCCGGACCAGAGTCAGGCCTGGGACCTGGCCTTTGAGCTGACCACGGGCTACGCGGCCTACAAGTGGGAGCAGCCGCCCGACCTGAGCCAGACCGGGCTGGATGTGAACGCCCACTTCCCCTACATCCTGGCCGATGATTTCCTGTGCAGCGAAAGCGGTCCGATCACGACCATTCGGATCTGGGGTTCGTGGCGGAACGACTACCTGCCGGGCGGCCCGGACCGCGTGACCTTCCGGTTGAGCTTCCACAGCGACATTCCGGCCGGCATTTATGCTCCGTGGAGCATGCCGGGCGATACACTGTGGCTGCGCGAGTTCCAGCCGGGGTCGTTTGCGGTTCACCCATATGCTGCCGGCTTGCAGGAGGGGTTCATGAACCCGCCGGATCAGTGGTGGTGGCCGGGCGACACGATCTGCTGGCTGTATGAGTTCACTATTCCGGCCTCCGAAGCGTTCTACCAGGTCGCCGGCACCATCTATTGGCTGGATGTTCAAGCGTACCCGGAGACGACCGCCGAGTTCGGGTGGAAGACGTCGCCGTTCCATTGGAACGACGATGCGGTCTGGGCGCTGGGTCAGGATCCGATGCCGGTTCCGGGCCCGTGGCAGGAGCTGCGTTATCCGCCGGACCATCCATTGTATCCCGCGTCGATCGACCTGGCGTTTCAGCTCGAAAGCCAGGGCGGCCAGAGCATCAAGTGGTCTCAGCCGCCGGTGACGTATACGCCGGATGACGCCTTCAACGGCTGGGATCAGTACTCGATGTACGGCTACCAGATCGCGGCCGATGACTGGGTCTGCACGACGGACAATCCGGTGACGGACATCCACTGGTGGGGTTCGTTCATCGGGTGGTATCACCCCCAGGCCCCGCCGCAAGGCATGCCGCAGGCCTTCCACATCGCGATCTGGACCGATGTGCCGGCCAACCCGAACGATCCGAACAGCTTCAGCCATCCGGGTCGGGTGATCCACGAGATCATCTGCGAGAACTACGACTGGAAGTTCGCCGGCTGGGACTTCGACCCCCGTGAGGTGGGCGGCCAGATGCGTATGTCGCCGGAACCCACCTTCTACTTCACCCAGTATCTGGATCCCGAGGAGTGGTTCTGGCAGCAGCCGGGCGAGAACATCTACTGGATCAGCATCGCGGCCATCTACCCCAGCGGACAAGTGATTGACTATCCGTGGGGTTGGAAGACCCGGCCGCGCATCGACTCGCCCGCCCCGGACGATGCGGTCTGGATCAGTGATCCGGCCGCGCCGGTCATGGGTTCGCAGTACGTCAACGGTGGGCCGTTGTTTTACCCGACGCCGGCCCAGTCGTGGGACCTGGCCTTCGAGCTGACCTCAGTCCCGCGGGACATGGTGGTCTGCGAGCCGCAAGGTGTGCTGAACAATCCGTTCCACCCGCCGACCTACTGGTACGACGTGACGCCGGACGACTTCGGCCGCTGCGATTTCCATGTGCGGGTGTATGACCCCAACCCGGCCAATTACACCAACGTGGTAGCGCCGGCGACCTGGTTGTTCCAGGTGCATCAGCTACCCAACGGCGAGTGGTGGGCGTCGTGGTGGGACCCGGATTGCGATAACGCGATCTTCACCACCTTCCGGTTCCAGTTCGACAACCCCAACCCCAGTACCTGGGGCGACTGGAGCACGACTATTGGGAATACGAGTGATCCGTACGACTCGGTGGTGGACCGGTCGGCCAACCACGCGCATCAGCCGAACGGTTACGGGTACCTGGTGCACGTGCCGCTGCCGGCGGTTTATGAGAAGTGGTCGCAGCCGCCGCAGGAAGACCCGCGGTATCCGGGTTACTTCTACGGCTGGAACGAGCTGTCGCTGTACATGGGGCCGCAGTACGTGGCGGATGACTTCCGTTGCTGCGACGGGCGGCCGATCAGCGACATCCACTGGTGGGGCTCGTACCTGAACTGGCTGGGCGAGCTGCCGCCGCCGCAGGCTCCCTGCTGCTTCCACATCGGACTGTGGACCGACGTGCCCAAGGGGGCGGGCAACCCGTGGAGCCACCCGGGCGTGATGTTCTACGAGTGGTGGGTGATGCGCGACCAGCTCAACGAGCGGGCCGTAGGCGTGGACTTCCACCCGCAATACGGCTACGAGACCTGCTTCCGGTACGACTTCTACATCCCGCAGGAGCTCTGGTTCTACCAGCCGGATACGCAGGAGACGCTGTGGATCAGCATCGAGGCGGTCTACGAAATGCCGCCGCCGTTGATGCACCAGTGGGGTTGGAAGACCCGCAAGCACTACTGGAATGACGACGCGGTCCGCATCTTCGCGCCTATCCCGCCGCAGCTCGGGATGCCGTTCCAGAGCGGCCAGCCGATTCAGACTGCCGAAGGCGGTTGGGATATGGCCTTCGTGCTGACTACCCCGGAGCCTGGGCCGCCAGTCTGCCCGGGTGACTTGAATGGCGATGGCTGGGTCGGGTTCGCGGACATCAATGCGTTCGTGCTGCGTCTGACCAACCCGTCCGGCTATCACGAGATGTACCCGTGCGTGCCGGAGCTCAACGGCGACGTCAACCACAGCGGGACGGTCGGGTTTGATGACATCAACCCGTTCGTGGCCTGCCTGACGACGCCGCCCTCGCCGCGGCCTTGCCCCGGCGGGTGCGATGTTCCGTGATCACGTGTGAACCCGACAACGGTGCGGGCGAATCGGGCGTCACGCCCGGCGCCCGCACCGGCGTGTAAGCACGCAATGTTCGCTTGCGATTTGCTGAGCCCGTCCCGGTCCGTTTGAGGGCGGGCCGCGCGATAGCCAGCCGGCCGGTGAAGTTGTTCACCGGCCGCTTGGCTTTTCGGTATCGGCTTTAAGTTGCTGGCCAGTTTACGCTGGTCGCCGCTTTGATGCGGACCGGGCGGTCGCGGCCGGCCGGTTGATCGGTGGTCCAGCGCCGACTAGCATACTGGTATGACTGCTGACGAGATTCGAGAACTACTGCGACGGGATCCTTTCGAGCCGTTTCGGTTCCGCCCGACCAGCGGGGACACATACGAAATTTATGACCCCAATTCCGTCGCCCTTGGCGCCCGACGCGTGTTCGTTGCCGAACCTGCCAGTGACCGCTTTGTATTCTTCCCCTACCTGCACATCGCCGCCATTGAGACCATCGGGGATGGACACGCCCGTCGGCCGCGCCGCCGTCGCCGGTGAACTGAACGAGGCTGACTGGCTCGGTCGCCCCGCACCGCCGTATAAGCGCGCAACATTGCCTTGCGATTTACTGAGCCCGTCCCGGTCCGTTTGAGGGCGGGCCGCGCGATAGCCAGCCGGCCGGTGAAGTTGTTCACCGGCCGGCCCAACTTGCTCAAAGCGACTGGCTGCGCGGGCTACAGCCTACTAACCGCCGATCATCAAGGCGACGAACGGGTTGATGTCCGCGAAGCCGACTGTGCCGTCGCCGTTGATGTCCGCCAGGTCGATATTGCACTCCGGGAAGCTCTGGCCATAGACCACCGGGTCGGTGAGAGCCAAAATGAACGGGTTGATGTCGGCAAATCCGAGTTCACCGTCGCAATTCAGGTCGCCCAGCAGGTCCGGGCAGGCGTCCGGGTCGATGGCCCAGACCTTCACGTCGTCGATGTTCCAGCCGCAGTAGCGCCAAGCGCTATCGGTGGTGCCCATGGTCCAGCGCAGGTAGACGACCGGCTTGTCGTCGGCGTAGGTCGAGATGTCGAACTCCTGGTAGACCCAGGCCCCATCGTAGATGGTCCCGCTGTTCTGCCAGACGTTGTACCAGGTCGAGCCATTATTGCTGATGCGGATGTAGGCGTGGTCATAGATGGCCTGTTCCACGCCCAGCCAGCGGTAGAAGGTCAGTTTCACGCCGCTCATCCCCGCACAACTGAAGGCCGGCGTGGTGATGTGCATCTCCGACAGGTTGTTGGCGTAGTCACCGTTCAAGTTGTAGCCCACCACGTTGGTGCCGGTGTATCCGTTCTGGGGATCGGGCCCGCCGTACTCTCCGCCGCCGCCGGTCGGATCGCCCCAAGCCCACTGGTTGGAGGAATTGTTGGGGCTCTTGGTCCAGCCGGGGTTGGTGTCCATGTTCTTGTCCAGCACGGTGACCACCGGCATGGCCGCCGCCTGATATGTGGTCTCCGGCGCGTCGGACGGCGAGAGCACCACCGTCCCGGCCGTGGTCGCCGCCGAAATGTAGTAGTACAACGTCTTGCCGCAAGGCGTGGCCGGCAGCGTCGCCAGGTAGATGTTCCCGCTCTCCAGCACCAGCGGCGAACTCAGGTACGGCCCCTGGTTGTAGCGGTAGTACAGCAGACCGGTATCAGGATCGAAGGTCTCTGAGCCGTTTACGATCTGGACCCGCAGAGTGGTCGGCTGGCCCGGCGGAATCAGCTCCGGCCGGCCATCCGGAAACGAGATGGTCATGATCGGCGGCGGCACCATCCGCAAATCCGGATTGCCCCACAAGGCACCCCACTCGAACGTCTCATACTTGACGTAGTCCCACAGACCCAGCGTATACATCTGAGTCAGGGCTGACTGGAGCGCCCCGCCCTGGGTGTACTCGCCGGAGGTGATCTTGGTGGTGAAATAGTAATCCAGCGACTGACTGGACCCGCTGGCCGGGCCGGTCCAGCCCGGACAGCCCAGGGCCACCTTGGTCGCCCCCTCGAACCCGACCGCCCCCTGCTTGAGCATCGCCATCCCGATGTTCGTGTAGTCGGTGTCCGAGTTGCTGCACGCGTCGGCGAAGATGATCGCCGGATAGTTGTTGTTCAACGACGGGCAATCCGCAGACTCGATGAACGCCGGCGCCCCCAGCCCGTAGATGTGGGCCGAGGTCGGCGAGCCGTGCCCCGCCCAGTTCACGAAGGCGTAGGTCCCGGCCGGCCACACCGCCATGACGTTGCTGTGCAGCAACGGATAATCACAGGGATAGGAAGAGTAATAATCGCTATTTTTCTCATACATCCGCGTCAAGGTCCAGTCGCTCATCCACGGCTGATTAACCTTGGCCTCCATCAGCACCGCGTTGTCGGTATCCGCCCAGAAGTAGGCGCCCAACAGCAGCATATTCTTCTTGAAGCTCGGATTCTGGTTCTGCTCGTAAGCAACCGACTTCTGGCAGATGCTCAGCACGGTGGCGGCGTCGCTCCACGGAATCCGGCCCACGTTGACCTCCCCGTAAAAGTCGATGGGGTCGGAGTTCTCGCCGTACTTATGGTCGCCGTCTGCATCCCACGACAGGTTGTCCGGCTGAGACAGTTCCGCGTAGTAGAAGTCCGTCTCCGGCTTGCCGTACCCCAAATCCTGCTCGCACCGCCGCATGGGCACGTCGTTGCGGTGGCCGACGAATAGCACGTCGCGAATGCCCCACTGCTCGGACGGATACTTGTCCCGCAAGAAGGCCCGGATCTTGGCCGCCAGGTCATACCCGGTATAGTTCGAGCTGATCCAGCTCGTCGTAACCACCTGCACCGAACGGTTCTTGGAGATCTCCCAGTTCACCAGCGGGGTGACCGAGGAAACCAGCGAGTCCAGCGTGATGATTACAAAATCGTACTGGTCCCGCTTGGCCGGCGAGGCGGTCGGGTACCAGCCACGAGCCTGCTCGTAGTTGACGATGATCTGTCGAGCAACCTGCTCGGTCTCCGGCAGATCATCGACCATCGGCATGACCCCCCGCTCGGGCAGCCGGTACCTGACGTGCACCTCGATCTGCGGATAATAAGCCAGTCGTCCCGACAGCGGCCGATATACAAACGGGGCCACTCGGACGTCCGCCAGGTTGTACTTCCGATATTGGGCGGCCCCGACCAGCTCGACCGGCTGGGCCGGATAGGGAGCATCGCTGCCATAAGTGGCGGCCCGGTTGGTCTCATAAGTCTGCTCCCAGGCCTGCCTCACCAGCGGGTCCTCCGGACCTATGACCCGCGGCAGCCGGGACGGAAGGATGTCGTAACTCCCGGGCAGCACCACCTGCAAACCACACTCATAGTCCACCCCGACGATCTCGGCCCCGGGGGGAATCGCAATGGCATATATCCTGGCTGGAAGCACCGGCTTGCCGAAGACCGCCAGACGCCCGAAACCGTCTACCTCGATCGACTGCCCGGCCGCCGTCTCGCTGATCTTATAGGGCCCGACTGGTATCAAAACGCTGACGGTACCCTCCTCGGCCGCGGCCGCCGAGACCCACAGCAGCATTGGAAACAGCAAAGCGGCCAGCGCCTTGCCCGCCACCAGCCTTGCCGGAGGCAGACGAGAAGCTTGCCGGCCCAACGACGCCAGCGCGGTTACCCTGCTCATACCATTCTCCTTTCAAGGGTGTGATGCCCTTCCCCTTACGGCCCGGTCACGGCTCGCCGCGGCCTGCCCGCGGCGCGGCCGCCCGCTTCTGCCCTAAACCCCTCTCCATTTACGAAGATAACGGCCGGCCGACCGCATTGCAAGGAAATCGGCAGGCCGCCAAACTTGCCCCCCGGCCACTCTTAGCCCAAGATCGGCCCTGGATTTCAGTCGGGTTGGTCATCGGGCCGCGTCCAGGCCCGAGGTTGAGACGTTGCGCATGTCTTCTGTAAGTGAACGATACGAGTTTTATCGTCGGGAACTGACGAGGTACTCTCAATCGCACCTGCTTGCATTCTGGCCCGAGCTGAGCGAGCAGCAACGCGAGCGGCTGCTGAGCGACCTGGACCAGATTGACTTCGAAACCTGCCGCCGGCTGATCGACTCGCACGTGCGTCAGCGCCCGGTCATCCCGGTTCCACAGCGGATCGAGCCCCCCGCCTGCTACGGTCCCGAGCCGGCCGCAGGTCAGGAGGAACTGTACCAGGCCGCGCGTCGAGCCGGTGAACTGGCCGTCCGAACTGGCCGGGTGGCGGCCTTCACGGTCGCCGGCGGCGAGGGGACCCGACTGGGGTTCGACGGTCCGAAAGGACAGTTCCCCATCAGCCCGGTCCGCAGTGCCTCTCTCTTCCAGCTCTTGGCCGAAGGGCTGCTGGGGGTGGAACGCCGTTATGGTCGCCGCCCGCCGTGGTATATCATGACCAGCGATACCAATCACGAGCCGACCATCAAGTTCTTCTCTGAAAACCACTTCTTCGGACTGCCGCCCCAAGACGTGATGTTTTTCAAGCAGGGACAAATGCCGGTCTTCCTGCCCGACGGCAGGATCGCGATGGAAGAACGGTACCGGGTGAAACTGTCGCCGGACGGGCATGGCGGGAGCCTGCGCGCCCTGGCGGCCAGCGGGGCCCTGGCGGACATGCGGAGTCGCGGAATCGAGGTCATCAGCTACTTCCAGGTGGACAACCCGCTGGTGAAGGTCATCGACCCCCTGTTCATCGGCCTGCACCTGCTCACTGAGTCGGAGATGTCCACCAAGGCGGTACCCAAGGCCCACGACCATGAACGAGTCGGGGTACTGTGTCAGGTCGATGGCCGGCTGGAGATCATCGAGTACAGCGACCTGCCGGATGAGCTCGCCCGGGCCAGAAACGCGGACGGGAGCCGGCGGTTCGACGCCGGCAATATCGCGGTGCACATCCTCAGTCGGCAATTCGTTGAACGCCTGACGCAGCCGGGGGCCAGCGTTCAACTGCCCTGGCATCGGGCCGATAAGAAAGTGCCGGTGCTGGATGCGTCCGGACAACCGGTCAACCCCGACCGGCCAAACGTGGTGAAACTGGAAATGCTGGTCTTCGACGCCATCCCGCTGGCTCGAAACCCGCTGGTTCTCTACACCCGTCGAGAAGAGGAATTCAGCCCGGTCAAGAACGCGGAGGGCACCGACAGCCCCGCCACGGCTCGGCGCGACCTGATCCGCCGGGCGGCGGCCTGGCTGGAAGCTTGCGGCTGGCAGATACCTCGCAAACCGGATGGCGAACCGGCCCAGCCCATCGAGATCAGCCCGGCTTACGCCCTGGATGCCGATGACCTACGCCAAAGGCTGGCAAACCCCGGCACCATCCGGCCTGGGGAACCATTCCTGCTGAAGTAGGCCCCCGGCAGCATGGGATCGGGTCAGCGCCCCATCGGCGCCGTGCTGGCCAGCCGGTGGGCTGCCGGCGGGCGATCGCGGCCCCCGGCGGGCGAGCCCTGTACGCCCGCGGCCAGCGCCGATAACATCGTGCCGCAGACAAGCCGGCACAGTGCGGGAGTTATGGATGGCACGGTTATTGGGCAGTTGGCGGCGGATGGCGATCGCGATCGGGGCGGTCTGTGCCTGTCAGGGGTGTTGGCCCAGCTCACCCGAGCCGCCGCCGATCAACGTCGCTTCCGGATTGCAGGCCGTCTACCTGGTGACCGAGGCGGAATCGCCCTACGCTTTGGCCGCCGCAGCCGACGGGCGAGTCTTCTACACTGAGAAGGACACCGGGCAGATCCGAGTGATAAAGGGGGGAGTCTGCCTGGAACGCCCGTTCGCCACGGTCCCGGTAAACTTCGCCGGCGACCGGGGCCTGCTGGGCATAGCCCTCCACCCCGACTTCAAGCTGAACGGAAGGGTGTACGTTTTCTATTCGCGATCCGATACCGGCCAGGCCACCGATGACCCGCAAGCCATCGTCGACCATCGGGTGGTTTATTTCGAGGCCGACCCCAACGACCCGGACGTCAGCCGCACGCCGGAAATCTTCGTGCTTTCGCTGGCGGCCGGAACGTCGACCACGCGGATCGGCGGCCGGATCGCCTTCGGTTCGGATCGGACTTTGCTGGTGGCCTTTGGGGATCTGGGGCAGGACGACGCCGGCCAGCGCAACGAGCTGCTGTCGGGCAAGATCCTGCGATACAACGACGACGGCACGATCCCGGATGACAACCCCGCCGCCGGCCCGGTCTACGCTCGCGGGCTGCGCCAGCCGCGCGGCTTGGCTCTCGACCCGGACAGCGGGTACGCCTTTCTGATCGAGGAGAGCCGGGACGGAGTCCACGAGATCAACCGCATCCGCGGCGGCGGCAACTACGGTTGGCCCACCATCATCGGTTTGGCGGATACCGCCGGCGAGATTGAAGCTGCGGCCCAAATTCCCAGCTACATCGACCCGATCGAAGAGTCCGACCAGGCCCTGATCGGGGCCACGTTCAACCCGGCGGGCAAGTACGGGCCGGACGCCCAACTCGACCTTTTTTACGCGATTGCCGACCGTGGCCGGGTGAACCGGGTGGAGCTTTCCGCGGATCGGACCGCGGTCGTCGCGACCCGCCTGTTCGCGGCGGGGCTTCCGACGCCGGTGACCGACCTGGTTTTCACTCCGGCCGGATCGCTATACGTAGCCTGTCGCAGCGCAATCCTGCGTATAGATGTCGTTCGCTGACCGAGCCTGACGGGGCGTGGCGGCCGGCTAGAAGGATTGCCGCCAACGGCCGATCGTTCGCCGCAGGGCGAGCCGCCTAGCGGCTCATTTCCTCTGCCAGTTCGCGTTCAGCCTGGATCCAGTCCGACAATGCGTCGCCGGGTCCGTTGTTGCGTCTCAGGTATATCTCGTAGGCGCGAGCCCGAATCTGCTCCTCAGTCGGCATGGGCTTGGAACGGGACTTGGTCACGCCCGCCCGGGTTGTGCTGGTCCGCAGGGTTTCGCTACAGCCAACGGTCTTTCTGGTGACCTGCTTAGCCATCCGTTTATCTCCATTAACGGTCAGTTTGTACCTTAACTCGGCCGGCCGGTCGATTTGTCGTGTGCCGCCCGAAGTCAACCGGATGAGATTGTACCGCCCCTCCCGAGAAGTGAAAGTACTAATTTGCGGAGAGCCGCGAGTGGTTGCAAAGGCTGATGCAACTGCGCACGGACGGCATGGCTGAGTGTCGAGCGAGCAATCGGGGCGTCCGTAAGCGCGCACGGCCACCGTTTGCCGGGGTCGCGAGGCTCGGTCGCTTCTCGTCGGAGCTGTGGGTCGTGGTCAAAACCACCACGCCGCCCCCGGCTTCTCCCGGATGATCACTGATCGCAGATAGGCTACCGCTTTCTCGAAGCCTTCCTGCACGCTCATGGTCGAATCCTCGTGTTCGATGCTGATGACGCCGTCATAGCCTTTCTGCTTGAGCATGCTGATGAAAGGCTTCCAGAATTCGTCGCCATGGCCATAGCCGCACGTTCGGAACACCCAACTCCGATGGGCCAGGTCGCCATAGCTCTTGGTGTCGAGCGTGCCGTTGATCCTGGCGTTATGCTGGTCGATGCCGGTGTCTTTTCCGTGCACGTGAAAGATGCACCCGGCCTCGCCCAGCACCCGGGCGGCCTCAACCGGGTCGATGCCTTGCCAGAAGAAGTGGGACGGGTCCAGGTTGGCCCCGAGCTGCTGGCCACAGGCGGCGCGTAAGCGGAGGAGGGTCTCGGGGTTATAAACGCAGAACCCGGGGTGAGCTTCGAAGGCGATCTTGACGCCTGCGTCCGCCGCCTGCCGATTCCGGGCGGTCCAGAAGGGGATCAGCACCTCCTCCCACTGGTAGCGCAGGATGGCTTCAAAGTCCGGGGGCCAGGCACACGTGACCCAGTTGGGCGTGCGGTCCCTCGGGCTGCCGCCCGGGCAGCCGGAGAAATTGATTACCACGTCGGTCCCCAGGAGCGGGGCCAAGCGGACTGCCGTATCGTGGGCTTGGGCGTGGCGAGCCGCTATTTCCGGGTCGGGGTGGACCGGGTTGCCGTGCACAGCCAGTCCGCTGATCGTCAGCCCGTGACTCTGGCAGTCCTGGACGATCCGCTTTTGGGCCGCCTTGTCACGCAGTACCTCTTCGGGATTGAAGAACGGCTGGCCCGGGTAACACCCCACCGGCAGTTCGATCGCCTCCAGCCCCACTTTCTGGCAGTAGTCCAGCGCTTTTTCCCAGCCCATGGCCGCCAAGCCGGCCGACATCACACCCAGTTTCATCTCGTGCGCTCCTTGCCCGCGATCCCAGCCACGCCGAAACGTGGGCCTGCCCTTCGTGCTCCGCTGGCTTCCCGCCGGTGCACCGTGCGAATCTATCACCAGATTTCAGGGGCGGCAAGGTAGCGCCCTGGCCGAGCGCCGAGCCGGCGTAACCACAGCTAACGGCCTGCCTTGAAAAACCCTCCGGTCCGGGACAGCATTGTCCTCGCACGCAGCCGGCGGAAGCCACCTCAGTCATCAGTCAAGAGATGCCCGCCCGGCGGCGGCGTTCCGAGCGGCGTCGGCCTGAGAAACTACCGCTGGAAGGCTATGGCTGAACCGGACCAGGGCCTGTGCGTCTGTTTCCTGGCGGCTACGCCGCTGCATTTCCATTTGCAGACCCGCAGCGGCTTTCTGGCCCGACATCTGGCGGCCCGAGGTCTGGAAGTCCGGTTCGTAGCTCCGCCGACCCCCCGGGCGATGCTGCGACACTGGCTGCGGCCCTGGCGTGAGCGGTGGGCCGGAGCGATCCGGCTGATTTGGCCTCTGCCGGTCCCGCCTGGACGCTGGCAGATGCGGGCCGGCTTGCTGGACCGAATTGCACGCTGGCAGGCCGCCTGGATCAGACCGCAACTGGAGACCGCACTGCCCCGGGTGCTGTGCGTAAGCTCTCCGATCTGGGTGCCGCTACTGCCGTATTTGTCCGCAGCCGGGTTGGTCTACGATTGCCTCGATGATCCGCTGGTCCACGCCCGACCGGGAGCTGAGCAGCTTTATAGGACCTGGCACCATACCCTTGCTCAACGAGCTGACCTGATCATCGCGGTATCGGAAAACCTCGCTGCCGCCCTGCGCAAGCTCACGACCAAGCCAGTGATGGTTTGCGGCAACGGAGTGGATGCCGAAACATTCTTCGGCGCATCCGCGAGCCCGAATCGGCCGCCCCGCGACACCGAGCCGAGCCCGGCTGCTGCCGACTGGCTGAGGTGGCGGCGGGCCAATCCGCAGGCCCGCGTCGCCGGATTCGTCGGGTCGGTCGACCGTTGGGTCGATACCGACCTCCTCGCCCGGACTGCTCGGGCGTTGCCGGAAATCCATTTCTTGATCGCCGGCCCGGTGCGGTACCGGGCGCTGGCCGAACCGCTGGCCGATCGGCCGAACGTTCGGCTGCTGGGCGCGTTGCCATACGCGGCGGTGCCGACGGTGATTTCGTCTCTCGACGTCGGTCTGATACCATTCCGCCCCGGTGACATCTCACAGTGCGCCGACCCGATCAAGGTCTACGAGTACTCGGCGTTAGGCAAGCCAGTGGTCAGTTCGGTCCGTTTCGGCCTGGACGATCCGGAAGCGCCGGTGGTGGTGGCGGAAGATCCGGCCGCATTCGCCGCCGCGATCGTTGCCGCCCTGGCCGACGACACCCCGGCCGCCCGGTCGCGGCGGGTGGCGTTTGCCCGCCGACACGACTGGGAAGCTCGCGCCGAGACCTTCTTGGCCGCTGTTCGGCAGGTCGTTCCGCAGTAGCCCGGAGCGCCGGTGCCGCTATTTGCCCGATTTGCACGCTTATTGCGATCTGCCACTGAAACCCCACCCTGTCAGAGCCCCCGGCGTAAGCACAGGCCGATTCCGAGCCCGGGCGGGCGTCGATGGGTCAGCCTCCCGGGGGCCTGCGGTGAGCGCTTTAATGTCGCGGTCGCGGCTGACCATTCAGACCGGCATGCCGGTGACCGTGCCCTCGAAAACCATGGTCTGGCCGACGAAGCCCTGCGAAGCGCAAACCATTCGGCGGGGTTTGATTTGGATGCCGCGACCCACCACTACAAACCTGCATGGCGGCTCGACGGTCCCCCGAAACTTCACGTGGTCGACGCCGGTGAACCCGAGGAACCCCATGTTTGGGAAGAGGCGGTGATAGAGATAGCTGGCGAGTTGTGCGGCGACCTCGATCATCAGGACGCCGGGGAAGAGCGGACGGCCGGGCACGTGCCCGCGGACCCAGAAGGCGTCGGTCCGGACATCGTGGTAGCCGGCATACACACCCCGGGCTACGTCAAGCAGAACCACCCCGTCTACCAGCGAGAACTCGTGTCGGTGGGGGTTGAATCGCTCGATTTCCGCGCGGTCGGCCAGCAGGGTCGAGAAATCCAGTGTGGCCGGATCCAGGATCAGCGGTGGGGGCATCGCTTCTCAGAGGGTAGAGCGGGCCCGGTCCGGGCCGGGCAGGTCGCGCTTATTGCTGCTGGGGCGGCTGCGCCTCTTCAGCCCCGCGCAGCTCAAGCACCTTCTTGCGGACCGCCTGGGCGGTGTTCTTTATGTCCTGCATGGCTTTCCGCACGCGGGTCCCGGCCGCCTTGTTGCCCCCGACCGCTTTGTAGACGTCGTCGGCGACCTCTTCAACTAGCTGCTTGAGCTTGAGATACTCTTCCATGACTGAATCTTCTCCGTGCATCGGCTGATGGCGACCGACCAGATTGAGCCTTGCCTGGCCCCGGCCAGTCATATTATCGGCAGCCTGACCGTTATGCCATCGGTCTGCGTTCTTGAAGCTTAGTCAGCAGCGCAGTTTCTAGCATCCTGCGGGAACTTTTGCAAGTGCCGTTCTGGCAAGAACTTGTGATTTCCGACCCTGCGCTCCCCCGCCCCGGATCAGCGCAAAAAGCAGGCCGGACAACCCAGTTCAAAGAGCCGACGCCGGTCCCGCTTCAGGCCGACCTGCCTGCTCGACAGGGCTTGCAATAAAGCTGTGGCGCGGTCCGGATCTGCTCCCCGGTCAGTTCGTCAGCAGAATCACGAACGGGTTGATATCCCCGAACCCGACCTGTCCGTCCTGGTTAATGTCGGCGTTCAGGATGTCGCAGTCGGGGTACTGGGTCTGATAAGCGGTCGGGTTGGTCAGAGCCAGGATGAAGGGATTGATGTCCGCGAACCCGACCTGGTAGTCGCAGTTCACGTCGCCGACCGGGTGCGGCGGCTTGATCCCCGCTGCGTCGACCAGCCATCCCAGTGTGCCCTTGGTCAGGGCGACCGCGTATGGATAGTCGATGTAGTTCGGCGTATCCACCGAGTCGGTGGACTTGTGGTAGTGCGGGTTGCCCTCGTAGTCGTATTCGATCGGGACACAGGCCGGTATGCCGACCGCCTCGAACGAGGCGTGGTCGCTGGCGTCGAGCTGCCCGCCGACCGTGACCGCGATGCCGCCGTAATCAGCGCAGGCCTGGGCCAGCGGCAGCTTGACCGGGTTCGAGGTGGTCCGCCCGAAGATGCGGGCCTGGTTTCCCGCCGCCCCGCGGTAGGCGATCATATCGAGCTGCACCATGCCGGCGATGTTCTGGCCCGCTACGTCGTCCGCGTAGGCGGCGCTGCCGAACAAACCGAGTTCCTCTTTGTCGAATGCGCAGAATCGGATCGTGCAGTTCGACTCCCAAGTGCTGATGATCTGGGCCATTTCCAGCAGCGCGGCGACCCCGCTGGCATCGTCGTCGGCGCCCGGCGTGTTGGCCGTGTCATAGTGGGCCCCGACGATGTAGATGGTGTCGGCTTGGGTCGTCCCGGGTTTTTCCGCCACCACGTTGTAGAACGGGCCGAAAAACAGGATCCAGAACTCGTGCAGGCTGGTGTTCCAACCGGCGGCCTGAAACTGGGCCACGATCGAGTCGCGGCACGGATCGTGCTGCGCTCCCCCCCAGCCTTTGTTGTGGCCGTTATGCGTGTAAAGCGTGTCGGCCAAAATATGCTGATAGTTGCCCTGGTCGACGAAGGTCACCGCGTAATAACCCTCCGGCGTGCCCGCGGGCGCGACTGCGGAGAGTGTCCATAACACCGCCAGCGCTGCAATCAGACCCGCTCTGGCTATATTCGACCGACTGGCGCCGCTTCGATGCCGCATGCGAATTCTCCTTCTCCTGCCGATGCCTGCCGCCGAACCGACCGATCCGCCGGATCGCGCCGGACCCGCCGCGGGCCAACTCAGAGTATACCCCCCACCCCCGCGATCTGGAACTGTCCTGAGGCGGGCCGGGATCACCGTGCTTGCCGGCCGGCGGGAAACGGACTGACTCCGCTGGTGGGGTCAGGAGCTGGCGTGGGCGCGGTCGGCCAGGCCGATGGCTAGCGGAGCGGCAACCCGCCCCCGGGTTAGGTAATGCCGGGGGCCCATGGCCGTGTAGCGACACAGAATCTCGTGTTCCCGGACCCTCAGGTGCGCGGCGAGCGCCGCTTCCGTAAGCCCGTCGCCGAGCAGCACCACCTCGTCGCCGGACCGGTCCCGCGGATCGACGGAAACGAACGAAGTGTTCATTCCCACTTCCAGAAGCTTCTGCGGACGTCCGTTGATCAGGACTGGAGCCGGTGCCAGCAGGTTGCTGTACCCGGCCAGAATGATGCCGACTCGCGGACAGTGAAAGCCGCTGTATCCTACTGGCCCGCTGGTCTGGCGGACCGACTGGAGTCGGGTGCTGACCCGCACTGCCCCGCGGTAGAGGGCCAGTCCCGGGCGCACCGCGTCGAAGTAGCTTTCCGGCTGGTCCAGCAGGCAGGTGGCTGCCGCGTGGATCGGGCGCCCGCGTCCGCCGCAGGCTGCCCGCAGCCGGCGGATGGCCTCGATGGTGACTGCGTGCGAGAAAAAGTCCTCTACCTCGCAACGGGCCACCAGATCATCCAAATCTTCCGGCCGGCAGCCGAACCGCTGCATTCCCGTGTCCACCTTGATCGCCACGCGCATCCCGGCGAACTTGGCCGCCGCGGCCCGGCTGGCGACTGCCGGACGCAGATTCAGTTCGCGGAACTCCGCCGGATCACCCTCCGGCGGCCCCAGGATCAGCCCGGGTCGACCGACCTCGCGGGCCTCTCCGACTGAAAAATACGCGAACTGATCTACGACCGAAGCCAGGGTGTCGGCGATTCGGGGAGCACCCAATCCGTAGGCATCGGCCTTAATTACCGCGATCAGGCCAACGCCGGTCTTGGCCCGGATCGACTCCGCCGCCGCTCGAACCTGGTCGAGGTTGATGGTCACTTGCACTTGGGGGGATCGCATGTCGCTGGGCAGACCTCCGTGTCAGCAGGCGGCAGTATACCGTTCTTTCAAGGGCCGGCAAGCGGAATGCTCTTTGTCGATCGCCCCGAAAGCTGAAGCTTCAAAATCGACCCGGGGTGCTCCGCTCACCCTGGCCAGCAGCCGGTGAAGACCTCGACGGCCGGCCCGGTCATGAAGACCCGATTCGACTGCGGGTCCCACTCGATTTCCAGGTGTCCGCCGGCCAGTTCCGCGGTGATCTTGCGGTCGATGAGTCCGTTGAGCACTCCCGCCACGCATACTGCCGAGGCTCCGGTGCCGCAGGCCGACGTGATGCCCGCCCCGCGTTCCCAGGTGATCATCCGGACCAGGTCGGGAGCGAGCACCTGCACGAAATGCGCGTTGACACGCTGCGGGAATCTCGGATCGTGTTCGATCAGCGGGCCCCAGGTCGCCAGGGGCACCCCCTGAAGGTCCGGGACGAAAAACACCGCGTGCGGATTGCCCATTGAGACGCACGTCATCGTCAGTGTTCGCCCGGCCACCGGGATGGGCCGCCCGACCACGCGCTCACCTTCCAGGGCGACCGGGATCCGGGCCGGGTCGAGGATCGGCTCGCCCATGTCCACTCGCACCCGGTCGACACCTCCATCGGCGTTCAGGATCAAATCCAGCGACCGCACGCCGTGATCGGTCTGCACTCGCAGCGGGCTGGCCTTGGCCCAGCCCCGCTGCCAGGCCAGCTTGGCCAGGCAACGGATCCCGTTGCCGCACATCTGGGCCCGCGACCCGTCCGGGTTGAACATGATCATTCGCAGGTGTGCCTCGGGAGTCTGGGGCGGTCCTGCCAAAATCAGCCCATCCGCACCGACTCCGCGCCGCCGGTCGGTGATGGCCCGAGCCAAAGCCGACGGGTCAGCCACTTCCTGGTCCAACAGGCTGATGACGACGTAGTCGTTGCCCAGGCCGTGCATCTTCGTGAAATGGAGCGACCGCGGCCCGTCTCTCGTCCCCGGCCGGCTCCGGCCGGTTTGCCCGGTCGCTCGCTGGCTATCGTCGGCCATAGCGGTCCAACCAGCCTTCCAGTGCCGCCCGGCGGAACAAATACCGGCCCGGCCGGGCCGAGCCTTGGGTCGCCAGCGGCGAGTTGCTCTCGATCACCAGCGGGATCAGTTCGTCTCCGCGACCGGTGCCGAAATAGCCCTCTCGATGCTCGCCTACCGGTCGCGGCTGCGGCGCAGCGGGCAGAACGCTCCTGAGCAGCTCCGCGAACCGGGCTTGAGAGAAGCCCCCGGACAGGTCCAGCAGCACCTGCTGCCCGCCTTCGGGATTGAGCACCCGCAGGCCGCTCTGTTGCAGCGTGTTGAAGGCCACTTCAACATCCGCCTGCCCCAGCAGATCGACCACCGGCACATTCCGCCGGAACTGGGCCTCGTCAGCCCACCGACGCATGGTCTGAGTGACCACTTCGCGCGGCAGCAACTCCCGCCGCAACCCGGTGACCTTGTTGAACGCTTCGATCAGGCCCTGGTCAAGCAGAAAGATCTCGAAGCGGTCGGTGTCGCGTTCGTAGAACAGCCCGAAGTCCCAGGTTCCGCGTTTGGCCAGTGTGGCGACCGGGCAGTCCACGGTGAAGTCGCTTTTCAGACCGCCCTCGGCCACGCCGGCCCGGATCCGCCCATATCCCACGCCGATCCGCATCCGCTTGGCGTCCTCGGTCTGGTACAGCTCGCTCAAGACCACCCGGCTGACCGATTCGACGACGGCAACCGCGTAGGTATCATCTGCGCCGAGCTGGAGCGTGATGGAAGAACGCAGGCCGGTGAGGATCACGGTCAGTTCCGGGTATTCATCTTCAACAGCGCAGGGCTGCCAGTCTTCGGAGTCCAGCGGCGCGTGCCGGACCTCGCCGCGGACTTCGAGTACGCGTGCGGTGATCGGCGTGCGCTGGGCCGGCGCGGTGGCCGGCTGGGTCGTCTCCGGCTGTTGACCGAAAGCCACAGCCGCGGTCGCGGTCAGGGTGAGCCAGAACCCCAGACTCGTGATCCGGTCCGATTGCATCATGGTCTGTGCTCCGGGCAGTTGGTCGCCGGTCGGCTGGGTCGAGCCGCACTCGCCTCATCGCCTGCGGCATTCTTCCGGTGCCCGGGCCGCGGGTCAACCGGCGAGCCAGGTTCCGAGCGGGTCGGGGTGGGGGCCGCCGGCCCGGAGCGCCGGCCACACCAACGGCGCGAAGATGATGTAGGCTACGTTAACTCCGGTCACCAGATCATAGCCGATCGACCCGCGTGGATGTCGCCAGAGCTGGAAACGACCCGGCCAGCCCGGGTCGGGCCCGCGTGGCGGAAACGGGCGCCCGGCATCCAGCGCACGTACCATCCGACAGGCGTAGGAAATCCGTCGCCGCACCGTCAGCAGGCACCCCACGGCCATCAGCCACAGGACGGCCGGCACGTGCCCGGTCGCGCAGCCGATCAGCATGGCGGCCCAGCGCTCCCCACGCAGCCAATACCCCACCGAGCAGTCCGGGATCAGATTTTCGGCCCGGGCCTTGACGTAGCTGATCAGTACGCCGTTGCACAGTGCTGCTATGGCCAGAATCTGGTAGGTCAGGTTGGGTGGCCGCAACAGTGCGAAGTGCAAGAAGCAGCCCAGATAGACGGCCATGTCGCTGAAGCGGTCGACCGAAGAGTCCAGCACTGCCCCGGTCCGGGAGCCCAGTTTCCCCAGGCGGGCCACCGCCCCGTCCAACATATCGCAGGCCCCCGCCAGCAGCAGGAATCCGCTGGCCAGTACCGGCCACCAGCCCGCCGCTTCCCCTCCGACCGCGAGGTACGGCACCTGCTGGGACGCTCCCCGTGCCAGACAGTATGCCCCTCCACAGGTCAGGAGGAACCCGGCCAGCGTGATCCGGTTGGGTGTCGCCCCCAGCCGGACCAGTTGGCCGGCCACGGTGTCCCGGGCCGCGGCCACCGCCGACCCGATTGATCGACTGGCCCCGGGCTGCTCCCCGGATTCTCGCAGAGCCTGAAAGTCGCGGGCGTTTTGCTCGGCCGGCGACCCGGATGGGTCGTGGTGGCTCTGATTCTGGCCGGTCGGTGCTTCGGACTCAGGCGGATGCATGCAGGCCGTCAGGGTTGCTCGGTCGGCGGAGGCGGAGCCTGGTCCGCCGGCGGCTCGGGAGCGGCCGGTGCGGCCGGTGGGCTCGCCTCCCCGCCGGGCGTGGTCGCGGCCGGCAGCGGCTCGCTGGCCAGCGGTTCCTCAGCCGGCTCCTCGTAATAGACCTCCTCGAAGTCGGTGGCATCCACCTCGCGACGCAACAGGAAGTACATCTGCGTGCTGCCGCAGAAGAAAAAGCTGACTACGAAGGCGCCCAGGAGGCCGACGCACAGGAAGACCCACAGCGCGATCAGCCAGGATCCGAGCCTTTCGAATCCATCCAGCGGCCCGTTCCCGAAGCTGCCCCACAGCGGGGTTTCGTTACCCCCGGGGATGAGTGACAGGTCGGCCCAGGCCGGCATGCTCCACATCGCGTCCAGCTTTCCGGTCCCGGTCAGCTTGGCGCTGCTGACCAGGTTCATGCCCAGCCCGGTGAACTTGTGCGACAGCTTGAGCAGGAACAACACGACCAGTCGCACCAGCACGAAGGATGCGGCTCCGTACAGCAACAGCACCAGGGAGTAGAAGGCCACGTGCCAGATGCGACTGCCGACGTAGCTGCACGCCCGTGACAGGGCGTCGAAGCCGTCCGAGCCCTCGACGGCGATGGTCGGCCACATCAGATGGAAGCCGATCACGGTGGCCAGGACCAGGATGGCCGCGGCCAGGCCGCCCAGCAGGGCCAACGGGTAGAGCACGCCGGTGAAAAGCTCGCCCAGGTACGGGATGGCTCCGATCAATCCGCCCAGGAACATCAGCACCGCGATCCCGACCACTATGCCCACCGGCAGCAGCGGGGCCATCAGGAATCCGCCATAACGCTGCCCGACGAACTTGAGGGCCGCACGCATGGAAATGCTCTCATCCCGGGCCGATTGCACCGCCGCGCTGCGGCAGATCGCCCCCCCCAGCAGGGCCAACACCAGGAGGTTGAAC
>CAYZXK010000121.1:0-16490 GCA_964482395.1 uncultured Planctomycetales bacterium | reverse complement strand
ATCCAGCCCGCTGATCGTGGCCCAGAGGATCAGGCACGCGGCCGGCAGGTGGGGCTTGGCTTCCAGGACGGCAGTAATGAAAACCGGACAGGCCGCAATCGAGAACAGCGCGATCCAGCCGGCAGTGCGACCACCGACGCGGCTGGCCAGCCGGGCTGCCGCGACCAGCGTCAACCCGCCGAAGGCCAACGACACTGCCCGGGCTACCAGATACAGCCGGGCCATGGCCTCGGGGTGCTCCAGGTAGTAGTCCACCTCACTGGTGAGTCGGACCAGGCCCGGCAGCGAACTGATCCCGAGCGCCGCCCCGATCAGATAAATGTACCCGCCTCCGTACTGGTATAGACGCGGGTCTAGGTCCAGCTTTCGCGGATTCATGCGCTGCAAGGCGCGAAAGATGATCATCTCGTCGGGCTGGCGGGAGTAAAGCCGGTAGCGACGAAGAATCTCGGCCCGGCGGGCAGGTTCCGGCGTCAAATCAACCAGCCGACTGCGATCGCCCAGTGGATTGAGGTCAGTGTCGGCGCCGGCCTGGCGGTCGCGGAGCATCTGGAGGTCGGTCTGGGTTCGGTAGCGGTCGGCGGTCCAGGGCGGCTGTCCACCAAACAGCAGCTCGTCGCGCTCCGAGCCCGGCAGTCCCCACCACAGCAGGGGAGCCATGAGCAGGCCCCAGACGATCACCGACCGCCAAAGAAGCGACCTCCGGCGCGGGGGTCGCCCGGCATGAGGCGCTTTCAGGGCCGGGTGGACGACGGATTTCACCGTGGGCCTGATGTCAGCACAATGTCCAGCACGCCGAGAACGCCTAGCACGACGCTGACCACCCCGTTGACCGTGAAGAAAGCCAGGTTGACGCGACTCAGGTCATGCGGGCTAACCAGAGCATGCTCCACGATCAGCAAGATGACGACCAGTGTCACGCCGGCGTAGTACAAGCCGCCCAGGCCGGCGGTCCACCCGACTGCCACCAGGCCGACTACCGTGATCAGGTGGAAGGCCCGGGCCAGCCGGAGGGCAGTGGCCACCCCAAAGTTGGCCGGGACGCTGTACAGTCCCTGGGCCCGGTCGAACTCTACGTCCTGACAGGCGTAGATCAGGTCGAATCCGCCGATCCAGAACGCGGCGGCGATCAGCAGCCAGCCGGCGGTCAGACCCAGAGTGGCCGGGCTAATGGCGATCCACGCCGCGACGGGCGCCAGCCCGATCGCCAGACCGAGAACCAGGTGTGACCAACGCGTCAACCGCTTGGTGTATGAGTAAAAGCACACCAGGACCAAAATCGGCAGGCACAACCTCAGCGGCCAAGGATTGTTCCCCTGCCAGCGGAACCCGGCACAGCCGAGCACGAAGACCGCGCAGGCGACCAGAAAGAAGCCCCAGGCCGCTCGAATCGTGATTGTGCCGCGCGGCAGCGCTCGGTTCGCGGTTCGGGGATTCAGCGCATCCAGACGGGCGTCCGCGATCCGGTTGAAGGTCATGGCCGCGCTACGGGCGGCCACCATGCACACCACGATCAGCCCGAGTTGCCACCAGGTCGGCAAGCCGGGTCGAGCGGCCAGAAAAGTGGCCAGCAAAGCCAGCGGCAGCGCAAAGACCGAATGGCTGAATCTGATCATTTCACCCCAGGTGCGCAGCCGACCCGCCATGGGTCACTCCCGAATCGGCGGGCGGGCCGGCGCGGGATCTCGGGAGGGCTCCCAGCGAATCTTCAGGGCATGCGGCATACCCAGCAGGTCCAGTATCCGGCCTACCACGAAGTCCACCAGGTCGTCGATGGTCTGGGGCAGCAGGTAGAACCCCGGACTGGCGGGGCAGATGATGCCGCCGGCCCGACTGATGCGCAACATGTTGGCGATCTCAATCTGGCTGAGCGGCGTCTCACGCGGCACCAAAACCAGCCTGCGAGCCTCTTTGAGGGTCACCAACGCGGCCCGCGTGACCAGATTCCCCGCTGTGCCGGCCGCGACCGCCGCCAGCGTGTTGCTGCTGCACGGACAGATGACCATGCCGTCGGTGGGGAATGAACCGCTGGCGATCTTGGCGCCCAGGTCGCGGTGGGCGTAAAGCGTGGCGGCCGGGGCCCGGTAACCGGTCAGGCCCGCGGGCGTCAGCTTGCGCAGCCCCAACTCCTCGGCCAGCACCCGTCGTCCGTGGGGCGAGGCCACCAGGTGCAGATGAGCCCCGCTATCCAGGATGCATTGGGCCAGCCGCCGAGCGTAAGCGGCTCCGCTGGCTCCGGTGATCGCCAGGACAATGTGCTTCATGGCAACGTGGTCGGCAGGGTGGCCGTGGCTGTGGGTTCCAGCATCTTGAGTCTTTCATCGGCCCGCCTGCCCCAGCAAGTGTGTCCGAAGCGGCTCACGATGTCACGCAGGCGGGCCAGGCCAGCCGCCCGGCGAGCCTGATCGTCGCTGCCAAGCACCTGGACCTCCAGATCGGCCAGCGCGAACAACGCCTCAGGAAGCGCATCGCCCGAGGGATACCGCTGGATGCAGCCCAGCAGCTTTTCCGCCCGCTCCGCCTGGCTGGGGGCGGCGCTGGCCCACCGCACTGCCAGATTGTCGGTCAGCAGGCCGTCGGGATAACGGTCCATCAGGCGCAAGAGCTGGTCCCGGTAGCCCGGACGGTGCGGGTCCAAGGCGGCCAGCTCCCGCAAGGGCTTGGTCCCATAACGTGGATCATCCCGATTGGCCATGATCAGCTCACGCAGCCGCTCCGCCTCGAACAGGTCCTGATCCGGGTCGAACTCCAGGCTGCTCTCCGGCGGACGGGGACGCAACAGCGGACGATCGGTCGGGCTGGCCTGGGCCTGCGGACCTCCGCTCACAGCTCCGGGCGGGGCTGCCAGAAGTGCCAAGGCACCGTCCGCATCTCCCTTGCGAAGTCGAAGCTGCGCCACCCGGAGCCGGGCCACCACCGCCAGCGGAGAGTGCGGGTACTGCGTCAGCAGATTACTCCACACCGGCTCAGACTCGGCATGGGGAAAAGCCGTGTACAGCTCCCGCTGAGCGGTCTGGCCGACCAGCGTCCGCTCATCCAGCCGGGTGTCCAGCACCCGAGCCTGGATGTACAACACATTGGGGACATACCGGCTGGTCGGATGATCGGCGATGAAATCCTTGCAGGCTTCATAGGCCTCCCGCCGATCGTCCATCAGGTCCAGCAGCAGGCGCCGCGATATCAGGCGTTTAACCGCCAACTGCTCCTTGGGATCCGAACTCCACGCGGCCAGCAGGGCGCTGCGGCGAACCAGGCTGTCCATACCCGGCATGGTCCATTGGTGGAACAGTGCCAGAATCTTGTCGGTGGCGTCACGCACTGGCTCGAATCGCTCCGACCGCGGGCCGTACCGGGCCTCCAGTATCCGGTATTGAAGCTCGTCGGCGCCCACCCGGGCATGAAAGAGAACGGCCGGGGTGGCGAACATGAACGCCATCACCGGGGCCACCGCTCCCGGCCGATCGTTGACCACCCGGGCTATGAAGATGATCACTGCCAGCATGGTGCAGGCGGCCAGGATCGCCAGCAGCCACGGCCCAGCCAGCAGCAGTTTCCGCTCCGGCGAAATGCTGGCGCTGACCGGCTCCCCCGGGCCGCGGGTCGCCAGGTACAGGTACAGCAGCACCGGCAGCATCCCCAGCAGTGCCGAACCGAAGCGAAAGGACATGCGGAACGGTCGCAGGGAGGCCAATGCGCAACTGGCCGCCAGCGTGATCGCCATCCAGGGCAAATGGGCGAGAACCAGAACCGCCGCCAGATATGGCAGCGTACTTCGGAACCGGTACAGAATCGAAACCGAGATCGGGACCGCCACGATCGACGCCACCAGCAAGCCGATCACCACCCCGTGAATGGGCGTCTGATCGACGCTGATGGGGAACAGGATGAAGTCGTAGAGATTCTGGGTCTGCGGCCCCCAAAAACGCAGCGGCTCCAGATACGAGGCCAAGCGGAAGTCGAAGACTTGGGCGACGTGCAACCAATGAGTGAAGATGCACAGCCCGCAAAACAGGAGGAAGTTTAGAACCAGCAGGACCGTGGCCCGGATTCGACGAGCCGGTCTGACCGGGGCGGGGGCAGCTTCACGCTCGTCGGGTTCGCGCACGGGCGCGGGCACCGGGCCTTCCAGCTCGGCCGAACCGCCCGTCTGGCCCGTGGTCAACTTGCCGCCGTTATCGGTCGCGGCCCCAGGCATGCCGGCATCCTACCCCGTCAACCGCTCGTGTAAAACGTTGCCACGGACCGTCCCGTGTTTAGCTCGACCCGCTGGAACCCGGGCCCCCAATCTTCTTGTGGCCGGTTTCGATCCCCGCCAACGACCAGGCGGATATGGGACCCGCCGGGTGTGACGTGCCGGCCAGAACGAGATAGACTGGGGTGATGCCTGGCACTGGAATTCTGATCGACGATCGTTTTCGGCGGCACACGACCGGGCCGGGGCACCCCGAGGCTCCCTCCCGGCTGGCAGTCATTCAGGAGGCGCTGACCTCGGCGGGCCTGCTCAAAGCTTGCCAGCCGATCGAGGCCGTGCCGGCTTCCGAGATCATCATCCAGTACGTGCACACCCATCAGTATCTTACGCGACTGGACGCCGCCTGCCGGCAGGGATACCCGTATATTGACGTGCCGGACAGCGCGATCTGCCCGGAGAGTTACGAGATCGCCCGGTTGGCAGCCGGCGGAGTGATCGAGGCGGCCCGACAGATCGCCGGCGGCCAGCTCAAGCGAGCCTTCTGTGCCGTGCGACCACCGGGACATCACGCCGAACGCGACCGCTCCATGGGTTTCTGCCTGCTGAACAACATCGCGATCGCGGCCTGCGTGTTGAAGGCGGAGTTCAAGCTGGATCGGCTGGCAATCGTGGATTTCGATGTGCACCATGCCAACGGCACCCAGCATACGTTCGAGACCGACCCCTCGGTACTGGTGATCAGTCTGCATGGACACCCTAATTACCTGTATCCCGGCAGCGGGTTTGAGGAGGAGATCGGGATCGGGCCGGGCCGCGGGTACACCGTGAACATCCCCTTCCTGCCGGGAGCCACGGACGATGACTATCGTGAGGCGTTCAAGACGCGGGTGATTCCGGCCCTGGGGCGGTTTGCTCCCCAGATGATGCTGGTCTGTGCCGGCTTCGATGCCCACGCCGATGACCCGCTGGGAAACCTGGCCCTGTCCGACGAGATTTTCGGCTGGATGACGAAAACTCTGGTCGAGCTGGCGGAGCGACACTCAGACGGTCGGCTGCTGGCCGTGCTGGAAGGAGGCTATAACCACCAGGTGTTGGCCCGCTGCGTGCCGGAGCACGTGCGCCGGCTGATGGCCGCCTGAGAGCCGACCACTAGCCGGCCGAGTCGACCCGCGGGGCAAAAAAGAGACCCGCTCCCTGGTCAAAGGAGCGGGTCGAAGCCCGAAGTTGGCCGGGAAGGGCGAGCCGAGCATCATCCCGCCAACTCCTCTCCACACCGCGTGGAGAAGCTCGGTCCGTCCAGGCGGTCGTCGGGGCCTGAGCGGCGCGTGTCTAAGTCGTATGATTGTAGTACCCTGAGGTCTAATTTCGACCTGCCGGTCGGGATTTTGTTCACGGGAATACCGGATTGAAACCGCTCAAGCAGATCTTCGCCTCTCATCCCCGACGCTGGAGGGACTTTACTTACGTCTACCCGGTCATTTCACGCCGGGCCCGCGGACTGAGCATCGGCATCAACCTCAACCCGGACGCGGCCTGCAATTTCGACTGCGTCTACTGCTGCGCCGACCGGACCGTCCGACCCCCGTCCGGCAAGGTGGATCTCAACCTTCTGGAAGCCGAGCTGGGCCATATGACGCGGAATCATTCCGCCCTGTTCCGGGAGCCCGAGTTCTGCCAGGTGCCCCAGGAACTCAGACGGCTGAACGACCTGGCCTTCTCCGGCGACGGCGAGCCGACCATCGTCCCGGCCTTTCCGCAGGCGGTGGAGATCGCGGTCAGGGTCCGCCGGGATTATCGACTCGACGAGGCCAAAATCATCGTGATCACCAATGGGTCGGCTCTGGACCGTCCTGCCGTCGCCCAGGCTCTGACTTTGCTGGACCGGAACAACGGCGAAATCTGGGCTAAGCTGGACGCGGGCACGGAACAGTACTTCCAGGTGGTTAACCGCCCGAAGGTCCCGCTGCAACGGATAATGGACAACCTCCTGGCCGCGGCCCGAGTGCGGCCGGTGGTGGTGCAATCCCTGTTTGTCCGGCTTCACGGCCAGCCGCCGCCCGGACCGGAAATCTCGGCCTACGTGGACCGGCTGCGCTGGCTGCTGGACGGCGGGGCCCGGATTGCACTGGTGCAGATCTACACTGTCGCCCGGCGGACGGCAGAACCCTACGTGACGCCCCTGACGCCCGCCGAACTGGAAGCCATCGCCGCTGCGGTCCGGCCGGTGGGCCTGCCGGTCACGGTCTTCGCCTGAGCGACGGTCAGAGGCCCGGGCGGTCGCACTCCTGCCCGCTCCAACCACCGCACCGCCCTGTCATCCCAGACAGTTCACCCGTCAGCCGGCGGGATGGGCTGGCCGTGCGGGTCCCGTGGCGGGTGCTCGACGCTCTCGGCCAGTCGCCGCTGCAATCCCGCGGTGGTGACGTGCTCCAGCCGCTCGGCCGGCAGGTGCAGGTGATCGGCCGGCAGGTCCAGATGCTCGCCAAGATAGGTCTCCCACAGGCGATGCGAGCGAACGATGTTCCCCGCCGCCGCCCGCCCGGCAGCCGTCAACCGGTAGCCTCCCCCCTGCTCCGCGACCAGTCCGGCTCGGCGAAGTCGCCACATGGCCAGCCTAGCCAGCCCGGGCCCGGTTCCGGTCGCGGCCCGCAAGGTGCCCAGCCCAGCCGGGCTGGGCCGGGCATCGATCTCCTGAAGCCGGTAGAGGGCTCCCAGCAGATTCTCGCCGGTGATCCGCAGCGCCAAACGGCCCTGGTGCAGCAGTCGGGTGAACACGCCCTGGCGGGGAGCGGCCAACATCGCCAGAGCGAACCACAAGCCGGCGACTGCGGCCATCATGCCGGCGGTGCTGGTGCTCACACCCCTCAGCCCCAGCCAGGTGGGGAAGGTTATGGCTGCCACGTGACCCACCAGGGCCGACAACCCCGCCAGGAGCAGGCCGATAACCAGCATGACCGGCAGGCGGTCGGTAAGCAGCCGGGCGGTAGCCGGGGGGACAATCAGCATGGCGACCACCAGGACGCTGCCCACGCTTTCGAAGACCGCCACGGTCGTGATCGCGACCAGGGTCATCAGCAAGTAATGCATGAGCGCGGCGTTGATGCCCAGCGTGGTCGCCAGGGCCGGATCGAAGGCCGAGATCTTCAGCTCCTTGTACAGCAGCAGGACGAAAAGCAGATTTACCAGCCAGACCGCCCCGTTAAACAGGGCGGCGCGCGGCACCTGCCAGCCCCCCAGCTCCACCTGGTCCAGAGGCACCAGCTCAATTGCGCCGTAGAGCACGCAATCCGGATCCAAATCGACCTGGTCGGCAGACTGTCGGATGAGAATCAGTCCTCCGGCAAACAAAACAGTGAACACCACTCCCAACGCGGCGCCCGCTTCGAGCTTCCCTGCCCGATGAATCCATTGGGCCAACAGAGCGACAAGCAGACCGGCCAACCCGGCTCCAGCCAGCATGGCCCAGCTCTCCCGGCTGCCGGTCAGCAGGAAAGCCGCCGCCAGCCCGGGCAGGACCCCGTGACTGATCGCGTCGCCCAACATGCTCATCTTCCGCAAGACCAAAAAGCTGCCCAGCAGCGCGCAAGACATTCCCCCCAGAATCCCGGTCACCACGATCCAGGTATCCAGGGGCAGCCAGACAAAACCGCTCAGGTCGGCGTCTTGCATGTTCGGGTCTCGATCGGGTCGCCCGCGTCGGCCGGCTCGACTTGCAGGGCGTGCGGACTGGGTGGCCTGGCCAGCTCCGGATATCGAACCGACAGTTCGCTTTCCAGTCGAGCGATCAGCTCCGGCTCCAGCACGTGCTCCACCTGGTCGGCATCGCGGTCCACGTGGCTGGGGGCGATGTCGGCATGGGCGATAAGGTATAACTCCCACAGCCGATGGTTGCGGGTGACCTGCCAGGCGGCCTGAAGTCCCCCCACCGTGAGGGTCCACCGATCATCTGAGTCGGGACCTTCCACCCAGCCGGCTCGTCGGGCCGTTGCGAGCAGTCGGCGTAATCGGGCAGGGGACCAGGAGCGGGCACCGAGCAATTGCTCAAACCGGATCGGCTTGGGCCGGGCTTTATCGGGCTGCATGGCAGGGGGCGTCTCTGTCAGTTCGTAGAGGGCCCGCAGCAGATGCTGCCGGGCAACTTTACGGCCCAGCCTCCTTCGGGCCATCGCCCGGGCCAGCAGTCCCCCCGCCGGCCCCAGCAGCAGGCTGATCGCAAACAGGCCGCCGGACACCACTACGATGATCCCGCCGCTGGGCCAGCGCGGCAGCGCCGCGCTCAGGCCCGCGCCGACCAGGCAGCCCCAAGCACCCAGACCGGCCGAAATGGCGAACATGACCGGCAAGCGCTGGGTCCAGAACCTAGCCGCGGCCGGCGGAATGATCAGCAGCGCTACAACCAGGACCAGCCCCACCGCCTGCAAGCCGATCACGATCACCACGCTCGCCAGAACCATCATCAGCAGGTCCAGCGCCAGCACCGGCCACCCCCGGGACCGGGCATACCCCGGGTCGAAGCAAACCAACATGAACTCCTTGAACAGGGCCGCGCAGATAGCGCCGGTCAAACCGGCGACGGCCGCCATGGCCAGCGCGTCGCTCAGCAGCATGGAAGCCGTTTTTCCGTAGATGAACGAGGTCAGACCGGCGGCCTGCCCACGGCCCAAATTCTGGATCAGTCCGGCCAGAGCGATTCCCAGACCGAAGAAGACGCTCAGCACCACCCCCAGGGCGGCGTCTTCCTGGATGCGGGTCAAGCGCAAGATGGCCAGGATGCAGAGGATGCCCAGTCCCGCCGAGACTGCGGCTCCGGCCAGCAGCCCGGGCAGCCACTTGCCGGTACCGCCCAGCCCGGCCAGAAGGATGAAGGCCAGACCCAGCCCCGGGAGCGTGGCGTGACTGAGCGCGTCGGCCAGCAGGGCGCGTCGACGCAGCAACAGGAAGCAGCCGATCATCCCGGCCGCCAGGCCCAGGCAGCCGACGCCGAGCGCGACCACCCGGGTGTTGTGGTCGCGCAGCATCAGGATGCGCCAGAAGGCAGCCGGCGCCGGCTCCTGGGCAGCCGCCAGACAGCTCCACAACCCCAACTTCCCGGTCAGCACCGTCACGTTGCCCCCTCGGGTCGCGACATCGCCTGGGCGGCTTCCTCCAGCAGAGTCAGCCGGCCGCCGTAAGTTTTCCGCAGATTCTCAACGGTAAAGACCGCCTCGGTGGCACCCTGAGCGACCACCCGCATGTTCAACAACAGCACGTAATCGAAATACTCGCGAACGGTCTGCAAGTCATGATGCACCACCAGCACCGTCTCACCCGAGCGGCGCAGCATGTGCAGAATCTCGACGATGGCCTTCTCACTGGCGGCATCGACTCCCGCAAAGGGTTCGTCCATCAAATACAACCGGGCGCCCTGGGCCAGGGCCCGGGCCAGAAAAACCCGCTGCTGCTGGCCGCCTGAAAGCTGGCTGATCTGGCGACCGGCCAGCTCCTGCATTCCGACCTGCTCCAGTGCCGCCCGGGCGGCCTGCTTATGCACCCGTCGGACCGGTTTGAACCAGCCGATCCGGCCATAGCACCCCATGGCCACTACATCCAGGACACTGACCGGGAACTCCCAGTCCACGCTCTCGCGCTGCGGGACATAGGCCACCAGGTGCCGCTGCTGCCGATAGGGCTTGCCGTAGATGGTCACCCGGCCCGAAGCGGCGGGTATCAGCCCCACAATGGCCTTTAGCAGCGTGCTCTTGCCGGCCCCGTTCGGCCCGATCAGTCCGACCAGCTTCCCCTCCGGCAGGTCGAAATCCACGTCCCATAAAACCGGCTTGCGATGGTACGCGACGGTCAGATCATGAACCGACAACGGGGATTGGGGAGGGTGCTCAGCGCCGGTGGCCGCCGGGTGGCGGACGGGGAATCGGCCGAGTTCAGCAGTGCGGAACTGGTCGCTGGACGGCTCGTATTCCATGATCATCTCGTCGCCGACCAAGCCCGATGGCAGTCACTCGGGCAGATTGAGCTTACCATGCAGGCCGCCTTCAGGCGTGTGGCCGCCCAGGGCCCGGGCGATCACCGTGGCGTTGTGGTCCATCATTCCGATGTAAGTGCCTTCGTAGCTGCCGGTCGGGCCCATCGCGTCCGAGTAGAGGCTTCCGCCGATCTTGACCGGCTGGCCGCGAGCCGCGGCCCCCTCGATCAGGGCCCGGACGTTCCTGTCAGCTAGGCTGGTCTCGACGAAGACCGCCCGGACGCGGTTCTCCACTATCAGATCCACCAGTCGGTTGATATCCTGCAACCCGGCTTCCGATTCGGTCGAAAGCCCCTGAATCCCCTCCACCCGAATGCCATAGGCCCGACCGAAGTAGCCGAACGCGTCATGGGCCGTAATCAGGATCCGCTGCCGCTCGGGGATCGAACTGATCACCTCCCGCACGTACTGATGCAGCTTGCGCAACTCCTCCTGATAACGCTCGGCATTGGCTCGGTAATACTCGGCGTTGGGCGGGTCGAACTCGGCCAACCGCCCAGCCACCGCCTCGACCGCCCGGGACCAGGCCATCACGTCCATCCAGACGTGAGGGTCGGCGTGGCCGATTTGGCCCGGGGCCGAAAGCAGGTCAGTCGGGTTCAGCAGGGCAGTGACCGGGTAAACGGGCTTGCCGCTGTGGCCCAACCGGCCCAGCACCACGCTCAGCTTGCCCTCCAGCATCAATCCGTTGTGGAAGACGATCGCGGCCTGCTGTAGGGCCGCCACGTCGTTGCGGGTCGGCTTGTAGAGATGCGGGTCGACACCACTGGCGATCAGGCCTCGCACGCTGGCCTTCTGGCCCGCCACCTGCCGGACGATATCAGTCACCATCCCGGTGGTCGCGATGACCTCGTATGGGTAATGAGGGCGCGACCGGTCCCCGCCCGATCCGCCACAGGCCGCAAGCCCGATCGGACCCAGACCGCCCATAATGAGAGGCAGCAACCGGCAAGCAGATAGGCTGCACACTGACCGGCGCATCTAGCCATTCCCGGCTAAAGCGCCACCTCCCGGTCCGCCCGCGGGGCAAGGTTGGCAGCGCTGGACTCGCCGCAGAGAGTATATCCGATCGCTTGAATCCTCAGGGTCCGTAGCCTGGCTTGGTGGGCTGCGGCCGACGCCTGGCTAGGCTGGTAACGGGGAAGATGGGCTACGAGCTGACGCGGGTCAGGCGGCCCGCATGGCGCCCGGTCGAGACCAGGCGCAGCAGTTCTTCCATGTATTCGGTGAGGGACGGCAGTGGAGGAAAGCGGTCCTCCAGCTCCTCCCGCAGTCGACGGTTGTCGTACAAGACATTCATGTTCAGGAAGGGCAGGTAGTTGCGCAATGAAGCGAAGGCCTTGCGCTGGGTGGGCGTGCTGACATACTGGCGGTGCAGCTCCTTGCTCCATTGGGAGGGGGCGATAAGCCGCAGCGGGACCGGCCGGTTATAGAACCGATCCAAAACCCGAGCCAGTTGTTCGTAGTTGGCCGCACCGACGTTTCCGGCCGAGATGTGGTAGCAGTCGTGCCGCAGCTTGGGCTTTTGGAGCAAGCCGATGATGCTGTCTACCACGAACTGGACCGGTACGGTATCTGCCCGGGCCTGCGGGTTGATCGGGACCGCGTCCAGCTCCTTCAGGAGCGGGGCGAAACCCAGAATCGCCCGGGCGAAGCCCGGGTCCGGCACGCCGGCGCTGAGCACGATCGAAGGCCGGACTACCAGCACCGGCAGGCCGCTGGAACGAACCAGCTCCTCCGCAACCGCCTTCGAGCGGGTGTACTCATTGTGATGCTCGTTCCCCGGCCGACACCCATCCTCCTCAGAGATGCAGGCGTTGGCCACCACTCCGCTCACGTATGCCGTGCTCAGGCATACCAGCAGCGGCTTCCGCTCACAGCTCCGGGTAAACTCGATGAGGTTCTCGGCTCCGGCGATATTCGTTCGGCGGCAGTCGACGGCCCGGATGAAGGAAGTTTCGGCGGCGCTGTGGATGATGATGTCCACTTGACGCCTGACTTCCTGGCCGTCGGCTTCGTTCAGCCCCAGTCCGGGAGCGCTAACGTCTCCAGCCACTGCCCGCACGCGGTCCCGAATGGCTGAAGCCGGTTTGTCGCCCGAGCGGCACAGCCGGTCGGCCAGCCTCCGGCCGGGGCTGCTGGACCGCGTGGGCCGGATCAGGGCCCACACTCGCCCGACCGGCCGAGTGATCAGCGTACGTACAAGCTCCCCGCCGATAAGCCCGGTAGCCCCAGTTATAAAGACGTTAGAACCTTCGTTGAGCACTCTTGGCTCCGCGGGCCGCCGCCTCAATGCGGTAGCCAATCTGTATTTTATAGACGGATCAGGGCCACCTAAGCAAGCGCCTGGGCCGCTCCGATGCCGCCGATCGACATTGTGCCGGGCCGCATGCCCGGCTGTTGCCCCGCTGCCAACTCGGGCCACTGGTGGCGCTTGCGACCCAAACCCGTTTCCATCAGTATACCGGATTAGGAGCCGGCCCGACACTGAGGAGTCGGTGCGCGATCCGTCGGGGTAACCATGCGATTGGGAGTTTTACTGGCCCTCGGCCTGCTGGCGTGCCCGGTGGTAGATGCCGCCGGAGACGCCGCGGACGCGCGCGATATCCTCCGAGAGGCACAGGCGGCCGCCCGGGCTATCAAGGCGGTCCGTTACCAGGCCCACGGGGAGGCCGACGGCCTCCTGTCGCAGCAAACCCCCAGGATGGAGGGCTCGGTCATCCTGGTGACCATCCCCGGCGCGGAAATCCCCAAGCTCCGAGTAGACGCCCAGGTGGTTCCCCCCCGGCAAAGCCAGCCGGTTCTCTTCCAGCTTGCCAGCGACGGAAAGCAGGTGATGCTGGCCGAGCATGGTCAGAAGGTTTTCGTCCAGCGCGATCTGCCGGCCGGGAGCCTGCTGCTGAACAACGCGGCGGCAATTCTCATACGCGAGCTGGCCTCCGAACGCCCGTTCGCCCGCGAGGTCCAGGCCAAGACCATCACCCACCTGGGCACGGAGACCGTGGGCGACGTCGAATGCGACGTTATTCATGTCGTGTATGCCGATGACAGCGGCGAAGCCCGATGGTACTTCGCCAAAGCCGACCACCTGCCGCGCCGGGTGCAACGCATCGTGCCCACTCCGATCGGAAGGGCTTCCATTACCACCTCGCTGACCAGCCTCCAGACCAACCCCCCAATCCCCGAGGATGCCTTCCAACTCGACAAGCCCGCCGGATTTACCGACCCGTTCGCGTCCGGCCCTCCGCAAAGCCACGGCCTGTTGGAAATCGGCACCCAGGCCCCGGAGTGGACCCTGAAGGACGCAACCGGCAAGGAGGTCTCGCTCAAGAGCCTGCGCGGCAAACTCGTATTGCTGGACTTCTGGGCCACCTGGTGCGGGCCTTGTCGTCAAGCCATGCCTTTCATGCAGAAGCTTCACGACAAGTACAAAGACAAGCCGGTCGCAGTGTTTGGGGTAAACTGTTATGAGCGCGGGCCCCGCTCCGACCCGGTCGGTTATATGAAGAACGCCGGCTTCACCTACCCCTTGCTGCTGGATGCCAGCGACGTGGCGGTCGCCTATCGGGTGATCGGAATTCCCACCTTCTACGTTATCGGACCGGACGGCAAGATCCTGATGGCTCACTCGGGCGTCTCGGCCGACTACGAGCGGCAAATCGAAGCCCTCATCGACAAGACTCTGGCCGATCTGGCGGCGCGTTGAAGACCGCCCTGCGGCTATCCGGGCCGCTGACAGTGCGTTGAGAAACCGTAGCGCTGGACCTCCGAGCCCACCGCGACCGTGGCGGCGCGGCGAAAACGCCGGACCCGGAGGTCCGGCGCTGCTGACTCACGCACCTCGAGCACTCTTTTTTCAGCCGACCGCTGAGCAATCGGCTCCTATTCGCCCCCGGCCGCCAACAGAAGTTTGCAGACTCGTACCGGCACCGCGGGATCGCAGGGACCGTTGATGATCAGCGCGAAGGCCAGCACGGTGCCGTCCGGCCGGTCCAGGTATCCGGCCAGCGACCGCACATGCGCCAGCGTACCGGTCTTGGCCCGCAGCCGACCGCGCAGGGCCGGTTCGTCGTACCGCTTCTGCATCGATCCCGGCTGACCCGGCTCAGCCAGGCTGGCCCGGAACACTTCCCCGTATCGGTGTTGGCGCATCCGCACCAGCAGTCGCACAAGCTGGTCAGCGCTCAAGCGGTTGGCATCGCTCAGACCGCTGCCGTCGCGGATCACCGCTCCGTCCAGCTCGATCCCGAGCCGGCCGAGCGTACTACGAAGGACCGCGACGCCGGCTTCCCAACTGCCCGGTTGACCGCTCCGTCGGCCGTCCGGCTCGTATGCCGCCAACGACTTCAACAGACACTCTGCGAACAGGTTCTGGCTGAACGTGTTGCACCGCCACAGCACCTCGGTCAGGCCGGTAGTGTGACAGGCCAGCGGCGAGGCGGCGGCCAACTCCGCCTCGTCGAGCCGGCGACGAACCACATCCCCCAGCACCTGAATCCCCCCCCGTTCCAGCCCCTGCTTGAGAGCCTGAGCGAAAAAGACCGTCGGCCGGCCCGCCGGAACCGGGTCCAGCTCCCTCGCCCCGGCCACCGCTCCACTCACTTCGAAGACCTCCCCCGGCAGGCGCCGGATCGACACGCCCGGCCTCCTGCCCCGACTGAGCAGGTTGCGAACCGTCCCCGGCGGCAAATCGGGTCGCAGCCGCAACTCGATCGCTTTCCCCCGCACCAGAATGCTTACGTCCAGGCAGTTGTCATTGATATTCAGGCCGCCCACCGGGGCCTGATACCAGCGGTCAGCCTGGCTGTCGGGCCAGTCCGGGTGTCGCGCCTGATCGTCGAAGATCGAGTCATCCAGCACGATCTTGCCCAGCCTCAGGCGGCCAGCCTGACGCAGGAGCGCCGCCCAGTCGTCAAAGAGCTGGTTGACGTCCTGGCCGCGCCGGCCCGCAATCCGCTCGTCACCCAGTCCTGGATCACCTGCCCCGACCACCCACAGCTCATCACCATAGACCAGAACCCGCGTCTGATATTCGAAGCCAGGGCCGAAGCGTTCCAGCGCCGCCGCGGCCACCAGCAGCTTCAGGCAACTGGCCGGTCGCAGAGGAACGTCCGGCTGGTAGCCGAACCAGACGACCCCGCTGTCCGCTTCAGCGACCGCCACGCCGGCCTGCGTGCCGCTGGGCAGGTCGGCCAGCAGGCTTCGCAGCTCGACACCCAGCTCAGGCGGCGGGGCCGGTCCCGCAGCGGCCGCCTGAAGCGCAGTCCCTGCCCCCAGCGGCAACAGGAGGTTCAGGCAGCCGCAGAGCCACGCGCCCACCAGAAAGCGTGGGGAGGCGGTTGCCACGCTTTGGGATCGTTCCCTAGGCATTGCTCATCCTCCGCAGCAGGCTGATGGCCTTCTTGAAGGAGGCCGGCAGGGGGGCTTCCAGCTCCATCGGCTTCTCGCGGATCGGGTGGCGGAACAGAATCTTCCAGGCATGCAAAGCCTGGTGCGGAAACAGCGGTTCGACCGAACCCTGACCGGTTATATCGAACTCGCTCACCACCCGCCCGCCATACATGGTGTCTCCCACGATCGGATGGCCGATGTGCGACATATGCACCCGCAGTTGATGGGTCCGGCCGGTCTTGGGGAACAGCTTGACCAGCGCGTAGTGCCTGTAGCGCTCGGCCACCTCGTAATGCGTGACCGCGTTCTTGGCCACATCGATCTTGCTTTCGCGAATCATGACCGCGAACTTCTCGCGGACCACCGGGTGCACGCCGATCGGGGCGTCGATCGTGTCGCCATCGAGCTGGGGGTTGCCGTGCACCAGTGCCAGGTAGGTCTTCTGCACGGTCCGCCGCTCGAACTGAAGCGCCAGACGCCAGTGGGCCTCGTCGGACTTGGCCACCAGCATGATGCCGGTGGTGTTCTTGTCGAGTCGGTGGACGATGCCGGGTCGGAACGGGTCCTCGCCGCGGCTGAGTGAATTGGCGTAGAAAACCAGGGCATTAGCCAGCGTCCCGGTCTGATCGCCGTGGGCGGGATGACAGATGATGCCCGCCGGCTTGTTCAAGGCCAGCAGGTCATCGTCCTCATAAATGATGTCCAGCGGGATGTCCTCGGGCACCACCTCGCGCGGTTCGGGCGGCGGCAGGATCAGTTCGACCACGTCGCCGCCGCGAAGCTCATAGCTGGGCTTGGTCGGCTGACCGTTCACTGTGATCGCCCCTTGATGGATCAGCCGCTGGATCGCCGTCCGCGACAGGCGGGGAAAGCGACCGTGCAGATACT
>CAYZXK010000120.1:0-15876 GCA_964482395.1 uncultured Planctomycetales bacterium | reverse complement strand
GATCGTGTACGGTCTGGTGGCGTACTACAACGCCAAGTACGCCACGCGGGTCTGCAAAGAATTCCGGGAGGTCCGCGGTGTGGCCTGAAATGCCCTTCTTAACCCGCAACAATTACACACGGGAATTGACGTTACCGCCGGTCACAAATATCTTGAGTTACGGCTGGCGGCGCAGTAAACTGAGGGCTGCGGCGTGGAGCGGGGCGGAAGCGTTCCCAACTGAGCCCCGGGTCTTTGTTGCGCGCCAAAGGATTCCCACTCGAGGTTCACGCCTGTATGGGCTGGGCCTATTCGACTGTCGCGGGGGCGTTCTGTGGGGCCGGTAACGGATCGGCATCTTCAGGGAAGATGCCATTACCCAAGGAGTTATGACGATGCGCAGCAGGAAGATTCTGGTCGCTGGCGGACTGCTGGCCGGTGTGGCGCTGGCAACCATGGTTGCGGCCACCGCCGGCACGCTCGACCCGAGCTTGGAACAAATTCTGGCCACCAAACCCGGCACCGAGACGGTTTCGGTTTTGGTGTTCCTCAAGGACCAGGTGGATGTCCGCGGGCTCAACGCGGCTCTCAAATCGGCCCGAGCGACCATGCAGCTCCGGCACGAGACGGTGGTCCGCGCCCTTCAGGATCAGGCCTATTCCACCCAGAGCGACTTGGAGGAGTACCTTCAAGCTCTCCACGCTGCTGGGCGGATCAACAGTTATCGGCCCTTCTGGGTCGCCAACCTGTTCCAGGTGGACGGCCCGGTCGATGAAATCCGGCAACTCGCGGGCCATCCGGACGTGGGGAACATCTACTTCAACTACGAGATCGAGCTGATTGCCCCGCAGAATCCGCGGACCGAGGGGACTGACCGCGGCGGGCAGCGCACGCCCGAGAACGGCGTGCAAGCGGTTCGGGCTCCGGAGGTCTGGGCCATGGGCTTCACCGGCGAGGGTGTTTTGACCTCGACTCTGGACACGGGCGTGGATGGCAACCATCCGGCCCTGGCCAGCCGCTGGCGCGGCCTGGATCCGCAGTACAGCGGCCACCCGCAATGGGCTTGGTTCGACCCGGTCACCAACACCACCTTCCCGACGGCGTTCGGGGCTCACGGCACCCATACCATGGGGACGGTTTGCGGCGGCCCGCCGGGTGACGAGATCGGCGTGGCTCCGGGCGCGAAGTGGATTCATGCCGCAGTGATCGACCGGATCGACATCCCGCACACCGTGGCCGACGCGATCGCCGCTTTCCAGTGGCTGATCGACCCGGATGGGAATCCTTCGACCAACTGGGATGTGCCGGCGGTGTGCTCGAATTCGTGGGGCCTGGCAACCTGGCACGGGTATCCGCCCTGTGATCAGACTTTCTGGCTCTACCTGGACAACTGTGAGGCGGCGGGCATCGTCCAGCTCTTCTCCGCGGGCAACGAGGGGCCTTCCCCGCAGACGGTTCGGCGTCCCGCCGATCGAGCCACCACCGGCCTGAACTGCTTCGCGGTGGGAGCGGTCGATGCCCACAACCCAAGCTGGCCGATCGCGGACTTCTCCTCCCGCGGGCCGAGCCATTGCACCCCGACCGGCGGGGAGGCCATCAAGCCCGAAGTGGTCGCTCCCGGCGTCGAGGTGCGGTCCTCAGTGCCCGGCGGTGGGTACGAATTCTACGGCTGGGACGGCACGTCCATGGCTTCGCCGCACGTGAACGGGACGGTCTGCCTCATTCGTCAGGCCTGCCCGGACCTGAGTGTGGACGAGGTCAAGCAGATACTTCTGGACACGGCCCATGATCTGGGGCCGACCGGGAATGACAACTCGTACGGCATGGGCATGGTGGACGCTTTCGAGGCGGTGAACCTGGCGTTGGCCATGTGTTCCGGTCCACCTAGGGCTTTCGACTCGTATCTCCAGACGCCGGTGGACACGCCGCTGCTGGTGACGCTGCTGGCCACCGATTATGACGGCCTGCCCGACCCGCCGGGCGCGCTCACCTACATCATCACTACGTTGCCGCAGGCGGGGAACACGCTGACCGACGTCGGCAACGGCCACGTCATCACCGGCGGCGACCTGCCCTACAGCCTGGTGAACTACGGCAACCAGGTGCTCTACACGCCGGCGACCGGGTACTACGGAACCGACCTCTTCAACTTCAAGGCCAATGATGGCGGAGTGCCGCCGGACGGCGGCGATTCGAATCTCGCCAAGGTCGAAATCCTGGTGCTTTATGGTCCGCCGGTAATCACCACCGACGCCTTGCCGCCCGGGCTGCTGAACGGATGGTACGGTCCGGTGCAGTTGGAGGCCGAGCAGGGGCAGCCGCCGCTGACTTGGACGGTGCTGACGCAAGGTCAGTACTTCGAGACCAACCTGGGCAGCAGCCTGTTTGCCGAGGTGGGCACCCCCCAGAATTGGCGTGCCGACGACGCCTACTGGACCTACACGCTGCCATTTGCCTTCCCCTTCTACGGCGTGGAGTACACCACCGCGTACGTATGCAGCAACGGCTTTGTGAACTTCGGCAGCGGGAGCAACGAGTGGAGCAACAGCGACGCCGGGCTGAAGGCGGCCAAGCGGATTGCCGTCTTGTGGGACGATATCCGGACCGACAGCACCGGCTGCGACATCTTCATCGATGCTTCGGTTCCCAGCCAGGTCACTTTCCGCTGGAAGGCCACCACCATCTCCGGCGGCTATCCCTGCAACGTGTCAATCACCCTATATGCGGATGGACGGATTCGATTCCATTACGGCAGCGGGAACACCGGGCTGACGCCGACCATCGGCATCTCCAACGGCGACGGGTCGAACTATACGTTTTCCAGCTACAACAATGCGACCGCGCTGACCAATGCCAACTCGCTGGAGTACTTCCGGCCTTCGGCGTTGCCGAATGGACTGACGCTGACCCCGGACGGCGTGCTCAGCGGCTATCCGACCGAGTCAGGCTCCTTCAATCCGACTTTCAAGGTGACCGACTCGCTGGCCCGCAGCGACCAGCGGACCATCCCGCTGCAAATCAACATCGGGCCGGTTCCGCCGATCGCTCAGAGCCAGAGCTTGGTAGCCACCCCCGGCACGCCGGTTAATGTGACCCTGCAAGCCCTGGACGACGGCCTGCCCAATCCGCCCGGCGTACTGAGCTACGTGATCGCCAGTCTACCCACTCACGGTTCGTACTTGAGCGATCCGGGGGCCGGGGTGATCCGCAGCGTGCCTTATACGCTGGTCGGCAACGGCAACGTGGTGGTCTACCACCCCAGCTTGTACTACGCCGGTCCGGACAGCTTCACATTCAAGGCCAACGACGGCGGCGTCCCGCCGGAGGGCGGTGATTCGAATATCGCCACAGTGTCGATCAACATCGTGGCCACGCCGCAGCTTATCTACAGCTTCTCCCTGGACAGCAACCCCGGCTGGAGCACCCAGGGAGCCTGGGCCTTCGGAGTTCCGACCGGCGGCGGCAGCCACCACCGCGATCCGACCAGCGGGCACACCGGCTCGAACGTCTACGGATACAACCTGGCCGGGGACTACACCAGCTACATGCCGGCTCGTTATCTCACCAGCGGGCCGATCAACTGCATGAATGTCACCGCTACGGAGCTGCGCTTCTGGCGCTGGCTGGGCGTGGAATTCAGCGACCATGCCACGGTCGAAGCGTCCAACAACGGCACCGGGTTTACCCTGCTGTGGGACAGCTTCGGGACCACCCTCGATGAGTCGGCCTGGTCGCAGAAGGCGCATGACATTAGCGGCGTCGCCGACCGTCAGGCCACGGTCTACCTGCGCTGGGGCATGGGGCCGACCGATTATTCGGTCACCTACCCCGGCTGGAACATCGACGACATCGAAATCTGGGGCATCCTGCACCCGGTGATCGCCGGGGATATGAACTGCGACGGACTGGTCGATTTCAGCGATATTAACCCGTTCGTCCTGCGGATGACCGACCCGGCGGCATATGCCAGCCAGTACCCGGATTGTCCAGCCAATGCAGACATCAATGGCGATGGAGTAGTCAACTTCGCTGATATCAATCCGTTTATCGCGTTGCTGACCGGATCGTAGGCCGCGCCCGCCGGGGTCGGTGCGGGATTGTTCTGAACACCGGCGGAGCACAGGCCGGGAAAGCGAGCCGCAGAACCGCGACCGCAGGAACCGCGGGCGGCGTGCCCCGGCCCCGAGCAACGCTTGACAGGCAGCATCCGCTTGCTCGAAAGTGCCTCCTGATGCTGCGGCTTACCGGTCTCAGGAAGCGCTTCGGCCACCTGGTGGCGGTCGACGGGCTGTCTCTGGAGGTACGACGCGGAGAAGTCTTCGGTCTGCTGGGGCCGAATGGAGCCGGCAAGACCACTACTATCAACCTGGCCGTCGGCCAGCTCCGCCCGGACGAGGGCACGGTAGAGCTGGATGGTGCCGGTTCGCCGCTGGATCCGCATGTTCGGCGCCGGATCGGAGTCGCACCCCAGGCTTTGGCACTCTACGATGAGCTTACGGCCGCGGAGAACCTGCGTTTCTTCGGGCGACTCTACGGCCTGGGCGGGTCGCTGTTGAAGCAACGGCTCGCCTGGCTGCTTGACCTTACTGGACTGGCCGACCGCGGCAAAGACCGCGTCAAGACCTATTCGGGCGGCATGAAACGCCGACTGAATCTGGCCGTGGCTCTGGTGCACGACCCGACGCTGATCTTTCTGGACGAGCCCACGGTCGGTATCGACCCCCATTCGCGAAACGCCATTTTCGACCTGGTCGCGTTTCTGAAACGCGACGGCCGCACGATCGTCTATACCACGCATTACATGGAGGAAGCCCAGAGGTTGTGTGATCGGGTCGGCATTCTCGACCATGGGCGGTTGCTGGCCTTGGACACGGTCGATGGGCTGATCCGGACGCACGGTCAGACTCCCAGGGTGGTCATCGAGCGGCCCGACGGATCCCAGCGTATCGAGACCACCGATCCGCAAACCGAGCTGGCCCGAGCCTGGAATCAGCCGGGGGTGCTGAGTGTCCGCCTGGAGCGACCGGACCTCGAATCGGTCTTCCTCACCCTGACCGGCAGGAGTCTGCGCGACTGATGTCCGCCCTATTAGTGCTGGCCGGCAAGGACCTTCGCCTGCTGGTGCGGGACCGGCTGGGCTTCTTCTTCACCTTTTTCTTTCCGTTGATCTACGCGATCTTCTTCGGCGTACTTTTCTCGGGGGCCGCGTCCGGACCCTCGGCCATCGGTCTGCTGGTGGTGGACGAGGACAATACGCCCGGCTCGCGCCGACTGATCGAGAGCCTGCAAAGCGACCGCAGCTTCAAGGTGGAACTGGTGGCCAGTCGTCAGGCGGCAGCCGAACTGGTCGGCCGTGGGGCCCGATCGGCTTACCTGGTGATTCCTCCCGGCTTCGGAGCCGCCAGCGAACGTATCTTCTGGGGCCCGCCTATGCGGCTGGAACTCGGCCTGGACCCCGGCAAGTCGATGACCGGCGGTCTGGTCCAAGGACTGATCAGCTACCATGCCTACCAGCAGATGCAGCGGGTCTTCACCGACCGCCAGTTCCTTCAGCGCAACGCCCGTTCCGCACGCCAGTCGCTCCAGCAGGCCGACGGGTTGACCGGTTTCCAACGGGCCATTCTCGACGGCTTGCTGGCTAACCTGGAATTGCCGGGTGATCCGGCGTTGTTCGGGGACCCGACTGCAACCACTTCTCAGAACGGGCCAAGCAGTTCACCCGAGGTCCAAGCGGCCGGTCAACCCGGCTGGCAGCCGGTGGAGATTGCGACCACGCACGTCACCCGCCGGGCGGCCAATCGACCATCCCTGCCGCGCTCCTCGTTCGCCATCTGCTTTCCCCAGGCCATCACCTGGGGCGTTCTCGCCTGTGCCGCGACTTTCGCCGCCACCTTGCTGCTGGAGCGCACCCGCGGGACTTTGCCGCGGCTGACCCTGGCCCCGCTGGCTCGCTGGGAGATTCTGGCCGGGAAGGCCCTGGCGTGCTTTATCGCCACCTCCGGCCTGATGACCATTCTTCTGACGATCGCGCGACTCGCATTCGGCGTAGGCTTCAATTCGGTCCCGCTGCTGGCCGCGGGCGTCCTGTCGATCTCGATCGCGGTCGTCGGGCTGATGATGCTCTTATCGGTCCTGGGTCGCAGCGAGTGGTCGGTCAGCGGCATCAGTTGGGCCATAATCATCGTCATGGCGATGCTCGGCGGCGGCATGCTGCCCCTGGTCTTCATGCCCGCCTGGATGCAGCCCCTCAGCAGCCTGAGTCTGGTCAAATGGGCGGTACTGGCCATGGAAGGCGCCATCTGGCGCGGTTTCTCGCCGCTGGAGATGCTGCTGCCGTGCGGAATACTGGTCGGCGCCGGAGTCGCCGGCTTCCTGATCGGAGCCAGCCTGTTCCGAATATCAGTGCAGCGCTGAAAAGGCTGTGCCCCTAAATCGGCCCAGCCCGGCCAGCCCCGGTTGTCGTGCCGGCCGACGGCTCGCGCGGCAACCGCTGCCGCGCCAACGGCCAGCGGTTACAATGAGAGTCATGGAGTATACCGACGACGTGGCCGCGGCGTACCTGCGGCGGGCGGGAGCCGGCAGCGGAGAGGAGGGCTACCAGTTCGCCCTGGCCGCCGCTCGCATCGCCGATCAGAACAAGGCCGAGAACGTCCGGGTACTCGACTTGCGCGGCCTGAGCAATCTGGCTGACTTCTTCGTGATCGCTACCGGCACATCCAGCCGACAGATGCACGCCATCCTGGAGGACATCGAGGAGCATGCCCGCCGCGCGGGCCGGCGCTGCTTCCGCCTCGCCGACAGCCGCGATGCGACCTGGCTGCTGGCAGATTACGTCGACGTCGTGATCCACCTGTTCGACGAGGAGCATCGCCGGTATTACGATCTGGACGGGCTGTGGGGAGATGCCCCGCCAGTGGATTGGCAACCACCGTCCGGCGATCCGACCTGACACTCACCGCAACCGGGACAGTGGGCTGAGCGACCCCGCGACTCGCGGGCCAGCGTCCCTCCGGTTCGTGGACGGCCAGAGAAGAAGCGAGCCCGGCAGGAGGCAGCCGGGCTCGCATCAGATTCTGGAACTGTCCCGTATCCCTCTTGACGGCTCCTGTGGGTCAGGCGATGCGGAGCGGCTGGCCCCGCATCGGGCTTGGGGGTCCTCCTAGGGATTGTTGTCGTTGTTGTTCTGCTCCAGCATCTTGCGCAGATAGCCGTTCTCCCGGCGTGTCGCCTCCAGGTCGAACAGCATGTACTTGATGCCCAGCCGCAAGAAATCAATGCTTTCCTGAAGCGCATTCACGCTCTTCTTGATCTGCTCGTGACGGTCTCGGGTCTCGTCGGCAAGCTGGCGCAGACGCTGACGCTCGGCCTCCGGCAAAGCCTCGATTTCGGCCACCAGTTCGGCCAACCGCTTCTGGAACTCGGCTTCGTTCATGCTTCTTCCTCCTACGGAGTTTGCCGGGCGGCATATCGGAGCCAGCCGGCCGGACGATCCTGGGTCGTCATGGTTCTCGGGTGCCCAATTATACTCAAGCATTTGGGCGGCCATCCGCCGGGAGTGACCCGCCAGGCATTGCCGGCATGGCCTGCAACCGCCCCAGCCCTTCCGGCCAGCCGAGTTGAGTTCTTATGAGCCTTCGGCCCGCATCGGCCGGTCGAAGACCACCGGCCATGAAGCACTTTCCAGGGCGGTTCCGAGAATCCATCTGTCGGACGGAATGCGGCTGATCTGCCTGGGCAGGGTCGAACGGCGGTGGCCGGCGGTTCAGGGTTGGGCCAGTTCCGGAAACAGCCCGGGCAGGTCCACCAGCCGGCACTGGCTGCCGTCGTGAACCGCCATCCGGTTTCCGCCCCGCAGGCAGGCGCCGCCGGTCAGCCCATCCCGCCGCAATGCATAAAATGTGAGCTGGAAGTTGGGCAACCCCTGCTGGTCCCGCAGTCGTGGTTGCGTGCGATCGGCTACCTGTTTGAGCACCTGCCAGCAGGCCTCCTCGGGTCGGGCCCCCCGGCCCATCAGCTCGACTATCAGGAAGCAGGAGCAGTTTACGAGATTGGCCTCCCCCCGGCCGGTCGAACCGCAGGCCCCGACCTGGTTGTCCACATAGAGGCCCGCACCGGGTATCGCGGAGTCGCCGGTGCGGCCGGCGATCTTATAGGCCCGGCCGGAAGTCGAGACACAGCCTCCCAGGTCGCCTCCGGCGGTGACTGCCAGGCAAGGAATCGTGCCCCAGGTGAAACCAGGCGGCTGACGACCGGCCGGACTACACGGCTGGGTGGCCCCGGGCGGCGGAAGCCAGTTGTCCTTGTCGGAACAGGTCTCCTTCCATTGGAGCCACATCTGTCGGGCCTGGTCGGTCAGCAGATCTTCCTCCTTGAATCCGTGGGCTTTGGCAAACCGCAATGCGCCCTCTCCGATCAGCAGGACGTGGTCGGTGCGCTGCATGACCAGCTTGGCAACGCTGGCGGCGTTGCGGATGTTGCGCAGGCCGGCCACCGCCCCGGCCCGGTGAGTCGGCCCGTGCATCACGCAGGCGTCCAGCTCCACGATTCCGTCTTCATTGGGCAGCCCGCCCAGCCCCACCGTGTGATCCTGCGGATCGTCCTCGACCAGGTTGACCCCGGCGACCACCGCGTCCACTGGGTCCGCCCCCTGCTTGAGCAGCTCCATGGCCCGGTTGCAGGCCGCCACCCCATTGCCACTGGCAATGACCACCGGCCCGGGCGGCGGAGCAATCCTCTGCTCAACCTGTGGGCGGGCCATGACTTCAGCACTTCCTCTGGCAACCCCCATGGCGGCCAGGCCGGCAGCCGAGACCACGAAGTCGCGCCGGTTCAGAGGCATCGCTCGCCTCCTGTAGCACCCCGCTGGTCCTGGCCGGCCGGCCGCCAGAACCTCGTTTGCACCAACCCGGGGAGAACGAGGTCGACGGGACTCGAACCCGCAACCTCCGGCGTGACAGGCCGGCGCTCTAACCAATTGAGCTACGACCCCGGAGCTTCAGGGCCGGTCCGCCGGTCGGCCCACCGCTCGTCTGCGGGGCTCTGGCCGCATGCTGCTTAGCGGACGATTTCAGTATTGCCGCCGACCTTCCCAATGTCAAACGCGATTTGGCAGGCCGGGCCGGCGTGGGGGTGGTCCCAGGTTGGCCGCCCGGCCGCCATATCGGACCACACTCGGATCAGAATCTCCCAAACACCCGGGTGGAACTGGACGATGTAACCTCCAGGTTAAGACCCGGCTCGGACGCGCCGAGCAACGGCACCAGGTGGCACCCGGCTCGCTCGCGACCTGCTCGCGACGGAGAGGTCCCGGCGGGCGGTTGGCCGCCGGAGGGCAACCCGTGGACGTGAGCTATATCAATCCGTTCATCGAAGCCGTGGGGAGCGTGTTCGCGACGATGCTCAACGTACAGCCTCGGCGTACCGGCTTGAAGGTCAGCGACGGCCAGGCACGTGGGCCGCTGCTGACCTCGCTGGTCGGACTGAGCGGCCGGGTCAGCGGCGTGGTGGCCCTCCGCTTCCCGCCTCAAACCGCCCTGAATCTGGCCGGGCGCATGCTGGGCAGCCAGATGACGGAGCTGAACGAAGAAGTCACGGACGCGATCTCCGAGCTGGTGAACATGGTGGCCGGTTCGGCCAAAGCCAAGTTCAATCACGATCCGCCGTTGCAGTTGGGGTTGCCCACGGTAGTGGAGGGCACCGGCTACAAGCTGAGATACCCCAGCAAGTCGGTCTGGCTGGAAGTGCCTTTTTCCTCAGACGCTGGCGATTTCACCATGGAAGTGACCTACAACCCCAATTAGAGGCGCTCTTATGAAAGCCCTGGTCGTCGACGATTCGATGACAATTCGACGCATCGTGATCAAGGCTCTGGGGATGGCCGGCATCCAGGAGGCTGCGGAGGCCGCTGATGGCCTGGAGGCGGTCAAGGCCGCGCAGACCCAGCAGTTCGACTTGATTCTGCTGGACTGGAACATGCCCAAAATGAGCGGGATCGAGGCCCTGAGGGCTATTCGTCAGTCGGGGAGCAAGACGCCGGTGATCATGGTCACGACCGAGGCGGAGAAATCCCGGGTGATCGAAGCAATCAAATCCGGCGCCAACGATTATCTGATCAAACCGTTCTCGCCTGATCAACTGGCCGCCAAGGTCAAGAACATTATAGGAGCGGCCGTCCTGGCCTGACCGGACCCGCACACCGGGGCTTTCGCCGGCCCCGACGTCAGCTCCTCCTCGCTAGTGCTTCGGACATCGCCCGGTAGCTAGGCGCTTCGCGGTCTGATCTACGTTGCGCGGCCACTTAGAGGTTAGACAGCATGTTCACGAACGGGTTGATGTCCGCGAAGTTGAACACGCCGTCCCCGTTGATGTCCCGATTCTCCAGCGGGCAGTCCGGATAAGTTTGCTCGTAGGCGCTGGGGTCGGTGAAGGCCAGCACGAACGGATTGATGTCCGCGAAGCCCACCACGCCGTCGCAATTCACGTCTCCCCGCGACAGATAAATCTGCGTGCCCCAGGTTCGCCAACTGTTGCCGATGGCGTACTCGTGGTGCGCCCAGAACCAGTTGGGCGCACTGGGGTCGCAGGCTATCCCGCCGTAGTCGCCCCAACGATCATAATTATAGGGACCGGTGCTGGTGCGCTCGATCACCGGCGTGCGGAAGGTGCCCAGCGGATCGGTGGGGTAACGGTAGGCGGTAATCATCGAGATGTACTCGGTCGGCGAACTGCGGGCGCAGGTGATTGCCGCCGCACCCCAGGCGTTTACGGTTATGGCGCTGAAGAAGGTTCGGATCGTGCCGCCCAGGTTGATCTCCCCGGACTGTACCAGTTGCGGGTTGTTGCCTGAGACCGGCCAGCCGTTCATGGCGATCTGATACCAGCGGGCCCGGACCCGGGTGTTGTTAACGTGATGGGTGGCCCACAGTGAGCCATTACGGTACGCCACGCTCCAGAATCGCGAGTCGAACGTCTCCGGGCGCGTGCTGGTACCCTGTTGCGGCGGATCCTCCGGGTCGCTGTAGGGAGCGACGCTCAGCGTGTAGGTGTTGAAGTACGGCGAACCGAGCGGATCGCGCAGGGCGATCAGTCGCACCGTGGTCCGGTTCAGCCCCTCGGCATGCTCGATCATGTAGAAGGCCGGCGGATTGTCATAGGCCACCGGCGGTATCCCCGCCGACTGAGTCGAAGTCGGCAGGGTGGTCGATTTTTGGATCGCCGGCGGATTGCCCACCAGCAGCGAAGCCTTATCAAACGTATAAACCGGGTAGTTAGCGCCCATCCCGAACCCATCCCCGGTAATGTAGACCACGTTGGCATCCACTCCGATGTTGGGCGAGTCGAACATATTGCCGGCCAATGCTGTGGTGTCGAAACGGTACTTGTACCAGGTGCCCTGCGGGTCGGAGTCATCTGAAACCGCCACTAGCACGTAAGAGCGACTCTGACTCGGTGGAGCATAGGCTTCGGCCGCCATCGCGAAAAACCGCCCGCTCAGTTCGTCATACAGGATCTCCGGGTCGAAAACAAACCCGGTCGCTCCGACGCTGCCCCAGAACCCATAGCTGTCTTCGATCTCGTCCTGGAACAGCTTGGTGCCATACTTGTCGAAAAATGCGATCGCCCCGTTGGTCATCACCACGATGTGACCGGGCCCCACCGCCATATGTGGATCCGGCGGCGTCCAGCCGGTGTTCAGGATCGCGTCAAAGCCGAACCGGCCCTCCAGGCGAATCTCGCGTTCTCCCTTGTCGATCATGGTCGGATCGAAGGTGGGCGGGATGTGCGGCGAGGCCCCCTCGATCGCGCTGCCCGCCACGACTGCCGGAGTCATGTCGGCAGTCACGCCCTGAGACCGACCGGCAAGTTCCAACCGCCTGGGGGAGATCATGGTGACGTTCACGCCGGACTCATCGCCCAGCCCGGCGTCGCCACTCCAGACGCACAGCAGCTCCCCGCCTGGACCGAATGCCAGCCGCTGAGTGCCCGCTGCCGCCCGCAGGGCCTGCCGGCCCTGGCTGGCGCGGGTCAGCCGGAATTCTTCGCCCAAGCGTGAACCGTCGGCCGCGAAAAGCTGGGCGAAAACCCTTTCCTCCTGGCCATCCGGCCCGTTCCAGGCAATGGCCCAGCGGCCGTCGTCGCAGGCCGCCACGGCGGCCGCGTTCTGCGGGCCGGCCCGGCCGGTGTTAACCACGAAAGGATCGCACTGCGGGCGACCTTCCAGATCGAACCGCCGAGCCACCACCCCGTAATCGTCTCCGTCGCTCTCCGCGTCCAGCCAGGCGACCAGGTAGCCTCCCGGACCGGCGGCGATGGCCGGCTCGATCTGGCTCTGCCTGGGTGGACCGCTGACGTTGATCTCTTCGCCGCGACGGTGCCCGGCCGGGTCGAAGAGCTGCATCCGGATGCCGGCCGGCCGCATCTGTTCATCAAAAACGCTGAAGACCACTGCGAAACTGCCATCACTAACCACCGCCAGGGCCGGGGTGGCCTCGAAGCGCCCGGGCCGACAGCCGACCATGAACTCGTCGCAGAGGGGCTGTTGGTCGGCTCCGAAAAGCCGTCCGCACACTTGCACGGCCTGCTGGCCGGGCTCCTGCGAGGTCCAGACCACCACCGCTCCGCCCTGCGGACGGGCGGCGACCGCCGGCTGGGCCTGGTGGCCGCGCCAGCGCTGGTTGACCAGGATTTCCGAGCCGCCTTTGAAGGCCGGGTCGAAGCACCGGGCGATGATCGCGCCCGCGTATCCATCCTGGCCGTAGGATTGCCACACGGTCCAGGCGTTGCCCTGCGGGTCGATGGCGATTGCCGGTTCGGTCTGGTGGGACTGCGACCACAGGCTGAGGGGGGTCTCGGTCCCCCGGGCCAGGCCGGCCGAATCGAACTGCTGAGCGTACACCCCGGCCCGTCCGGCCTGCTGCCGCCGGCTGGACCAGACGGTGACCACCCGGCCGTCCGGGGCCACGGCCAGGGCGGCCTGGTGTTGGGCGCTGGGCGTGAAGGTATTAGCCCGCCATTCGTAGCGATAAGTCGCCTGATCTCCCAGCGGCACCAGGTCGGCGTCCAGCCGCACCGCCGTGATGGCGCAAAAAAGGATCTCGGTCAATAGTAATAGTCCACGTGGCCTCATGTCCGGTCCTTTCACGAAAGAGCTACCTGCGCGTCATGAAGACTACAAACGGGTTGATGTCCTTGAAGCTGACGATTCCGTCGCCGTTGATGTCGCCGTGCGCATCTGGGCAGCCGGGGTAGCCGGCTGCGTAGGCGGTCGGGTTCACCAGTCGGACGACGAACGGGTTGATATCCCGGAAGTCGGCGTAGCCGTCGCAATTCATGTCGCCCAAACCTTCGCATTCGTCGGGTACGCCGTTGGCGTTGAAGTCGGTTTCGAGGCCCTGGGCGATATCGCAGGCGTCCTCCTGGCCGTTGGCGTTGCAGTCGGCAGTCAGCGCCCGCAGGCAGCGTCCCAGGGGGTCGCAATACTCGGTGCCGTTGCACACGTTCCCGTCGTCGCACTCGCTGTTTTCGGTGCACGCGCACTGGACCCCCTCCACAACCAGCACATACTGGCCGGTCGCGCCGTTGTAGCCGGAGACCCGGATGTAGTAGGGCTGGCCGGCGACCGCCCAGAACACCAGGGCCGACTGATAGGTCGGGAACTTGCCGCACAGCCCATACCAGCCGGTGTCGTTGTTGCAGCTCACCTGGTTGGCCGGCGTGCCCGGACAGCCCGTGTGGACCGACAGAACCGTGTCATAATCCGACTCGCACAGCTTCAGTCGCAGCAAACCGTCGACCGCGGACCGGAATACGAACCACGCGTCCGGCGTGGTGCTGCCCGGGTCGCAGCTCGACGAGCCGTCGTTGGTCACCAGGTCGGTCAGGTGGGTGTATCGGCCGTGGCAGATCTCGATCGCCTGGGAACAGTCGTCGTTCCCCGGAGCCGGCCCCAGCCACATGTTGTGAGCGGCAAAGCCGGCGGTGATCTCATCATAATGCGGCGTACCGTTGGTCAGGTTGTCGTCATCGTCGTCGAGGGTCAGAAAGTCGATGGTTATGTTCCGGTCGATCTCGGTCCCGGTGCCGTGCAGCAGGATCGAATCGACCGTGAGCTGACGGATGATGTCCAGCCCCTGACCGGGATGGGTGGCCTCCAGTTCCTGTCGCGTGCTCCACACGCAGCCGGACAGCAACTGCCCGCAATCGTGAATCTCACTGCCGCAGGTTGAACAGTTGTAGCGATCGTACTGGCAATTGTTGTCGGCGTTGCGAATGCCGGAAGAGCAGGTCATGAACCCGACCCCCAGGCGCGGGTCGTCGGAAATCAGCATGGCGATGCAATCCGACATGCCCTCGCCATACTCGCCCTGCCCGCTGCCGCCCACGTTTACCAGGTGATGCCCGTACTCATGATGCACCACGCTGGAAAAAGCGGTGTTGGCGCAGCCGCCGCCGGATCGAAAGAAGTTGATGGAGCTGCCGTCGTAATAGGCGTTGCAGGTCTCGTTCAGGTTGACGTTGACGGCGAACTCGGTCTGGTTGCCGATGGTCGGATAGGACGGGTTCAGACCCAGCACGAAGTCCCGCACCAGGTTGGCCTGGACATATGCGTTCACCTCGGCCCGCTTGAACTCGTCGTTGTTGGCGCTGTTATGCATGAAGTTGGCCGGTCCCGGCGGAGTGACCGTCTGGGACAACACCGTATCGGACCCGCCCTGGTTATGCGCCCAGAAGTACAACCCGCGAACCGGTGACTGGACCACCACCGGCGAATTGCCGGCATTCGAGATCGTGAAGTTGCCGTTGCCGTCCGCGTAGGCGACCGTCCCGCCGATGTTGACTCGCGCCCAGGGCATGGGCGTGTCCACTTCCACATCGCAGACATCCGCCCCGGGCAGCACGGTGGCCATCCCGCGCACGCTGCCGATCACGTCGGTGTGGTAGATCAGATTCTCCTCGTAGAGGATCTGGCCGGTGGCGGCGTCGGTGATGAAGCGGTACTTCTCGTAGTCGGCACTGGCCGGCATTCCGTTATCAGCCACAAAGTGCAGGGCCAAGACCGGGGTGGGATTGGCCCCGTCCAGCCCCGCCCAGATCACGACTTGCTGGTCCTCGAAGTTGACCAGCCCGGGACGGGCGGCGGCCGCGGCGGCCAGGCCCGCGTCTCGGGCCACGCTCCGAACCGCCGCATCCGGGACCGTAAAACCGCCTAGATCCCGCAGATTGGAGACGGCCAGAACCAGCGGATAACTGGGCTCGTTGCGGACCAGCAGCCGGAGTTCGCCCCCGTAGACCGGAATCCCGTCCCGAAACTGCCGGTAATAGACCAAGGTGAACTTGTAGGTTCCGGTCTGCGGCTCGTACCCCAGCGGCTGGGTCAGCCGATCGTTGAAGCCGTTGCCGGGGCGAAGGTCTCCCGGGTCTACACCAAAGACCGGGCTGTGGGTCTGCACGAAGCTGTCAGCCGTCTGACGGGCCGAGAGGCCATAGCCGAAGGGTACCCCGTAGATCCGAGTCAGGCTGCCCCCTGGCTGGGCGAACTGCACCCCGGGATAGGGCAGGTTGCTAAGCAACCCGGCTCTTCGGACGGCGTGTAGTTCTCCGGCGTGTTTTCGGCGAGTTTGGGATTGTCGTTGTGGGTGAGTTGCGGTTCAGTGGGCGGCGACCAGGCGGCTCGCGGGCCGCGGAGCTACGCCAGCGCGGGCTTCATGCGCGCCAGCCGCAGCAGGTTGTACGCGGCGCCGGTGATCGCGGCTTGCAGCCCGATCCGCCAGCGTCCGACGAAGCGCGTGCGGGCCAGCCCGCCGATCGTCTTGCACCAGCCGATGATCTCTTCGACCCGTTTACGCACACGCTGCACTGCCCGGTATGCCGCAGTCTTCATCCGGCGTCGCGCTCGAC
>CAYZXK010000119.1:0-5311 GCA_964482395.1 uncultured Planctomycetales bacterium | reverse complement strand
GCCGCCGCGCTGCAATCCGTCGCGATAGGCGGCCGCAGCATTGCGGCCCAGTTGGAAGGCCCGGCGATTGATCTGAACCACCCTGTCCCCCTTGGCAGCGAACATCTCGCCGACCGCCTCCTCCAGCTCGGTTGGGTCCAGCTCCAGAAACAGCGATCCGGCTCCCAGGATGACCACGTTGGCCGCCAGACCGGACCCGGCCGCTTTTGCCAGCCGGTCCGCGTCCAACAGGACATGCCGGGGGAAGGTGGCGACCCGCTCCAGGACCTGCTCGATCGCCGGGTAGTTCTCGATGTTCACGAACGCATTGGTGCTGACCACCATGACGCCGTTGTCATTCAGGTAGTGAACGTAGCGCAGGGCCTCCAGCGGCTCGACCGAGAAGATGATGTCGGCCTGGCCGGTGGGGATCAGGTCGCTGTACAGCTCGTGATCGGCCAGCCGCAAATGCGATTGCACCGCTCCCCCGCGTTGGGACATTCCATGGACTTCGGCCTGTTTGAGGTACAGGTTCCTTCGCAGGGCAGCGATCGAGATGGCCCGGGCGATGGTCAGAATGCCCTGTCCGCCCACGCCGGCAAGAATGATGTTCTGCTCCACTGGCTGGTTCCCTCGCTATGGATGACAAGTCGCGCTGACCGGCTTGGCGGTCGCCGCCGTCACGACCTTGCGTCTGATCTGGATGCATTCCCGCTGAGCCACAATCACCGACAGGCCGCGATGGTTGATGGCCTTGGAGATCACCGCCACGTTGTGCGAGTGGTTCTTGGGCAGCGGTTCGATTACGTGCAAGTGTTCTTCGGGCACTCCCAGGCCGACTAGCAGCCTCAGGAGTTCCGGACCGGCGGCCATGGTTTCCTGTCCGCCGGTCATGGCCACCGTGGAGTTGTCGAGGATGAAGACCGTCATATCGGCGTTGGCCCGGGCGGCTCCGATCAAGGGAGTCATCCCGGAGTGGGTGAAGGTCGAGTCGCCGATGGTGCACAAGACCGGAAAGGCGCCCGCCTGAGCGGCTCCGTGAGCCATTGCGATCGACGCTCCCATATCCACGCAGGAGTGAACCGCGCGGTAGGGAGGCAGAACGCCGAGAGTATAGCAGCCGATGTCGCTGAACAGGATCGGCTCCGGATAGGCGGCGGTCGCCTCCAGAATCGCCTTGAAGGTGTCAGCGTGTGGACAGCCTCGGCACAGGGCCGGGGGTCGACCGGTAAGCTCGCCGACGGTCAGGGCCGGCTGCGGGAAGGGCTGCCCCAGGGCCAAGGCGACCGCGTCCGGCGTAAGCTCGCCATCCAAAGGCAGGGCCCCGCTCAACTTGCCGCGAATGGCCTTGCCGACCACGCCCAGCACCCCGTTGAGCCGGCTCTCCACAAACGGGTACCCCTCTTCGATCACGGTGACTTCGTCGCAATGGTCGACCAGGGCCCGGATCCGCTCGGCCGGTAGCGGGTAGGTGCAGACCCGGAGCAGGGAGAAGTCGCTCTGCTGGCCCAGAACTTCCCGCACGTAGTTGTAGGCCAGCCCGCAAGTCAGGATGCCGCGTCGCCCGGCCAACTTCAGCTCATTGTGCGGCGATTTCTCTGACCAGGCTCGCAAGGCCGGTTGCAGGTCCAGCAGTCGTCGGAATCGACGCCGGGCGTTGGACGGAACCAGGGTCCAGTCGTTGGGGTCGGGCAGCGGCCGGCGGCCGCTGCCGGAGGGCCCGGGTGGCTCATCCGGGACCCGCACGTTGGCCCGGCTGTGCGAAAGCCGCGTCACCAGCCGCACCATGACCGGCAAGCCGAATTGCTCGGACAGCTCGAAGGCCTGTCGGGTGAAATCGTAGGCCTGCTGCTGGTTTCCAGGCTCCAGCACGGGAATCTGGGCCAGCTCGCCGTAGTAGCGGCTGTCCTGCTCATTCTGGGACGAATGCATGCTCGGATCGTCGCAGACCACCAGGACCAGTCCCGCGTTGGCTCCGGTGAGGGCCGAGTTTATGAACGGGTCGGCGGCGACGTTGAGTCCGACGTGTTTCATCGAGACGATTGCTCTTCGTCCGGCATAGGACATGCCCAGGGCTTCTTCGTAGGCGACCTTCTCGTTGGCCGACCAGCGGGCCCAGACGCCGGCCGCGGCTGCCCGCTCGGCGACGAACTCGAAGATCTCAGTGGCCGGCGTGCCGGGATATGAAAAAGCGCCCCCGATGTTCGAATGCAGCGCCGCCAAGGCCACCGCCTCGTCGCCCAGCAACAATTCGGTTTTCATGTTCCGCTCCATACAGGCCCCCGGGCGGTCCACGTCCCGGCTGCCGGGCCGACCTGCCCCGCCGGCCTGAAACCGGCTTCGCCCTAGTCTGTCACCTAGAGCATAGCTGATCTAAGCCGCGGCTGTCACTCTTTCCATCCGGCCTGACCCAGCAGCTTCACGAAGCGACACTTCAAGATCTCGTGCTGCGTCAGCCCGGCCTCGGTCCGCCGCACCAGAACCAGCGTCTGATCCCCGGGAGGCCCGATCGGCACCACCAGGCGGCCACCGACCGCGAGCTGATCGGTGAGCGGCTTCGGCACCTCCGGGGCCCCGGCCGTCACGATGATCGCGTCATATGGGGCGTGCTCGGGCCAGCCCAATGAGCCATCCGCGCACCGAAAGGTCACGTTTCGTATCCCCAGTTCCTCCAGGCGCCGGGCGGCTTGGTTCATCAGCTTCAAGTGCCACTCGATCGTGTATACGTGACTGGCTAACTGGGCCAGGATCGCGGTCTGATAACCTGAACCGGTCCCGATCTCCAGGACCGCCCGGTCCGGCCGCAATTCCAGCAGTTCGGTCATCTTCGCGACCATGTACGGCTGCGAGATGGTTTGGCCACAGTCGATCGGCAGGGCTCCGTCACTGTAGGCGTAGGGGGCCTGGGCCGGCGGGACGAACAGCTCACGGGGAATCCGCCCCATCGCCTCCAGCACAGCCTGGGAGCGAATACCGCGCCCGGCCAGTTGCTCGGTCACCATCTCCTGCCGCTGGGCACTGCGGTCTTGCTTGGTGGGACCGGATAACATGGGCGGGCCTGTAGCAGCAAATGCTCGGACGCGGTAGCACGGCCGTCATGCCCAGCGCCGAGGGAGGGAGTCCCCCCTATATTGCAGGCTGCCGGTCCGGCTGACAAGCCCGCACTGAGGCCGGCAATTGTCTCCGCCTGCTGTGTCGGTTATTCTACGGCCCCAGTCGCGGCCAGCCGATGCCCAGGCCGGACTGGACGATCTGAGGGCGCGGCCGAGGCCGCCCCTCAGTCCACGATCACCAGCGATGAATGGAGTCGGGAGCGATGGATTCTGCCAGAACTGATCCGCCCGAACGCTGGCCGCGCGACTTCATCCGCGAGATAGTGGACGAGCACAACCGCAGCGGCCGGTTCGGAGGTCGGGTACACACCCGCTTCCCGCCTGAGCCCAACGGTTACCTGCACATCGGTCATGCCAAGTCGATCTGCCTGAATTACGGCTTGGCGGTGGAGTACGGCGGGAAGTTCAACCTGCGGATGGACGACACGAATCCGGAAAAAGAGGAGGAGGAATACGTCCGCTCGATCATCGAGGATGTTCGCTGGCTGGGGGCCCGCTGGGAAGGGATGCGCGAGGATGATCCCAATGCCGGCGTCCTGTACGGATCCGACTACTTCGAGCAGATGTACCGGTGGGCGGTCGACCTGATCAAGGCTGGCAAGGCCTACGTGTGCGATCTGTCGCCCGAGCAGGTTACCGAGTATCGCGGAACGCTCACCCGGCCGGGCCGCCCCAGCCCCTATCGCAACCGCTCGATCGAGGAGAACTTGGACCTGTTCGAGCGAATGCGGAAGGGCGAGTTCCCCGACGGGGCCAAGACCCTGCGAGCCAAGATCGACATGGCTCATCCCAACCTGAACATGCGGGATCCGATCATGTACCGGATCCTGCATCGGCCGCATCACCGCCAGGGCAATCGCTGGTGCATCTACCCGACTTACGACTGGGCCCACGGGCTGGAGGACTCCATAGAGGGCATAACTCATTCGATCTGCACCCTGGAGTTCGAGAACCACCGGCCGCTTTATGACTGGTTTCTCGACCAGCTCAACGTCTATCACCCCCAGCAGATCGAGTTCGCCCGGCTCAACCTCAACTACACCGTGATGAGCAAGCGCCGACTGCTGGAGCTGGTCAAAGGCGGGTATGTGCGCGGCTGGGATGACCCGCGCATGCCGACCATCTCCGGCATGCGGCGGCGCGGCTATACGCCGGAGTCGATCTGGGCCTTCTGCCGGAAGATCGGGGTCTCGAAGACCGAGACGGTGGTCGATGTGGCTCTGCTGGAGCACTGCGTGCGCGAGCACCTGAACCGGGTCGCCCCGCGGGTGATGGCCGTGCTGCGCCCGCTGAAGCTGATCATCGACAACTACCCGGAAGACCAGGTTGAGTACATGGAGGCGATCAATAATCCGGAAGACGCGAGCATGGGAACCCGCCCGGTGCCGTTTTCCAAGGTGTTATACATCGAGCGCGACGACTTCCGGGAAGTTCCGCCGCCCAAGTACTGGCGGCTCTACCCCGGCAACGAGGTCCGCCTCCGATACGCTTATTTCGTCCGCTGCACCGGCCTGGTCAAGAATGACCGGGGCGAGGTCAGCGAGGTGCATTGCACCTACGACCCGACCACCCGGGGCGGCGACTCGCCCGACGGCCGGAAAGTCAAGAGCACGATGCACTGGGTCTCGGCGGCGCACGCCATTCCCGCCGAAGTCCGGCTGTATGACCACCTGTTCACCCGGCCCGACCCGGACGACCTCAGCGACGAAGCTATTCGCGAGGCGGAGTGCCGCGGGCAGCTTCCGGCGGCCTCGGAGAGCGCCAGCCGCGACTGGAAGGCCAATCTGAACCCCAAGTCGCTGGAAATCATCAATCCGGCCTACCTGGAACCGAGCGTGGCCGATGCCGCGGTCGGCGCGCGGTACCAGTTTGAGCGACACGGCTATTTCTGCGTGGATCCCGACACGCGGACTGCTGCGGGCGGCGGTGACTGCGGAGCGGCCGGCGGTCAGTCGGGCGGGCGACGCCTGGTTTTCAACCGCACGGTCACGCTGAAAGACACCTGGGCCAAGATCGAGAAGAAGCTATAACCGCCGGTCGCGAAGCGAGGGGGGCTCCACGCCGGCGGGCCCGCTCCGGTCGGTGGGCAGTTCTGCGGGCAAGGCTGCCGCTTTCTTCAACTGGTTCTCGGGTCCCCGCAGGTGGCGTATCCTTTCGTGTGTAATCTCGTTGCCGAGGCGTAGGAAGGGCGTATCCTCTGGCCCATATTGAATTAACAG
>CAYZXK010000118.1:0-6308 GCA_964482395.1 uncultured Planctomycetales bacterium | reverse complement strand
TAACTGGCGTCCGCTCCAAATCCGCCGCTACGATCCTCATGGGCGTGTCCTCCTTGTCTGTTAATTCAATATGGGCCAGAGGATACGCCCTTCCTACGCCTCGGCAACGAGATTACACACGAAAGGATACGCCACCCCGGCTTGTCGCGTTGAGCTGGTGAGCCATGATGAGACCCGCTACCAGGCGGAGCACCGCCTGCCTGCACCTGCCACGCTGGCTGGACAAAGTGGTATCCTACCAGTTGCCTGCGCCCCGGACGGAGAACCGAGCCGGGCAAGACTGATGGGCAAAGCTTGAAAGGAATGGTGCAACCGTGAAGTGTTTGGCCGCAGCGTTTGTTGTGGTTCTGGCCTCGGCAGCCACCGGGCAGTCGCTGCCAGCCAGTCAGCCAGCTACCACCCAGGCGTCGGAGTCCACTGCTGGAAGCAGTTTCGAAATCAAAATCAACCCGCTGCTGGACATGCACTACGCGGTCCGGGTCCGGATGGTAGAGGCCCCCGGCATACCGGGCCCGGCGTACCTGCCGGAGGCCATGCAGGCCGTTCACAAGACCGAGGTGGCCCTGGGCGGCTGGTCCCGATGGGCGCTGATCGAACCCACTCTGGCACGCTGCCAGACGACCGCCGAGGCACTGGAGGCGTGCGCCGGGTTGCCGACCACGTTCAAGCCGCGAACGCGCGATGAAGCAGTGCCGGTACGCGAACCGGCGACGGAACTGGTCCAGGCCTACCAGAAACTCGAGCCGGAATTCCGCCAGTCGATGTGGCCGCGGCATCAGGCCATGCTTGAGAAGGCTGCCGGCCGGATTGCGAACGAGTTCCTACCCAGGCAGGCCGAGTGCCTGGAAATGATGTGTCAGCACCTGAACATTCAGGATCCGCGGGTGCGGGTTCCGGTCTACCTGGTCACCGATGCGCCCCGGCCGGGAGCCTTTACCCACCGCCACCGCGACGGCTTCATGAGCATCGTGTCCATCGGGGGAGTGGACGGCTCGCTGCTTTACGAGGCCATCATTCATGAAATGCTTCACGTCCTGGACGTCACGAGCGCTGATCAGAACACGGTCTTGAACGACCTGCGGGCCCGGCTTCGGGCGGCCGGCCTGGGGCCGCCGGCGGCCGCCTTTCATGACGTACCCCATACCCTGATGTTCGTGGAATCCGGGGAGGTGATCCGGCGTTGCGTCGCTTCCAATCACCTGCACTACGGCGAAGAAATGGGCTACTACGACACCGTTCCCGAGCTGGCCCAAACGGTTCGTCCGGCCTGGACTGAGTACCTCGACGGGAAGATCTCTCGCCAGGCGGCTCTGGACCGGATCATGGACGCGCTGACCAAGGGCAAGCCGGCCGGGTCGGAATAACCGTTCTGAGCGAAGGAGCAAACCGGTGATCCCCGGGGCAGCGCTTTCCACCAGGCTCGCCCCGGGGAACCAGCTCAGGGTCTGCCGATCAATTTCCGCTGGTCAGCAAGGCGACAAACGGGTTGATGTCCGCGAAGCCGACGGTCCCGTCGCCGTTGATGTCGGCGTTGGTTATGTCGCACAGGACGTACCGGTTAGCGTAGGCGGTCGGGTCAACCATCGCCAGCACGAAGGCGTTGATGTCCTCGAAGCCGACCTGGCCGCTACAGTTCATATCGCCCACGGGGTAGGCCGGGCTCAGCGACAGATCGTCGTAATAGACGACGGTCGAACCGTTGGCGAACAGGTCCACGGCCGCGATGTTCAAAGCCCCGGTCCCGCCGCCGTAGACGCCCGCCGTCCACGACGCGGCCGTCCCTAGTTCCTGGCCGCCGTAAAAGACCCGGTACAGGTCAGCGTCCAGGTCGATCAAGACCTCGAGCTGCACCCACTGGTCAGGGATCAGGGGCGCAGCCGCCGGTGCTTGGCCGTCGCGGATGAAGGACTGGGTGAGCGAGTCGGCGTGAAGCTGGACCGACCAGTCGTACGGTCCACCGTCGCTATAAGTATTCAAAAGGACGAAATACGAGCCGCAATTGCCATACGCGTCGCAACCCGATACGAAATCGCCGGGGACGTACATTCGAGCCGTGAAGGCCCAGCGGCCGGCGGTGTAGTTGGCAAACTCGTGCACCAGGTCGGTGACACCGGCGACGGCGGCGGACTTGAAGTTGCTGTAGGCCTGCGCTTCGCTTACCCAGCCGTCGGCAGCCGGGTTGTTATCCCAGCCCTTCCAGCCATATTGGCCGTGCAGGCCGCCGTCGGTCTGGTAGAAATCCACGTCCTCGAACCAATGGGTGGCTTCCGGGCTGCCGGCGGTGGCCAGGAAGTCGTCGATCGCGACCGGCCCGCCGCGCGGTCCGGTGGCCATGCCCCACTGGAGGCCGTGCCAATCCGGGGCCGGGCGGAGTTCAAACATCAGCCGGACTTCTTGCCAGCCGTTGCCCAGCTCCCGCTCCTGTTGCCGCAGATTCTCGACCAACACTCCGGGCGGCATCACCGGCTGCCACCAGATCACGCCGCCTTCGGCCGCGTAGAAGTCGAACTGGTAGAACACGGACTTGACGTCACCGGGGTCCTCCAGCTCGTCGAACAGCACCATCAGCAGGCCGTCGCCCGGCATTCCGCCCGGCAAGCCCAGCACGCCCTGATGGTCGGTCACCCAGGGAATCCAGCTCGGCGGCATGCCGCCCGACCGCTGCCAGGTCTCGCCCTGGTACCAGGGGGGGACGACCTTGTAGCCCGCGGCCGGCGGCCAGCTCGGATCCCCGAAGTAGTAGTGCTGCGACTGACTGCGCTGCTGGGTCCCCGGCGGCAACTGCTGATGGGAGACCTCACCCTTGTCAACGCAGTAGGTACCGATCTTCAGATTATCAATCACCACGAAGCCGCCGTTGCCTCCGGTCCGGAAATCGAGGCGGATAGTCTCGCTGGCGGGCTGGGGGTCAATCACCCAAAGCTCCCAATGAGTTTTCCAGCCGTCGGCACAGTTCTTATCGCCCCGTCCGGTCCTCCGCGCATCGTTGGCGCCCGGGTTGTTTCCGGTGCCACGCTCGCCACGCACGGTCACCCCAGGCGCCGGGTTCCCATGATTGCTTTTCCAGTCGTAAGAGATCCATACGATTTTGACGTTGGACAGGAAGGGCCCGTTCTGGATCTTGATGTTGATCGAGCCCCGCCGATTTGCGCCCCAGACGCCCCACACGCCATTCCGGCCAGCCTCGCTGGCCTTCCACGCGACGGCATTCTGATTGGGGTCATTGGGGTCCATAGTCCAATTGGGCGGCCCGTAGGGACTCAGCCCGCAACCGGAATCCGGTTGTTTGGGGCTGTTCGGGTCGTTGAAGGAGTAATTCAGCGCTACCTTGAGGTACGGGGCATTGTTGGGGTCGTAAGTCCACCAGTCAGGCGGGGCATTGGGATCTGCCGCCGATGCCGGTCCCATGCACCAGATCACCAGAAACACCACACCCACCGGCCAATGCACCCAAGTCCGACCGGCCACGCGTTGGATGTCCGTTCTGATCATTTTGTTCTCCTTTTGTCAAAGGGGTCTGTTGCGGTGACCGGATTTCCGGCTGACTTGCCAGGCCTTGGTTGCCTTTTCCAAATCCGATTATCGCTTCTCCTGCATATAGACCTGCTGCCGCCAAGCTTGACACCGGCGTTCGGTATTCAGGGAGAGGCCACCCGATTTTTCGCGGCTGGGGCCCGCTGCGCACCTAGGCCGAATCAGACGTGATCTCAGTGGCCAAGTCCAAGCTCGATTTTACCGCGCCGTCGCTGAAAACAGTTAGCGTTTTCTTGGCTTTACCCCTTCCGGTGCTGAATGGTACGCGCAGCACCGGTCCGATACACAACCGCTCCGCCCCCGTCGGCTGATCCAAGCCGCGCCGGCGTTGGGCGTTCAGGGCCCGCTGGCCGGGCAGCAAAAGATTTCGGGTCAGGATGCGGCCAACAGGCGCTGTTCGAGCACGGACCGGATCTTGTCCATCGCCTGGTTCTGAATCTGTCGCACCCGTTCCTTGCTCACACCCAGCAGGGCCCCGACCTGATCGAGGGTTTTCCGCCGCCGGCTGGCCCTGGTCGTCGACTGATCCAGGGAGAAGCGGGCCGCCAGCACCCGCCGCTCCACCGGGGTCAGATCCGCCGCATTCTCGAAAAGGATGTGCTTCAGTTCGGCCACGCAGTCGGTCTCGATCTCCTCCCGCTTGCTCTCCAGGTAGTTGCTGCGTTCCAAAGCCGGATCAAATGGGCTGGGGAACTGAGCGCGGTGACGGGCCGCCTTAGCGCAGATCCTGGCGAAGCTGGCCAGTATCGCCCGGCAGGCGTAGGTACTGAACTTGTATCCGCGGGCAGCGTCGAACTTGTCCACGCAGCGCAGCAGAGCGAGGTTGCCCTCGCTGACCAGCTCGCCCAGCTCCACCCCGCTGTTCCTGGAACGCCGAGCCATCGCCAGCACCAGCGAGGTGTTGGCCCGCACGATCTCGGTCCGGATCTCCATCGCCCGATCGTCCCAATACAGCAACTCCCGCGCGGCCTTAGCCGTCAGACGCCTGCCACGATGCTTGGCCAGAATCCGCAAAACCCGGTAGCGACAATAGTTGAATTGCAGGAACAGCCGACGCTCATCCAAAGCCGACAGCACCCCACTCGGCACAGCAGGCGGGTCAGCATCCGCGGGACCGTTCTGGGCCTTGGCGTGATCCCCCCCACTCCCGCTGAGTTGCTCCACCAGATCCGCGTCCGGCATCGTAGAACGTCGAAAACAGGGGTGGTAAACGCACTCAATCGGCTCGCTTAGCCGCTTCTCCAGGCGTTCCCTCTGAAACTCCGATAGTCGCTCCAACACCGAAGCGGCCGGCATCTGAGCCGTGGGCCGCAGCCTGCGAACCACGGACCGCCAAGCCTGGCTGGGTCGGATTGTCTTTCTGGTCGTTGTCATGTCGCACATCCGTTCCTCAGGCGTCCCGGGTGGTGCCCACCCTGGCCACCGGCGAGCGTAAGGGGGCCGGCTGTGCAGCCTGCTGCTCGGCCCACTAGTATGTACGCTCCGGATCGGTTACGGGTCACAGTTTTGGCTCGCCTTTCGGTCCGTCCCGCTCCACACCCGGCGACCACATGTCGACGCGGGCAATCTGGGACCAATTCACTCCTATATAATAACCGACGAAGGGGCCGGAGGCAAACAATTGGAACGATTTTTGTGCAGTTTCTTAATTAGTGTATCGCCAGATAGTTAGGAGGATTCGGGTGTTTTAAATGCGCATCCCCGAGTAAGGAAGCGCAGCCGTTATCGCTCCCGAAACCCGTCCTTGAACTGGGGGCCAACTCGGCACTCCGCCGCCGTGGCACGCCACCAATCTCCTGCCCAGCTACGCGTCTGGCACGGACCCCGGTCCACAGGGCCGGGGCTGCCGCCGGTAACGGGCGGCTGGGCTCGGAACCCGAACCGACGTCAGCCTCCGGCTCAGGCCAGGCGTGCCGACCGGCGGACGTTACTGCGGTCGGCCACTTGCTGGGACCAGGGTCACCACTCGGCCGGCCGCTGACGATCCAGCTTCTGATCGCCATTAGGTCTGATGGGGCAGGGCTTTGATCGGTGGCAGTGTCGGCGTAGCGGCCTAGCGAAGCTTCTGGGCCTGGTAGGCGAGGCGGCAAATCGCCTCCAATGTTTCGGTTAGAACATACGCGGTTTCGAGGTCGGGGCCCCAGGTAACCGTGCCGTGGTTCTGGAGCAGCGCGGCCCGGTGATCGGTGACATACGGCCGGAGGGCCAGGCCCAGCTCACGCGTGCCTGGCGTCTGGTAGGGAATCAACGGTACGTCGCCCAGCAAGATCCGGCCTTCGGGCGCTAGCTCGACCGGTACGGTTCGTCCGGTCACCGCGAAAGTGGTTGCATATGGCGGATGGCAGTGGATCACGGCCCCCACCTGCATGCCGCCGGCGGCGTAGATCTCCAAGTGCATCAGGATTTCGCTGGTCGCGGGCCGACCGCCGGAGAGCTGCCGTCCCGCCAGATCGACGACGCAAAGGTCCTCGGGTCTGAGCAGGCCCTTACACATCAACGTTGGCGTGCAAAGAACGCGGCGGTCATCGAGGCGGCAGGAAAAGTTGCCGGCGGTCCCGGCAACCAGCTCCCGGCGATAGGCTCTCCGCCCGATCTGGCACATCTTGCGGGTCTGCGACTGCATGCAGGCAATGGTACCGCTGGCACCCGGGCTTGCACAGCCTGGGGGTTAGTATGCACCGGGGCCGGATCTTCGACGGTGGCGTATCCTTTCGTGTGTAATCTCGTTGCCGAGGCGTAGGAAGGGCGTATCCTCTGGCCCATATTGAATTAAC
>CAYZXK010000117.1:0-6523 GCA_964482395.1 uncultured Planctomycetales bacterium | reverse complement strand
ACGCGTATGCTCCGCAGCCGCCCAGATCCGGTCAAATCAGGAAACCCCGGCCAGGCCACGGGTTGCCGGCCGCACCTCAATCGAATTACAAAACCGACATGGAAAACCCAGTCATCGTCATCCTCGGATGCACTGCATCCGGCAAAGGCACTCTGGCGCGCTGCCTGGCACGCCATCTCGAGGCTGAAATCGTCAGCGTCGACTCGATGAAGGTCTATCGGGGCATGGACATCGGGACGGCTAAGCCGTCGCCGGCAGAGCTAGCCGCGGTCCCCCATCACCTGATCGACATCGCCGACCCCTGGGAGCCCTTCAGTGCCGCCCGCTTCGTCGAGCTGGCTGACCTGGCGGTGGCCGAGATTCACCGTCGCGGCCGCCCGGTCATCGCGGTGGGCGGCACGCTACTGTATTTCAAGTGCTGGTATCAGGGCCTGTTCGCCGGGCCGGGGGCCGACCCGGCATTCCGGTCCCACATTCGGCGACGGGCCAGGACTGAAGGTCCAGAATCACTCCATGCCGAACTGGCCCGGGTCGATCCCCAGGCCGCGGCCCGGATCCACCGCCACGACCTCCGCCGAATCGAACGGGCGCTGGAAGTCTACTACCTGACCGGTCAGCCGATCAGCTCACTCCAACGCCAATGGGAGCGACCGGAGCTGCGACGGCCCGACTGGCGATGGGTGCTGGTCGGCCTGCGCCGCAGTCGCGAGGACCTCAACCGGCGGATCAATCGGAGAGTGAGGCAGATGGTGACCAATGGGCTGGTGGACGAAGTCCGGCGACTAGCCCAAGAGCCCTGCGGCATGAGCCCCCAGGCCCGGCAGGCCGTCGGCTATGCCGAACTTCTCGATCACTTCGCCGGCCTTTGCAGTCTAGAGGAGGCCATCGAGCGGATCAAAATTCATTCGCGCCGGCTGGCCAAGCAGCAGCGTACCTGGCTCAAGCGGCTGACCGGCGTGCACTGGCTGGAGGCAGACTCGGTCGAGGATACTTCGGAACTCCTGCCACAGGTGCTGGATAGGCTACCATTGCCCCGAAAAAACTGACTCGCTTCAAACCCCAGCTATCTCCGGCCGGCCGCGTTCAGCTCGCCAGCAGTACCGGCCCGCCCAACCGGCGTGGCTCGCAGTCAGCCCGATGAGGGCCGATCCGACGAACCGGCCCCGGGCCGGCACTTGGGGCTCTGATGGGTTGCTGAGTACCAGCCCGACACTACCCTGGGCGTGCTAACTGCCTCGACGGAAGACCGCGACGATGTCCTCAACCGGAACAACGAACAGTCGGTTGTCGCCTTCGAAGTCAACCGGAATGGCGTTCTTCGGATTAAATAGCACTTTGTCGTACTGGGCGATGGGATAGTCCGCGTCCCGTTCGATCTGGGCCGAGACCGCGACCACCCGCCCGGTGATGGTAGGAATCTCGATGTTGCCGGGAAGCTGGATGCCGCCCTTGGTGGTCTTCTTGTCCTCATCCTTGCGGATCAGCACCCGCTTGCCCAGCGGCTCCACCGTTTCGATCTGTTGTTTGCTGCCAGTCTGATTCATTCCAGCCTCTCGTTACCCGCTGCTGGCCGCCATATACTAAGTCGGCCATGCCACCCTGGCGACATGAACCGGGACATAAATCCTTGCCGGCCCGCCAGCCGCAGCGACCGGAGGCCCAAGCGTGAGCCCCACGACCCTGCGTCAACTGCTAGAGGATCTGGCCGCCGGCCGGACCACGGTTGACGCCGTCTTGCCACGCCTGGAGACGCTCCCTTTCGAGGGGCTGGGCTTCGCCTGCGTGGATCATCACCGGGCCCTGCGATGCGGCTTCCCCGAGGTCATTTTCGGAGCCGGCAAGACGCCGGAGCAGTTGGAGGCGATTTTCAGCAAGCTGGCGGCGGCCGGCGGTAACGTGTTGGCCACCCGGGTAAGCCGGGAAGCCGCTGAGCGGATATGCCGGCATTTCCCCGGGGCCACTTATCACGAAATGGCTCGCGCTGTGACCCTGCGGCAAAGTACCGGCCCGCCGGGCCCCGGCCATATCGCCATCGTCTGCGCCGGCACTGCTGATCTGCCGGTGGCGGAGGAGGCACGCGTAACTGCCGAGATCATGGACCAGCCTACTCGGACCATATACGACGTCGGAGTGGCCGGACTGCACCGGCTGTTGGCCCGCTCGCAGGAGCTGCGACAGGCCCGGGTCCTGGTAGTTGTAGCGGGGATGGAAGGGGCCTTGCCGAGTGTAGTCGGGGGGCTGGTCAAGGCCCCGGTAATCGCGGTCCCCACCAGCGTGGGCTATGGGGCCAGCTTCCAGGGTCTGGCGGCCTTGCTAACCATGCTCAACAGTTGCGTGGCGGGCGTGTCGGTCGTCAACATCGACAATGGGTTTGCCGCCGGCTACCAGGCCGCACTGATCAACCGCGTGTCTGGAGCCATCGGGGAGGCCGACCATGGATGACGCCCCCCTCCCCACCTTGACTAGCGAGGTCCCGCCTCTGCCACCCCGGCCGCCAACTACCCACAAGGGCCAGGCCGGGCGGGTCGCGATCGTAGCCGGCAGTCGCGGGATGAGCGGGGCCGCGGTGCTCTCGGCTTTGGGCGCCTTGCGGGGCGGGGCCGGCCTGGTCCGGGTGTGCTGCCCGCGGTCGATTCAGCCGATCGTCGCGGCCAGTGAGCCATGTCTGATGAGCGTGGCGCTCGACGAAGATCCGGAGGGCCGAATCGCCTTTGATTCCGCCATCAGGCAAATCGACCTGGACTGGCCCACCGTGCTGGCCGTCGGTCCCGGCCTGGGCCAGGGCCGATCGTTGGCGGACCTGGTAAGGCACCTTCTGGTCAACTTCCCCGGCCCAATAGTCATTGACGCCGACGGACTCAATAACCTCGCGACCGCCTGCCCGGCGGAAATCTGGACCGTGCGGGCCGGCCGCCAGACGATCATCACGCCTCATCCGGGCGAGATGGCTCGCCTGCGGCAAGCCGCAAATCTCCCGCTCATCGGTGGGGACGATGACGACACCCGGCTCAAAGTTGCCCATGAGTATGCCCGGCTGACCGGCCTGACCGTGGTGCTCAAGGGCTACCACACGGTCGTATGTACGCCGGAGCTGGCATACGTCAACCAGACCGGCAACCCGGGCATGGCTACCGGCGGCATGGGGGACGTGCTGACCGGGCTGTTGGCCGCTCTGTTCGCGCAGGGACTGACTGCATTCGATGCAGCACGCTTGGGGGTTTACTGCCATGGCCTGGCGGCAGACCACTGCAAACGCCAGATCGGTCCGGTCGGCTATCTGGCTCGCGACGTAGCGACCGAACTCCCGGCCGCCTTGGCCGAAGCCTCACGGCCCCATATCGGCTTTAAGTAGCCCCGGGCCGCTCAGGCCCGCAGCCGGTCGGGTGTCATGTGAGGTTGATGTGCAGCCCTTCAAAAAAGCCCGATAGGAAAGTGAAAATCTCTTGTAGCAACTCGCTGAGGAACCCAAAAAACGAGTCCAGAAACTCCCTGAATGTCCCATTCAGCTCCAGCATGGCAATCCTCCTGATCCGGCGGTCCACTCCGTCGCCCGGCAGCCCTGCCTGGGCACATTCATCGTACGCCCGGTGTCAAGTCCGCATGGCGGGCAACACGAGCGCCGGGCCCGGCTTACGCAGGGTAGCGAACCCCGCCGCCCCGTCAGCCAAATGAAACCCACCGGCCGGCCGTCAGTAGGCACCCGCCGCACACCAGGCGTCCGGTCCGAAATCGGCCGTTCACCCGGACGGTCCGGCTTCCTCCGGCGGCCGAGCCTGGACGGCGTCCAGAGCCGCTTGTGCGTCCGCCAGATCGGCTTGCCGCACCAGAATCTGCACTCTTCCCGGGGCTTCCGCCCGGAACCCGCTGGTCAACTCGCCGACGGCCCACGCCTCGATTCCTCGTTCGCGCAGGGCACCCACCATCAGAGTCGCCTGAGCGCCGCTGGGCGCAGTCGTCAGTACGATCGGCCTGTTTGGATCGCTTGCCACAGTTGACTCCTTTGCCAGATGGAGTGGGCGTGCCGGCAGGCCCGGTGAACGTCCTCCCTGCCGGCCCGCAAGGCGTGGCCACGCTGTATCGTGTGGACAGCGACCAAGCGGCATCACCCGCCCCACCGCTCGAACAGTGTCGCGGGGATGCACTGCCCTCGGTCGCCGTGCGCCCGTGCGGTCCGGTCAATTCGCGCCTCTGGATGCTGTTGCGTCTGTGCCGGTTTGCGCGACCGTGCAACCGCAAGTATAGCGGCCGGCGTCCGCCGGCCTTAGTGCTCTTTGCGGCCGCCACCGCGCGGACCCGAATCCCGCAAGCTGACATGCATGCCGCGTGGGGGCTACTTCTTCACCTCGAACTCGGCGTCGATGACGTCTTCCTCCTTGCCGCCGGCCTTCGCCTCGCCGGTCGGGCCCGCGCCGCCACCGACCCCCGCCGCTGCTCCCTTGGCCGCGGCCGCCCGGTACACCGCTTCCCCGAGCTTGTGAGACTTGCTCATCAGTTCATCAATCGCCTTCTGGATCACCTGAGCGTCATCGCTCTTCTGGGCATCCTTCAGGCGGTTGATCGCCTGTTCGATCTCCGCCCGCACGCCGGCGTCGACCTTGTCGCCGTGCTCTTTCAGGGTCTTCTCGGTCGAGTAGACCAACTGATCCGCCTGGTTGCGGAGATCGACCAGCTTCTTCTTGGCTTCGTCTTGCGCGGCATGAGCTTCGGCCTCCTTGATCATCCGCTGGACTTCTTCCTCGCTCAGCCCCGAGGAGGATTTGATGACGATGGATTGCTCCTTCCCCGTGCCCAGGTCCTTGGCGGAAACGTTGAGGATGCCGTTGGCGTCGATATCGAAAGTGACCTCGATCTGAGGCACGCCGCGCGGGGCCGGCGGAATCCCCGTGAGCTGGAACCGACCCAGCGTGCGGTTGTCCGCGGCCATCTTCCGCTCCCCTTGCAGAACGTGAATATCCACGGCCGGCTGCATGTCGGCCGCGGTGGAGAAAATCTCCTTCTTGCTGGTCGGAATCGTGGTGTTCCGCGGGATCAGCACGGTCATCACCCCGCCCAGCGTCTCCACGCCCAGCGACAGCGGCGTAACATCCAGCAGCACGATGTCCTGCTTCTCACCGGCCAGAACCGCCCCCTGAATCGCCGCCCCAACCGCCACCACCTCATCCGGGTTGATACTGCGGTTCGGCTCCTTGCCGAAAATCTCCTTAACAAGCTGCTGCACCCGCGGCATCCGGGTCGAGCCCCCGACCAGCACAACCTCGTCGATATCCTTGGGCGACAGCTTCGCATCCTTCAGCGCCTGCATCACCGGCCCCCGGCAACGCTCGGTCAGGTGCTCGGTAAGCTGCTCGAACTTCGCCCGCGTGATGGTCATCTGCAAATGCTTGGGCCCACTGGCATCCGCGGTGATGTACGGCAGGTTGATGGTCGTCTCCATGCTGCCGGACAGCTCGCACTTGGCCCGTTCGCAAGCTTCCTTGAGCCGCTGAAGGGCCATCGGGTCCTTCCGCAGATCGATGCCCTCCTTGCGACGAAACTCCTCGGCAACGTAATTGATCAGCTCCTCGTCATAATCGTCACCCCCCAGGTGCGTATCGCCATTGGTGCTCAGCACCTCGAAGACGTTGTCGCCCACGTCCAGAATGGAGATATCGAAGGTGCCACCACCCAGATCGAACACCGCGATCTTCTCGTTAGCCTTGCGTTCCAGCCCATACGCCAGGGCCGCCGCCGTCGGCTCATTGATGATGCGCTCGACCTTCAGACCGGCGATCTGCCCGGCCTCCTTGGTCGCCTGTCGCTGCGAATCGTTGAAGTACGCCGGAACCGTAATCACGGCCCGGTCCACCGGCTCGCCCAGATATCGCTCCGCGGTCGCCTTCAGATCGCGGAGAATCATCGCGGAGATTTCCGGCGGGGCATATTCCTTGTTCCCGATCTTGACCCGGACCAGCTCATCCGGCCCGCCCACGATCGTATAGGGCACCATCTTCTCTTCCTGGGAAACCTCCCGGTGCCGCCGGCCCATGAAGCGTTTGATCGAGAAGACCGTGTTCTTAGGGTTGGTGACCTGCTGGTTCTTCGCCCGTTGCCCGACCAGTCGTTCCCCTTTTTCGGTGAACCCAACCACCGAAGGGGTCAGCCGAGACCCGGAATCATTGATCAGGACTTTGGGCTGGCCACCTTCCATAATGGCTACGACCGAGTTGGTCGTACCCAAATCGATGCCGATGATTTTCGACATTTTTGACTCCACAAGCGGGCCGCCTCCCATTGCCGGTGGGCGCAGTGTGCCCGCGCCGGCCAGCATGCAAGCCGAATACCGTCCCGCCGCAGGCATGCCTTTCGCCGTAACTTCCTCATACACAAGCCGTTAACAACGTGCGACCTATTCACTGGCCCGGCCGGCTCGCTGCCAAACTGACATGTTCACGCCCCTTAGACAGGCACAGCCTGACCCCCGCTCCCCACCGACCCATAAACCGCTTTCGCCTCGGGAACGCTCCCAACGACCCATGTCCCACCC
>CAYZXK010000116.1:0-18574 GCA_964482395.1 uncultured Planctomycetales bacterium | reverse complement strand
AAGATCGAACGCACCATCGCCTGGCTGGGCTACTACCGGCGGCTTCTGATCCGCTGGGAACGCAACCTCAACATGTACCGGGCATTCATGCATGTGGCGTGCCTGATGATCGCGGTCCGATGGTTATGAAACAGGTTCTAGCCCTTCGCCGACCGGCGCGGTGCCAGCGGGGAGGTCTGGTTGATAACACGGGAACCGGAGAAGGAGGTAGTGCGATGAGGAAGCTGGTGTGCATTCTGGGCGTATGGATGGCCTGCGCGGCCGCGGTCAACGCCGACTACGTCGCGTTCTGGAACTTCAACGACACGACTAACGTGGGGACCAATCTCTGGCGGATCAACCCGCTCGGGACGGTGGGCAACGAGGCGGAGTACACCCGGGACATCGGCCTGGGCGGTGCGAGAATCTCGGTCTGGGGCAGCGGGGGTGGCAATTTGGCGGGTACCAACGGTGGCACGGAATCCCAGAACTTCGGGAGCTATACCGGTACCACCCTAAACGATATTAGCGGCACTCCGACCGCAGGCGGCAGTCTGTCCATCCTCGGCACAGATAACAATGACCGGTCTTTCGTGATCAAGCTGGACGATCCAATCGACAACTGCGTTTTGACATACGCGACCCGCGGTACGAGCACGGGGTTCGGTATCCATCAGTTCGCTTATTCCACCGACGGCGGCCTCACGTGGCAGGAGTACGGCACGCTCGATGCAAATAAGACCAGCAGCTGGTTGGTGTTCACCAAGGATTTCGGTAGCGTCTTCGCGGCTACCAGCGGGCCCAACACTAATCTGATCCGTATCACAGTGAGCGGCGCGGCAAGCCACAACGGGAACAACCGGTTCGACAACATCCTGGTCAGTGGAACAATCGTTCCCGAGCCGGCCGGGCTGTTGCTGCTGGCCCTGGGGGCCGGGTTGCTGCGACGCCGGTAGTGGCAGGGTGATTCACGCCGGGCTTCCGCCATGGCGGCGGGAGCCCGGCGGGGGCGTCTCGACGTGCCCCCGGCCGGACCTAAAGGTCCGGCGATGCGGTGCTGGGCGCCCGGCTGTCAGGCCAGTTGTCGCATAGCCCGCGCGTAGCAATCGTAGGCGGCCCGGACTTCGCGCAGCGTGTCGCCGGCGAACTTGGCCAGCCAGGCTCGGGCTACTTCGAACGCGACCACGTTCTCAGCGACCACGCTGGCGGCGGGGACGGCGCAGATGTCGCCGCGCTCATAGTCGCTTCGCTGCGGCTGAAGCGTCTTGAGGTTCACGCTGTCCAGCCCGCGCCGAAGGGTCGGGATCGGCTTCATCGCGGCCCGGATTACCAGCGGCATACCGTTGGTCATTCCGCCTTCCAGGCCGCCGGCGTGATTGCTGCCGCGAACAAAGCCGAAATTGGGGCAGTCCCGCTGGGCAGGGTCGAAATACAGGGGGTCATGCACCTGGCTGCCCGGCCGGCGGGCGGCCTCGAAACCCAGCCCGATCTCCACGCCCTTGATTCCCTGGATCGAGCCGACCGCCTGCATCAGCCGCCCGTCCAGCCGTTCCTGCCAGGCGGCACAGCTCCCTAACCCCGGCGGCAGGCCGAAGACCCGCACCTCGACCACTCCGCCCACCGTGTCGCCGCTCTGCTGAGCGGCCTGGATGACCTGCATCATCGACTCGGCCGCGGAGGCATCCGGCGTAAAGACCGGGCTGGCGTCGCGGGCCGCGATCAGGGCATCGACCGCCGCCTCCGACGGGACATTTCCCCGCGCCGGACCGATCTCCAGCACGAAACCGACGCAAATCACGCCAAACTCGCGCAGAAGGCACTTGGCCACCGCTCCGGCCGCGACCCGGGCGGCAGTCTCCCGCGCCGAGGCCCGTTCGAGCACATCCCGGCAGTCGGTGGTCAGATATTTCATGCTGCCGGCAAAGTCCGCGTGTCCCGGCCGCGGGCAATGGATATCAGGGGCCTGGTCGATGCGACAGTCGCGATTAGTGATTTGCAAGGCGATCGGCGAACCGATGGTCCTGCCCCGGCGAAGGCCGGCCAAGACGGCGACGCCGTCATGCTCGATCTTCATTCGGCCGCCGCGGCCGTAGCCGCCCTGCCGCCGACGAAGCTCGGCGTTGATCAGCTCCAAATCGACGGTCAGGCCCGCCGGCAGCCCTTCAATGAGAGCGACCAGGGCCGGGCCGTGCGATTCGCCGGCCGTGCGATAGCTCAGTTCCGCCATAAGCTCGCAGCGATAGGTTATCCGGGAAGCGGCCCGGCGCACATCCGCCCACCCGAGAACCACAAAGCGGGCCGGCGTGTGGTCGCCGACTCGTTTCGCGAGTATCCTGACACCTGCGATTGGAAGTCTGGAGAAGTTTGATGCACAACTGTGCGTGGATTGCGTTAATGCCGGCCCTTATGCTTTCAATCTCGCTGGTGGGTAGGCAGGGCTCCTCGGCGGGCGAGGTGCCTGCGCAGACCGGCTTCTTGTACCGGACCCTCACTTTCCAGGCCCAGACCTACGCCTACTGCGTGTATGTTCCGCCTGAGTACACGCCGGCCAAGCCCTGGCCGGTCATACTGTTCCTGCACGGATCGGGCGAACGGGGGACGGATGGGTTTTTGCAGACCGATGTGGGCATCGGGCGGGCCCTGCGGCGTAACCGCCGGCTGATCCCAGCCATCGTAGTGATGCCGCAGTGCCACCCGGACCAGAGCTGGGTAGGGCCGATGGGTGAAATAGCTTTGCGGTGCCTGGAGGATGCGTCCCGTGACTACCACCTGGACCCGGAGCGGCTTTACCTGACCGGGCTCTCCATGGGCGGCCAAGGCGTCTGGCATCTGGCGGCCAACCTCCCCCATCGCTTCGCAGCTCTGGTGGTCATCTGCGGATTCGCCGAAATGGGCGAGTCGACCGGGCTGGCCGGCAAACTGGCCGACCGGCTGACGGATGTCCCGATCTGGTGCTTCCACGGGCAGCAGGATAGCAACGTTCCAGTCGAAAAGTCGCGGGAGATGGTGGAAGCCATCCAGCGGGCTGGGGGAAATATCCAGTACACCGAGTTCAAGGACGGTAACCATTTCATCTGGGATCGGGTCTACGAGAACCCGGAGCTGTGGAAATGGCTGCTGGCCCAGAAAAATCCGGCGGGTAAGGCCGGCAGCCAGCCTGACGATCGGCACGGCATGGAAAAGGGTGACCGAGGCCGCTGACCGGATGGAAGGTGGCGGCGGCAGGGGGCGGATCACCTGTCCGCCCACTCGCCTGCGATCCAACTAGGTATGCGACTAGCGGGGTAGGGCCGCAAGCGGTTCCGGTGACCGTCACCGGCAAGCCGGCCGGCGAACCGTACACACTCCGTTAAATTCACTCTTGACAGCAAAAGGGATCATGATATTTATTGTGTTGTGCACCCGTTGGTGGGCAGCGGGCAAGTCAATTCTGCGGCTGGAAAGAGTCACATCAGGAGGAAGCGGCAATGAGGAAAGCGCTTGTGACGTGGGTGGTCGGCATGATCTTGGCAGGTTGCGCGCATGCAACGCTCCGGCTGTTCGTGACCAGCGCCAGTGCGGCCAAGACGATTGACGATCCATGGGGCCTGGATGACCGGAGCTACAGTTGCATACCTAGCGTGTGGTGCTTGCAAACGGGTGACGACTGCGAATACTACCAGGTGACAGATTTCCCGCCCGCTGACTTCCCTTCCGGCAGTTGTGGAGAGGGCACCAACCTCGTCTGTCCAGGGAGGTGCGGGGACTTCGTCGGTGGGTATGTCTGGTTCCAGATGGTGGGCGAATCGAAGGGTGCTAAGGTCAACGGTTTGGTGATTGCCATCGAGGACTGCGATACGGGGGTGCTAGTGTCCACGCGAGAGGTCTTCCCTACTTATTATAACCCGTTTTGTCCGCCCTTGGAATGGAGGCGCTGGAACGGCGCGGCAACGCCCCCAGATTGTCCTGAGTGGCACAACAATCCCCAGTGCCTGGTGGGGATCACGGCCGGAGGGATTACGGCTATGTGCGGTTCCGACCCGATGTGCGATCCGTACACCCACACGACATTGCTGGCGGCGGTCGTGCCCATGGGTCCAACGCCCAACGTGGCGGCCAATTGGCAAATAAGAATAACCGAAGTTAGCTACTGGACGGGAACCCCAACGCAGATAGTGTTGCAATCCGGGTTCTTCCAGTGTGTTCCGCGGGGTGATCTCAACTGCGACCGGCAGGTAAACTTCGGAGATATCAATCCTTTTATTGAGCTAATGTTGGAACCGGAGCGTTGGAAGGCTGATCATCCTGGGTGCCCGATTGGGGTGGGGGACTTGGACGGCAACGGGACGGTAGGCTTCGAAGACATCAATCCGTTCGTGGCCCTATTGGTGGGCGGTCTGCTGGTTCCCGGGTTAGTGTCACGCCGGAGGTGAAGGCCGGTTTTTTCCCACCTGCTGGCCGTTTGAAAACTGTAGCGTTCTCTTGGAGTCCGGCGCGGCGGTAGCAGCGACCCCAAAACGCCGGACTCAGAGGCGCGGCGCCGCTGACTCAAGCACCTCAAGCAGCTTTGCAGGGCGCTGCCAGAGTGCCCGCGCTTGCCGCCTTCAGCGGGCCCGGGAAACCTGCCGAGGGCCGGTGCTGCCGTGGACCGCGGCCGTAGGTCCGGTCGTCCGCTTGAGGCGCAGCCCCTCGGGGACGCCGGCCTGGTGATTCCCTTAACCGAGTACGGGTAGCCGGGACTGCCGCATGCGGACACGGCGAGCTGTTGTATAATGCTGTCAACTCTGTGGAGGGCCCAGGCAGGTGAGTGGTCACGAAGCCGAAAGTGGGCGAGCAAGCCAGCGTACACGACCGGGCCGGCTCACGTGGGCGGTGTGCGGCGGGGTGTTGGCAATGCTGGTCGGCTGTCAGGGGGCGATCGTCGGCGAGTGGCACCTGGTGGAAGCCAAGCCGAACCGGCACGTCTTCAGCATAGATGAGGCCCATTTCCGGCCGGATGGCACCTTTTCAGCCAGCACGACGCTTGAGGGCGTGACTACCAGTGACACTGGGACGTACGAGTTCAATGGCTTCAAGCTCAAGCTCTGGCCGCGGGCCGGCGGCCAGCGAACCTACCAGGTGCAGATTCAGCCCGGCCGACTGGAGATCACCAGCGGCAAGAATAAGGCGGTGCTGGAGAAGGGCAGGAAGGGCGGGTGAGATGAGTGGTGAGACGGGCCGGAACCTGATCCGCGCTCGGGTGGTTTACCACGGGCGAGTGCAGGGGGTTTTCTTCCGAGCTACCGCCCGCGAAATCGCGCAGCGACATGCCGTGGTCGGGTACGTTCGCAATTGCCCGGATGGCACGGTCGAGCTGGAGGCCGAGGGCCCAGTCGGGGAGGTGGAGTCTTTCCTGGCTGAGCTGGCTGCGGCATTTGCCGGCTACATCACCGGGGCCGATCGCGGCGTGCTTCCGCCGCTGGGCCGCGAGGTCCGGTTCGAGATTCGGTACTGAAGATGCAGGGGACCGGGTTCCAGTCGGGTCGCGGTTCTCGATCAGAGTGCGTCAATCGGGTGGGCCGGCCCGGCCGCCAGCGCCATCGGGTACCCCGATCGCCAGCAGCGGCTGGCGATCGCCGTTGCGATCCGCGGCGCTAACGTGTGAGAATCGCCTCTTCCAGGGCCGCCCGGAGCTTGACCAGGGCTTTGTTCTGGATCTGTCGCACACGCTCCTTGGTCAGGCCGATCATTTCCCCAACTTGTTCGAGAGTCTTGGCTCGTTCCAAGGGGCTGCCGGTGGCCGGATCGAGTGCGAAGCGAGCCAGGACCACCGTGCGCTCGACCTCGCTCAGCCGAGCGCTGTTGTCGGCCAGAATGGACTTCAGTTCGCTGAGGCAGTCCTGCTCCGCGTTTGCCCGCACCCGTTCAACCTGATCGCTCTTCTCCATGGTCGGATCGAACTCGGTGGGGAAGTGGTTCCGATAGCGGCCGGTGCGGGTAGCCACGCGTGAGAAGCTCTTGAGGATGGCCCGGCAGGCATAGGTGCTGAATTTATACCCCCGGGAGCAGTCGAACTTGTTGACTGCCCGCAGCAGGGCCAGGTTACCCTCGCTGATCAGGTCGGTTATGTCCACTCCGGTGATCCGCGTGCGCTTGGACATGGCCAGCACCAGCGGCAGATTTTCGCGGACGATCTCGTCGCGGGTCTCGGCGGCCAGCCGATGCCAGCGCAGTAGCTCGGCGACCGTCTCGGCCGTCAGCCGCCTTCCGGCCTGGGCCTGGAGGATGCGAAAGATCTGTCGTCGGCAGTAATTCATTCGCAGAAACAGGAACTGCTCCCGGTCCAGGCCCCAGACCGGCTCGGATTCTGGAAGTCGAAGCGCGAAGACTCCGCTGTCGTCGCCGGAGCCGGCCCAGGACCCCAGTTCGTGCAGCGGCCGGAGCAGCAGACTTTCGGCTTCGGGCAAATCGAACAGCTCGGCCGGCACGTATTCGGCCGGCTCGGTCAGCAGCCGCTTGAGAATCTTCACACTGCTGGGCGGCAAGAGCTGGAGCACCGCCGCCGGCGGCAGCTTGGCCTGCGGCTTGAACTTGACAAGCCCCGTCGCAGTGACTTTCGGCTCACTCGGAAGCATCGCTTCTCCCATCCGGTCCTGTGCCCACGACCAGTTTTCAGGGCAGGCGGGTCCACGGCTGGACCGCCTGGCCCAACGTGACGCACGGCGTCGACGCACGCCGCGCCCTCGTATCTCGATGCTTGGGCCGAGTGTTCCGGCGGGGGGAGCCAACCTACGTTGCCGGACTCGGCTCTATGGGGAGCCGCTTAAAATATACTCAAAACCCGTCGGGCATGCAAGACCAGCGGGCCGACACTTTGCCGCTCGGGGCGGAAGGGCGATAAAACGTTGGGGGGCAAAATATTAGGGGCGGTTCCGGCAGGCCTGGCCGCCCGCAATGCCGGTCAAGAAACTTCGTGGGGTGATCGGCCCAGCCAATCATCCGACCCCAGGTGTCTGCCGGATGCGGACGTCCTTCATGGTCGTAGCTGCCCCCGGGCAGGTGCCCGGATAATGGCCTGCCGTTGGCAGTCCATCGCAGGAATTGCAGAGGTACCTTTCAGTTTGGCGCCGTAATCCGCCGGACTGGGAAGTCGGGCGCTATGGGTCGGCACTACCGGTCGGCGGCCGGAACCGAGGCGGCCAAAGCTGTTTTTCGGGACCGGGTCAAATGCGCCCCATTCGTTCCAGTACGCCGCGGAGCAGGATTGGCCAGGCAATGGTTGCGTCGGCGTACACCTCGGCGTGCCGTCCGCCCTCCTTCGGGGAGAGTAACTTTCCCCACGAGACGCCTTCGGAATAGGTACAGCCGGAAAGGCCGCCCCAGTGCACGGGCTCGGGGCAGATTCGGACGGCGTACTGAAAGCGGATGTACTTCCCGTGCCGGCCGTCAGTTCGGCGGTGAAGAATCTCGCCCAGCGGCCCGACCTGCTGGGCCCAGTTTCGCGGCACCCCGCCGCCGATGGTGAAAATGCCCAGCCGCTCGGCCTGGCTGACCCGGGCGTAATAGTCGGCCACGTCGCGCAGCAGATCAATAGCCACCGGGCGACGACCCTGCTCGACCGAGAGCAGGTTGTGTATGAACACGTCCAGTCCCAGTTCGCTGTCGGTAAAGGCCGGGATGTACACCGGAATGCGCTTGGCCGCTGCGGACTGCAAGATCCCGCGACCCGGGCAGGTCGCCCGCACGTAATCCCCGATTCGCCAGTTCAACTCGTGGCTGCCCAGCGGCTGCTCGGTAGGCAGGGCGGTCAGCACGTGCTGAACCATCTCGGCCAGATCCTCCAGGTTGCGCTCCAACTCGAGCGTGTCGTAAACTCGACAGTAGCCGGCCTGGTAAAGCTGCTCGTCGCTCCAGGTCCGGTCGTGGGCGAAGTGGGTCCGGCCACTCTGCTCGATCAATCCGTGGCACATCAGGGCTCCGGTGGTGACCACCGCGTCGAGCATCCCCTGGTCGATCATCTCGGTCAGTAACAGGCCCTGCTTGGCGATGGTCAGTGCGCCGGAAAAGGTTCCGACCACGAAGCACCGCGGATCGGTGACCATCTCGTAGAGCACGTCGGCCGCTTCGCCCAGCCCGCGACCACCGAACGCGGTCTTCGACATGGCCGCCAGCATTTCGGAGCAGGTGGGCGTCTTGCGAACATCGAGGGGTTCTAGCGGCCGAAAATTATTAGACCACCCGTCCGAAAGGTCGCTGGTCCCGCGGCATACCGGGTTGGGCTGCGAAGGTTCCACGTGAAACGCTCCGTCGCGGAAACTGTTCCCTGGTGGCGTGCCGGCCTGGGGCAGCCAATCGGCCTGTGTACCGGACCTTGGCCGATCTGTCCAGTGAGGTACTCGCCGCCGCGACCGGCCCGTCGGCGACGTCTATACTACCACCCGGACGGGGCCTGGCCCGCACGGCCGGGCCGCCGAAAACCAACCAAGGACTAGGGGACAGACGGTGAAGGCCGAGGCTGCATCCAACTGGCGGCGGTCAGTCGGATTCGGGCTGGTCATCGTGCTGGCGGGCGCCGGCGCCTACCTCAACAGCTTTTCCGGTCAGTTCGTATACGACGACCTCCCGGCCATTACCCAGAATCCATATCTCCGCAGCCTCAGGCCGACCTGGCCGCAGATGTGGGCCCCGGCGGATACCACCCTGGCCGGCCGGCCGGTGGTCGCCTTCAGTTTTGCGGTCAACTACGCCCTGGGTGGCCTGGAACCTTGGGGCTATCACCTGGTCAACCTGGCGATCCACCTTGCCAACGGCCTGCTGCTGTGGGACATCCTGCGTCGAACCTTGGCCGGCAATACGGTTGCCGGTCGCCGGGGATTTGTCGGCCCGCACTTGGCGTTCGTGACCGCCCTGCTCTGGGTGGTGCACCCGCTGCAAACCGAAAGCGTCACCTACATCAGCACCAGAACCGAATCGCTGGTCGGATTCTTCTTGCTGCTGATACTTTACTGCACCATCCGAGCGGCCGGCTCGGCGCGCGGCCGGCTCTGGCAAGTGGGTGCGGTTCTGGCCGGGTGGCTGGCCAGTGGAAGCAAGGAAACGGCAGCAGTTGGGCCGGTCCTGGTTTTGCTTTACGACCGGACGTTCCTAAGCGGGTCTCTCCTGGCCGCTCTCCGCCGACGGCCTTGGCTGTACCTCGGCCTGGCGACAAGCTGGATTCCGCTGGCACTCCTGGTGGCCGGCGGGCCGCGGGCCGCATCGGTCGGCTTCCACCTGGAACACCTCCGGCCGGTGCAATACCTGCTGACCCAGCCCGGCGTGATCCTGCATTACCTGCGGCTCAGTTTCTGGCCCCATCCCCTGGCGCTGTGCTATGACGGCTGGCCGATCGCTGGCTCAATCGTCGCGGCTTTACCCGCGGCTGCGGCGATCGGCGGCCTGCTGCTGGCCACCCTGTGGGGCCTTTGGCGACGGCCGCCGCTGGGGTTTGGCGGCGCCTGGTTCTTCCTGTTGTTGGCCCCGACTTCCAGCGTGGTGCCGATCGTGACCGAAGTGGCGGCCGAGCGGCGGATGTACCTGCCATTGGCAGCGGTGATATGCCTGACGGTGGTCAGCCTGTCAGGGCTGCTGAGCCGGCTGGCCTGGAAGCCGCGGTTGAGGTCCGGTCTGGCCGGCTTGCTGACGGTCGCCGCGGTCGCCGCAGGCGTCGTGCTGACCGCTCGGCGGAACGCCGAGTACCGCAGCCCGGAGGGTATTTGGCGTTCCGTGCTGCGACACTACCCGACCAGCCGGGGTGCACACCTGTCGCTGGCCACGCTGCTGTATCAGCAGGGGCGTAGTCAGGAAGGCGTCGACCTGCTGGAGGCTTATCTGCCGCGCGACCCCGACGACAGTGACCTGCATTATCACCTGGCGTTCGGTCTGGCCCAGTTGAACCGGTGGGCCGAGGCGGCCGAGCATTACGCGCGCTGCCTGGAGCTGAACCCGGCCGACTATAAAGCTCGAACGAACTATGCCGCCATGCTGGTCAGCCTGGGGCGCTATGACCAGGCCCGCAGTGAGCTGCTGGGCTCGCTGGCCCGGCAGCCGCGTCAGGCGCTGGCCTACTTTCAGCTTGGTCGAATCAGCGAGGCGGAGCGGCAGCCGGAGCAGGCGGCGGACTACTATGCAACCGGCCTGGAGCTGGATCCGAGCAACGCCCAGGCCCACTTCCGCCTGGCGGTTGTGTTGGCCGCGGTGGGGCGGAAATTCCAAGCTCTGGGCCACCTGGAACAGGCGATTCATCTTGAGCCGCGACTGACGGAGGCGGGCGAGCTGATGAGCCAACTGCGGGCCGAGGGCCAGGTTACGACTCAGCCGAGCCGCTCAGGGCTGGGTGGGCCGTGACCGGTCCGCCGGACCCGGGCCGGGTAACCGAAGCTTATTGGCTCTGATCGGTTCGGACCGATTCCCACAACAACTCGGCAATGTCGAGCTGGAGTACGTTCTCGTGTCCCTCGGCGCCCAGGGCGTCAGTGAGCATGGTCTTGCAGAATGGGCAGGCTGAGGCGATGCCGCGATCGGCCCCCGCCGGCGGCAGTGCGGTCATGAGCTGTCGGAGTCGAGTGTGGTTGACGCGGGCGTGGCCGGGTTCCTCTTCCTTCCACATCTGAGCTCCGCCGGCCCCGCAGCACATCCCGCGGTCGCGAGTCTGGTCGGCCTCCAGCAGGCACAGACCGGGGATGGCCCGAAGCACCTGACGTGGCGGCTCGTACAGCCCGTTGTGCCGGCCGAGGTAGCAGGCATCGTGATAGACCACCCGGGCGTCCACCGGTCGCTGTGGAGTGAGTCGGCCAGTACGGATCAGCTCGGCCAGCAGCGTGACGTGGTGAAGCACTTCGTAGCGGCCGCCGAAGTCGGGGTACTCGTTGCGGAGCGTGTTGTAACAGTGGGGGCAGGCGGTGACGATTTTCTTGACTTTGTAACGGTTCAGGGTCTCGATATTAGCCGCAGCCAGGGTCTGGAACAGGTACTCATTGCCCGCCCGGCGGGCCGGGTCGCCATTGCACTGTTCCTCCGGCCCCAGGATCGCGAAGCGTACCCCGGCAGTTTTGAGCAGTTGAGCCAAGGCCCGGGCGATTTTCCGTGACCGGTCGTCGAACGAGGCCGCGCAGCCGACCCAGTACAGCATTTCGACATCCGGCTGGTCGGCCATCAACGGGACATCCAGTCCCTCGGCCCACTCGGCCCGTCGCTCGTTAGGGTAGCTGTACGGGTTGCCGGCGGTCTCCAGTCCACGAAACGCGGTCTGCAACTGCTCGGGCAGTTCCCCACGCTCCATCACCAGGTTGCGCCTCATGTCCACGATCTTGTCGATGAACGAAATGAAGACCGGGCATTCCTCCTCGCAGGCGGCGCAACTGGTGCAGGCCCAGAGGACCTCGGGCTTGATGCAGTCCGGGACCAGCGGGTGGTCCTGCTCGGCGGCGCCGGAGGCCGGCTGTTCGGCAGGCGGTTGCCGCCGGCTCGACCCGATCAGCTCTCCCGCCCGGCTGTACAGATGGTCGCGCAAGTTGTTGATCAGGTGCTTGGGTGAGAGGAGTTTGCCGGTGTTGTTGGCCGGGCAGTTGTCGGTGCAGCGGCCGCACTCGGTGCAGGTGTAGAAGTCGAGCACGTCCTTCCAACTGAAGTCCTGGATGCGCTTGACTCCCAACGTCTCCTCGCGTTCGAGTCTGCCTTCGATATCGGTGATCGGGCTGAGGTGGCCCAGTGGGGTCAAGCGACGGGTCAGCACGTTCGGCAGCACGGTCAGGACGTGGAAGTGCTTTCCGTAGGGCAGGAGGTTCAGAAAGATCAGCACCAGGGCCGAGTGGGCCCAGAATCCGACTTGCCAGAGGACGTTTTGGGCGCCGGCGGGCAGTGGCGACAGAATCGCCGCCGTGATCGAGGCGAAGGGCATTCCGGCCCGGAAGCCGGCCTGCTCGCGGTTCAGCTCCACCCCTTCGTAGACCAGGTCGGCGATCATCATGGTGAAGATGATCGTTAGAATCAGCAGTCCTTCGAAATTCAGCGTCAGGCGGCTGAGTCGGGCGATCACCCGGTTGTAGAAGAAGATCAGCACGCCGACGATGACCAGGAAGGTGAAGATGTCGCGCAGCAGGGCGTAGATGGCGCCTAGCGGCTGATGCGGTCCGAAGACCCAGAAGTTGAAGTCCGGGACGTAGCCGCGTCCCCACAGGATCAGCGAGTTGAGCAACAGCACCAGAAAGCCGAAAAAGACGATGATGTGTGCCCAGCCGGCCAGCGGATAGCGCACCATTCGCTTCTGGGCGAAGACATACATGAGCACTCCCCAGAGGCGTTGGCCGATCTGGTCGGTCCGGTTCTCTGGGCGTTTGGCTACCAGCATCAGTCGCCAGCGGCGGCTGGCCGAATAGGCGAACCCGGTCAGGCTGACCGCCAGGAGCAAGGTCATCGCGATCCAGTTCATGGTCCTACCTGCTTACAGCGTGTCAGTGTGCGAAGCGGAATGATAGCAGCCGGGGCGGCGCCCGCCAGGGCTTTGAGGCGTGTCCGCGGGCGGTAGCGCGGACTTGACGGGCCCCAAGCGGCTGCCGGCTGGTGAGGGGATGCACGTGCTGGAAGCCGGGTACAGCCGGGTTAAACTGCCGGCCTGGGTCCGCGACAGAGCGTGCAAGTGACGGCATTTATGAAAGTTTTCGGCCGCGACCCGACCGTTTCGGCGGTCGGCCACTTGGGGCTGTTGTTGGCTGCGGCTCTGGGTTGCTGGAGCCCGGTCGCTTGGATCTCGTTTCCCGCTGCCGCCGTCCTGCTGCTGTGGCTGCCGGGGCGGGCCGTGATACGCCTCTGGCGACCGATAAGCGAGCTTCCGGGCGCCGGCTGCGTGGCGGTCGCGGCCGCTATGGTGCTGATGCCCATTCCCCTGGATTGGCTGTGGAGGTGGTCGAATGAGCGGCTGGCAGTCTGGGTGCTGTCTAGCGGGCTGAACCTGCTGCTGTGGGCTGTGGCGTGCAGGAATCCGGTGGCTTGCGCGGTGGGCCCCAAGAGGCCGATCAGATACCGGGCCGGGCTGGCCGGATTGGTCATCTACGTCGGTATCTGCACCTTCGGGTCTTACTGGCTGCCGGAGGCCGGCGGGCGACTGAACCCGCGTCCGGCCCACGACTACATCAAACACCACGCAATACTATGGTCGCTGGAGCGATACCCGCTCCCGCTCCATAGCATCTTTTATGCGGACGAAAGTGCTACGCCTTATTACTACTACCACTATCACCACTTGCTGCCGGCGGCCCTGCGGAAACTGACCGGCGATCGGGTCTCAATCGGCCTGGCCTTCGGCTTCAGCAGCGCGGTGCTGGCAATGGTTTTCGTGGGTACGGTATACCTGCTGGCCGGAACGATCCTGGGGCCGGGTCGGCCGGGCGGGGCGCTGCTGGCCGCGACCTGCGTCAGCGTAGTGGGGGCATGGGATATCATCCCGGTTTTGGTTCGTATGCTGGCGGGCAGGCGAGGGGTGGTTGTTCTGGATTCCTGGACACCCGTGCCGTGGCGGATTCACAACTTGATGACCCAGTATCAGTGGTGTCCCCAGCACATCGCCGCCACGCTGGCTCTGCTGCTGAGCATCATCTGGTTGCGGCAGGCGCCGCGTTCCCCGGGCTGGCTGCTGGCGGCCCCACTGCTGGCCGCGTCCCTTTTCGGCAGCAGCGTGTATCTGGCGATGAGCATCTTTCCGGCGGCGGCCATTTGGGCAGCAAGCGAAGTGTGGCGTGAGCGGGCAGCTCGCCGCCAACTGGCGGCGGCGATGGGCGGCCTGACCCTGCTGGCCCTGCTGCTGATGCTGCCGCAAGGGGCGGGGTACGCGGAGATGGACGCGCGGTTCCCGGGGAATCTTACAGCGCGCTGGGATCGCTTCGACTGGGCCTTGCTGGGGTGGCTGGCGCCGCCCGGAGTTTTGGCTAACCTGTTGGACGCACCGTGGTTGCTGCTGGTGGAGTTTGGTTTGCCGGGGGCGGCGGTCGTCCTGCTGAGCCGGGCCGGCTGGTCTGGCCTCTGGCATGACCGCGGCCTGCGACTGCTCATCCTGGCCAGCCTCCTGGGCGTGGCCGCCTTCCTGACCGTGCGAAGCCAGCACAGTCCGATCGACTACGGTTTTCGGATCGCGGTCATGCCAACCCAGGTGTTGGCGGCGATATGTGCCGGGCTGCTGGTGGACGGCGGGTTGATACGCCGCTGGGCCAGGCCCTGGAGTAAGCCGGTGCTGGCGCTCGGGTTGCTGCTGGGACTGCCGGTCGGTCTGTACGAGGCCCCGATGATGGCGGCCCGAACGCTCTTTTGGCGGACCGGCGATTGGTCCGATGCCGGCGCTGTTCGCTTCCTGCGGGAGCACACCTCGCCCGACGCGGTAGTGCAGGGCGATCCGGTCCGGCGTGTGACGCTTCCGCAACTGACCGACCGACGCGTGGGCGTGGCGGATCCGGGCAACCCGCACGTGCGGGTTTTTTACCCGCGGGATCCGGAGGGGATGCGGCGGGTCTTCAGCGAGGTTCAGCGGGCTTTGTCGACCAATTCGAGCGCGGTCGCGTATGAGATCCTGCGCCAGGCGGGGGTGACCCACGTGCTGGCCGGCGAGCCGGAGCGGCAGCGCTATGGTAGCATGTCGCAGTTCGACGACCGGACGCGCTTCGATCGGCTGTACGCGGACGACCAGGCCCGCGTTTGGCGGCTGGTGGAGACGGCCGGCGACTGAGGCGTAGGCATGTACTTCAGGTTTATCACAAGGCCGGACCCGAAGACTCTGCTGCGGGTGGCGGGGTGGTTGGCCGCGGTCGGCTGGGTCGCTCTGGCCGTGCCTTGCGCCGCCGACGAGAAGAAGGTCACCGTCAGCGGGGGCGTCGATGCCAGCGGAAGCTACCGCTGGACGATAACGAACTACTATGACTCGCCGATCGTGTTTGTGCAGTTCGGTCACTACCACGGCGACATGTTTCTGACCCCGCCAGGCTGGAAGAGGGAGGCCACTTATCTGGTCAATGTCGGGGTGCCCGATCGACCCGGGGTGTGCACGGCCTGGGTGGACTCGCCCAAGGAGGGCATTCCACGGTACGGCAGCGCGGAGTTCGGGCTTCGGATGGCGGTCATCAGCGCGCGGGTGGGCAAGGGCGAGTTTCTGATCCGTTTCGCCGACGGCACGTCGACGGTCGTGACCGGCGTAACGCTGCCGGTGGCGCCGGAGAAGATCGAAAGCTACGCCGGCCTGATAGGGTTCGCACTACTGTTCGCGGGGCTGGTGGGGCTGGAGCTTCGTCGCAGGCTTCGGGCGCGGCGAGCAATGCGATCCGCCTCGGCCGGGGCCGCCGCACCGTTGGAGCCGGCCGATCCGGCGGGGCAGGGCCAGTGATAGGCGGCCCGGGCCGGCTTGCGCCCTTTGGGCCGCGACCCGAGCCCGGTGGCACAGGTCGCGAGGGTAGCCGGGCGGGCGGCAGTCTGCTAGCATCGCGTATGGGTTGGACGGGAGCATAGACGTGGCGGATAAGTCCGCGGACTACGAGCGATTTTGCCCTGGCGAGGAGCATATCAAGATCACCGAGGCGATCTGCATTGGTCGGCGGCGGGCCAACTATCGCAAGTGCCCCGGCTGCCGCTTCAACGATGACGAGCAGGGGCGGACACCCTACTACGCACCCTCAGGCCCGGCCGGCGTCCGACCTCCACCCCGCAGCGTACTGGAGATGGAAAAAGTGGACGTGATCGAGCAGGTGTTCAAGGCCTACGATGTGCGGGCGACGGTGCCCGAGCCGCTGAACGAGGACCTGGCCTGGCGGATCGGGAACGCCACCGCCCAGTTCCTGCGCACCACGCTCACGGGCTACGACCGCAGCGACTCCAAGATGAACACCCTGATTGTTGGCCGGGACATGCGCAAATCGAGCAAGCGGCTCTGTCAGGCTTTCATGGAGGGGGCGGCTTCGGTCGGCTCGCCGGTGATTGATATCGGACTGATCGACACGCCCCAGATCTATTTCGCTACCAACTACATGCCCTGCTGCGGGGGCGTGCAGACCACGGCCAGCCATAATCCGGCGAATTACAACGGGTTCAAGATCTGCGGGGCCAAGGGCAAGCCGATCGGAATCGAGACGGGGCTGAAGGAGATTCAGCGTCTGGCGCGGGCCGTCTCGCGGCACGTGGTTCCCCAATTGAGCCCGATCCGCACTATGGATTTGTCGGAGCCGTATCGCAATTTCCTGCATCGCTACCTGCGGACGCCGCGGCCGCTGCGGGTAGTGGTGGACGCTTCCAACGGGATGGCCGGCAGGTGGCTGCCGATCATCCTGGCCGGGGTGCCCAACCTGAACATCATTCCGCTGAATTTCGAGCACAACGGGGAGTTTGTGCATCCGCCCAACCCGTTGGTGCCGGCCAATCTGGCCCAGCTTCAGGCGGCGGTCCGGGAACATCAGGCCGACTTCGGAGCCTGCTTCGACGGGGACGCCGACCGCTGTGTCTTCGTGGACGGGGATGCCCAGATCGTCCGCAACGACCTGATCACCGCCCTGTTGGCCGGCGAGTATCTCCGGGAGCGGCCGGGCTGCACCGTGGTGTACGACCTGCGTTCCAGCCGGATCGTCCCGGAGACGGTGACCAGCGCCGGGGGCCTGCCACGCCGGGAGCGGGTCGGCCATGTGTTTATGAAACGGGCCATGGCCGAGAACAACGCGGTCTTCGGGGGCGAGCTAAGCGGGCACTTCTACTTCCGGGATTTCTACTACTGCGACTCGGGCATCCTGGCTTTCATCGCGGTAGTCAACACCCTCACCCGCAGCGGAAAGTCGCTGGCCGAGCTGGTCGAGCCGCTGAACATCTATGCCAGCAGCGGCGAGCGCAACTTCGAGAACGATGACAAGGAGGGCACCTTCCAGCGGATCGCCGCCAAGTACAAGGATGCCCAGATCGACTATCTGGACGGAGTCACGGTCCAGTACGAGGACTGGTGGTTCAATGTGCGGGCCTCCAACACCGAGCCGCTGCTGCGGTTGAACATGGAGGCCAGCAACGACCGGCTGCTGGCCGAGAAGCTGGCCGAGCTGACGCCGCTCTTGGGTAAACCGGTCGAGCACTGAGCAAACCAGCACCGAGTCCGCCGGCCGGTACGGCCAATCAGGGCAAGTCCGGGTCGGGCTGCTGCGAGCCGTCCTCTTCGACCAGCAGCGTCTCGGTAGCCAGGCGGAACTGTAGCACGGCGCCCCAGCCGGCGGTCTTGGCCAGGTTGAGCTGGTTCCGGGCCGCCAGAAGTTCGTTCTCGGCTTCAACCTTGTCCCGGTTGCTGATCTCACCCTTTTCGTACTGGAGCTCGGCATACTGGCGACGGGCCTCGGCCACCTGAACGTTCCGCTGCTGAATCTCCAGCACTCGGTCCTGCAAACGGATCTGGTTGATCGCCCGGCGGATCTCGGCCCGGATCCGCTCGGTCTGCTCCTGATGCGCCCGCTGAGCGCGCTGGAGGTCGATCAGCGACTTGCGCAGGGCGTTGCGCTCGGCCATGCGTTCCAGCGGCAGCCCCAGGGCGATCTCGGTCCGCCAGTTGGCTCGGGCGAAGTCGAAAGCCCCCAGGTTGTAATGCTGCGGATCGGTGTCGAAGCTCAGGGTCGAGTTCCAGTTCAGGTCCGGCAGCAGGGCATTGCGACTGACGGCCAGGCCGCGCCGGGCATCATCGATGCGATCGGCGAAGGTGCGCAGGTCGAGCCGTCGCTGCAACGCCACCGCGATGGCCTGCTCCTCGTCCTCGGCCCCCCGCGGCCGGGCCAGCAGCGGATAGAGGCCGGCTTCGATCTTCCGCTCGATGGTCTCGATATCCTCCAGGTCCTCTGATCGCAGAGGCTGATCCACCGGCATTCCAATCAGAAGCTTGAAATCGTCAGTGTCCGAGCGGAAAGACTCGCGGGCGCTCTCCAGGCCGGTCTCGGCGTTGAGCATGGCCTGTTCGGCCCGCTGCGTGTCCAGCAGGGTGCCCTGGCCGGTGTCCTGGAGGGCCCGGGCCCGCTCGACCAGCTCGACCAGCGTGTCGTAGTTCTGCCGGCTGTCGATGAGCTGCTGCTTGGACCGGAGCAGGTCGAAGTAGGCCTGGGCCACCAACACCAGTTGCTGGCGTCGAAAACGCTCGAAAGTCCGCACCGAGTAGGTCAGCTCGCGTTCCAACTGGATCAGCGTTTCCTGGGCCACGTGTCCCGCCCCGCGCAGCAACGGCACTTCCAGCCCGAGCACCAGCCCGCTGCCCTCCTGGGCGGTGATGGTCTTCTTCACGTCCCGGATCAGGGTGCTGATCATCTGGGCGGTGAATTTCCCGCCGTAGGGCAGCCGCTGCGAAACCGACAAATCGGCCACCGTCCGCATGGCCTGGTCGAAGTTCTGGGCCTCCCCGTAGTTCCCGTACACCTCTTTGAGCTGGGCGGCGAAGATCGGCGTCCAGAGGTGCCGTTCGAGCGTCAAGGCCAGGGCCGCCAGGTAGAGATCCTCCTTGGCGGTCTGATACTCGCGACGGTGGGCCTGCGCGTAGGCCAGGGCCGAGGTGAGGGTAAAGAGCGGGGTCGACTCGCGGTTGTCCGCACCGGCGTCCGGTCGGCTGGCCGGGGTGGGG
>CAYZXK010000115.1:0-12480 GCA_964482395.1 uncultured Planctomycetales bacterium | reverse complement strand
ATTCTGGTGACCCTTGGCTGCCTGTACGCGTTCTACGTGAAGCCGGTGTTGCTGAGGAGATCACTCCGGCGGGCCGGGCCCCAGACGCGGCCGGCCGGCCAGCCCCTGGCCGGCGCGGTACCCGGTCTGATTATGGCTCTGGCACTGCTGGCAGGGTTGACGGCGTGCAGCCGGACGGAGGCCCCCTACCCGGCCTCGCAGCGCGCCGCTTGGATGGATCGTCAAGTCGACTGGACCGAGGCCCGGCTGATCGTGGTTCAGGATGCCGGTCGCTACAAGACCTTGGATTCGCTGGCTCGCGAATCGTTTTCGGCCATCACCGGTAGCGAGCATCTGCCCGGCCTCACTCCGCTGGCTTCGCTGCTGGAGTGGCTCTTCAATCGCGAGGCGTACTTGGACACGCCACTGGTCCGGGTAAAAGAGCCCGGGCTGCTGATCCGCTTGACCGCCCATCTGAGCGAAGACCGGCGGCAAAGAGTTTTGGACATTCGCCGCCTGACGCTTCGAGACCTGGCTGACCCGGCGATCGACGGAGTCTTGGCGAACTTGGAAAGCCGGGTACTGACCCGCCGAGCGGCCAGTCGGCTTCGAACCGCCCTAGCCATGGCTCAGAACCTGGACCGGCTGATCGCGGTGGTACCGCAGCCGCAGGCTGACCCGGTGGCCCCCTGGTTCACGCCCACGCAGGTCCTGGGCAATCTATCGGACCAGCAGTTGTCGCAACTGGGGCTGACCCGGGCGGCCCTGCCCCGAGAGTTCCAGCGCCCCGTGCCGAACGTCACTGCCGAGCAGGCCCTGGCGGTCGGCGTAGCCTGGACCTCCCTGCGGGCCGCCTGGCTGAGCGGCGATCCGGCCGCCGCGCAGAGCTACCTGACTCGGCTGGCGACGCTTCTGCCCACCCTGGCCGATCCGGGCGCGTATCCCGGTCGTCAGCAGCGCCAGGCCGAGGTCCGCTACTATGCCCTGGGCAAATTCACCGGCGGGTGGCTGCTGTATTTCCTGGCCCTGATCGTCAGCGTGTGGGCTTTGGTCACCCAGTGGCGCGTTCCCTGGGTAATCACTTTGATCCTGCTGGTAGCCGGCCTGGGCTGGCACGGCTACGGCGTGACACTACGCTGGTACATCCTGGGCCGCATTCCGGTGGCCAACATGTTCGAGGCCGTGGTCGCTTCGGCCTGGATGGGCATAGCCGCAGCCCTGCTGATCGAACTCTTTTATCGCACCCGCATCTTGCTGGTCGGGGCGGCGGCCACCGGCTTTTTGGCCCTGGTCATCGCCGGGTACGTGCTTCCCGGCGGCGAACTCAGCGCCATTCCCGGGATCTTGGACCATATCCAGTTGCGTATCCATACCGTGCTGGTCAGTTTCTCGTACGCCCTGATCTTCCTGGCCGCGGTCGTGGCCGGGGTTTACCTGGTGGGCTACTATCTGGTCCGCTGGCGAAGGGAGGCTCCCGGCACCGCCTCCCCAGGAGCCGCGCCTCACGAGGATTCTCGCCGCCCCATTCTGGCCGGGGCTTTGCCGGGGGATGAGGCCAGTTCGCCGGGTCTGCCCCAATGGCTCAACAACATCGACTGGAGCCACCTGATAATACTCAATCTGGTCTTTGTGATGCTGTTTGTGGGCGGGATCGTGATGGGGGCGATCTGGGCCAACGATTCCTGGGGTCGGCCGTGGGGCTGGGATCCGAAGGAAGTTTTCGCCCTTAACACCTGGATCATTTACGCCATCCTGATCCATGTCCGCCTGGTAGTACGCAACCGTGGGCTGTGGACCGCCTGGTTGTCGATCGCCGGCTGCGGCATGATGGCCTTCAACTGGTTCTTTGTGAACTTCTTCATCAACAGCGTCCACAGCTACGCCTGAATGACCCTCGGCGAACGGGCAATGAAGATCAGAGCGTAAAACGCCAGGCAGCGCTGGCAATCCGGACGCTTTCCGACGCCGCGCGTTCTGATAGTGGCTGTGGACTATTCCTGCGATACGGGCGCCGTTTGGCGGGAACCCAACTTATCAGCACCCCGACCGTCAGGGGGTTGGCGTGGCATCAGGCCGGAAGGTCCTGCTCGGCAGGGACAACCTAGCCCTCGGCCCTCACTGGCAGGCCGTGGCCCGGCTTGCGCTCGTAGAGCAGCCAATACACGACTGGAATGACGAATAACGTGAACACGGTCGAAGCGAAGAGCCCGAAGATCAGCGCCCAGGCCAGCCCCGAGAAGATCGGATCGATGGTGATGGGGGCCGCACCCAGCATGGCGGCCGCGGCAGTCAGCAGAATCGGCCGCAATCGCACCACCCGGCTTTCCATGATCGCGTCGAAGAGCGGCCGGCCGCGCCGGAGTGAAATGTGGATGAAGTCCACCAGGATGATCGAGTCGCGGGTAACGATCCCGGCCAGCGCGATCATGCCGATCATGCCGGTGGCGGTGAACAGGATCGGATCGGCGTAGGGCCCGACCTGCCCACCGGCCAGCAGGTTCAGCAGCCAGAACCCGGGCATGATGCCGATCACGGTCAGTGGGATGGCCATCATGACTACGATCGGAATCACGAACGAGCCCATTTGGGCAACCAGCAGTATGTAGATGCCCACCAGAGCGGCGGCGAAAGCCAGCCCTAGATCTCGGAAAACGTCCAGTGTGATCTGCAATTCGCCTTCGCCGGAGAACTTGACCTGAATTCCCTCCGGGACCGACCAGGCCACGCCGCTGCCGCTGTTGAGGAATGTCCGCCAGGTCAGTGACCGCGGCCTGGCATCGTCCACCCACCCGCTGCCGACGGCGGTCGACTCCACCTGGCTTAGCGCCGAGCTTGCCCGGGATTCGGGGCTTCGGGGCTGGGCGGCTCCGTGGTTCCGTCGATCGGCCAGGATGTCGGCCACGCATTCTGCGGGCGGTCGTCCGGCAGTGTCGGCGAAAACGTGTACCACCCGTTCCAAGTTCTTATGGTAGATGGTCTTGTCAACCGGCCGGGTCTCCCAGCGGCCCAGTTCCGCCAGCGGTACCAGCGTCCCGTCGCGCCCCTTGACGCACAGACGTGCCAGGTCGGCCGGGCTGGAACGCAGGCTACGTGGCAGTCGCAGCTCGATGCGCAGCGGGTTCCGTTCGCCCGCGAGCTGGACCGCGCCCGGCGAAGTCCCCCGCAAAGCCGTCTCGATGGTCTGGGCCACGTCCGCCACGGATATGCCGTGGAGAGCGGCCTTCTCCTTGTCGGTCACGAATAGCAGCTTGTGCCAGTCGGCTTCGACCGAATCGTCGATGTCCACCACACCCGGTTCGATCGCCATCCGGGCCCGGACAGTCTTGGCCGCGGCGATCAGTTCCTCGTAGGTCTGATCCGGGCGGCCGCGGACTTCGGCCACCAGCGTCGCGATCACCGGCGGCCCGGGCGGAACCTCCACGAGCTTAAGGGTTGCCCCTCCGCGGGCCGCGATCGCGGTCAGCTCGTCACGCAGTCGCAGCCCGACGGCGTGACTCTGTTGCCGCCGGTGCTTCTTGCCGACCAGGTTTACCCGCAACTCGGCGACATTCTCGCCGCGACGCAAGTAGTAATGGCGTACCAGGCCGTTGAAATCCATGGGAGAGGCCAGGCCGACGTAAGCAGTGAAGTCGGTCACTTCGGGAACCGCGGCCAGGAAGCGTTCGAACTCGCGGACCACCGAATCGGCACGCTCCAAGGTGGTTCCCTCGTCGAAGTCCAGCACCAGCAGCAGCTCGTTCTTGTTATCGAAGGGGAGCATCTTGAGCGGGACGGCCCGCACCGCGGCCAGCCCGGCCGTCCCGACCAGCAGCAGAACCATCCCGGCCAAGAAGCCCCAGGCCGCCCTGCGGGAGTGCAACAGCGGGGCCATCAACGGATAGAATGCCCGATACAACCGGCCCCGTCGCAGTTCCTCCAGGTCCTCGGCGTACTCGGCTTCATGGATGGCCGGCTGCGCGACTTCATCGCCCGGCGGCCGGCCGCTTTCGCCCCGGTAGCGCCCCTTGAGCACGTGGTACGAAAGCCAAGGCGTAATCGTGAGCGCCACCAGCATGGACATGGCCATGGTCACCGGCACATTCAGGGCCATCGGCCGCATGTACGGGCCCATCATGCCAGTGATGAAGAACATCGGCAGAAAGGAGACGATCACGGCCAGGGTGGCGGTGATCAGCGGCGGGCGAATCTCCGCCACGGCCTCCAGCACCAGCTTTCGAGTGGCCCGGCGGCGAAGCGCGAAATGCCGGGTGATGTTTTCCACGTCTACGATCGGGTCATCGACCAGCAGTCCCAGCGAGAGGATCAGCGCGAAAAGGGTGACCCGGTTGATCGTGTAGCCCAGCAGCAGGTTTACCGCCAAAGTCAACCCGAAAACCACCGGGACCGCGACGGCCACGATCAGGGCTTCCCGCCAGCCCAGACCGAGCGTCAGCAGAGCGATGACGATGAAGATCGCGACCGCCAACGCCTCCACCAGCTCATTTACTTTCTCATTGGCCGTCAGCCCGTAATTGCGGGTGATTACCAGGTCCATATCGTCGGGGACCACATCGCGTTTGAGGCGCTCCGCGGCCGCCAGCAAATCCCTGGCCACCCAGACCGCGTTGGTGCCTTTCTTCTTGGCCAGGGCAATGGTGACCGCCGGCTGTGACACGTCCGCTTGCTGCTCGGGCGCCGGTGTGCCTCGGCGCGGGCCCGCGACCAGGGCCCCGGGGAAGTGGAGCTCATGCATGAATCCGCGGGCCGGCCCCCAGCCGTGCCGGACATAGCTGGTCGGTTCGGCCGGCCCGTCCCGCACCTCGGCCACGTCCTTGAGGAACACCGGCCGACCGCCAAATACTCCGACCACCAGCTCCTTCAGCTCGTCGGGATGCGCCAGGGCCAGCCCGGCTTCGACCCGGTAGACCCGATCTTGACGGGCCAGCTCGCCAGCCGTCCGCGTCAGGTTGGCGCCGGCCACCGCCCGCTGAATCTCCAGCGGCGAGACGCTATAAGCCTGCATCCGATCCGGGTCGAGATAGACATAGACCGTCCGCGGCTGGCCCCCGACCACATAGGCCCGCGACACGTTCTTGACCGCGGCCAACCGCTCGACCAGCTCCTCGGCCACCCGACGCAGCCGATACTGGTCCGCAGTCGGCCCGGTCAGCGTCAGGGTGACGATCGGCACGTCGTCGATCTCGACCGGCTTGACCACCCACCCGGTGACGCCGGGCGGCACCAGGTCCACATGCTCGTCGATGCGTTTGTAGAGCTTGACCAGACTCCGCTCGCGATCCTCGCCCACGTAATAACGGACAGTGATGATGGCCTGTCCCTCGCGGGACATCGAGTACACGTACTCGACGCCGTCGATCTGATACAGCAGCTTCTCCAGCGGCGTGGAAACGAGCTGTTCGACTTCCGCGGCCGAGTGGCCGGGAAAACTGACGTATACATCCGCCAGCGGAACGATGATCTGGGGGTCTTCCTCGCGAGGCGTGACGATCAGGGCCGCCACACCGAGCAGGGTCGCCAGCAAAATCAGGATGACCGAGAGGTTCGACTCCAGGAACACCCGCACGACGGCGTCGGTGAAGGTGTGCTTTCCAACCGCTGGTTCGAACCCCCGCTCAGGTCGATGGTCCGGTTTGGGGGATAGCGTGGTCGCCATGCCTTCCGTTCTGCATTTGCCCGCGCCTGATCGGGCTGCTCGCGAGAATGGTACCGTGAACCGGCAGCCGTGTCGTCAGCCTGGAAGACCCCCGGGCCACGCGGCTCGCTAGAATGTCGTGCATGGCGGCGGCAAGCGGCTTCGACGTACTGGTCATTGGCGGCGGACATGCCGGGGCGGAAGCGGCCTGGGCGGCCGCCAAACTCGGCGCCCGCACCGGCCTGATCACTCACCAGCGACAAGCCATCGGCCGAATGTCCTGCAATCCCGCCGTCGGCGGCATCGGCAAGGGCCAGATAGTACGCGAGATCGACGCGCTGGGCGGATTGATGGGACTGGTCACCGACCAGGCTGGCATCCAGTTCCGCATGCTCAACCGGAGCAAAGGGCCGGCAGTCTGGGCCCCACGCGCTCAGGCCGACCGCGAGCTTTACAGCCGCATTCTGCGCGGCTACCTGGAAAACTGCCCCAACCTGACGATCATCGAGGGCGAAGTCGAGCACCTGCTGACCGAACCCCGCAAATCCGCCCCGACGCGGGCCCAAATAGTCGGCCTGAAACTCGGTGACGGCCGAACCTTGCGAGCCGCCGCAGTCGTCGTCGCCCCCGGAACATTCCTGGCCGGACTCATCCACATCGGCCAGCAAAAGTGCCCAGGTGGGCGAATCGGCGAGGCCGCGGCAACCCGGCTGAGCGACTCGCTTCGCGCTCTGGGCCTTCGCCTCGACCGGCTCAAGACCGGCACCTCCCCCCGCCTGGCTCGTGACAGCGTGGATTTCACCCGCCTGACCGAGCAGCCGGGCGACCCGCAACCGGCACCGTTCTCATTCATGACCCAAAGGCTTGACCAGCCCCAGGTCTGCTGCTGGATCACCGCAACCAACCCGCAGCTTCACGAACTCATCCGCGCCAACCTCGACCGCGCTCCGCTGTACACCGGACAGATCAGCGCCACCGGCCCACGGTACTGCCCCAGCATCGAAACGAAGGTAGTGCGGTTCCCGGAGAAGCAGCGACATCAGATTTTCCTCGAACCGGAGGGACGCGAGAGCGACCAGATTTACATAAATGGCCTGAGCACCTCATTGCCCATAGACGTGCAAAAGAAAATGGTCCGGATGGTCGAGGGTCTGGAACACGCCCGGATCGTCCAGTGGGGCTACGCCATCGAGTATGACTTCGTGCCGCCCGAGCAGATCGACGCCACCTTGATGACCAAGCAGATCCACGGCCTGTTTTTGGCCGGGCAGATCAACGGCACCAGCGGGTACGAGGAAGCTGGTGGTCAGGGTATCGTCGCCGGCATCAATGCTGCCCGGCTGGCAGCCGGAAAACCCACCATAACCATAGGCCGGGACCAGGGTTACATCGGCGTCCTGATCGACGACCTGGTGACCCGGGGCGTGACTGAGCCGTATCGCATGTTCACCTCCCGGGCCGAGCATCGGATGCATCTGCGCTACGATAATGCCGACAGCCGGCTGACGCCACTGGGCCGCGAGGTCGGCCTGGTCGACGACCGACGCTGGGCGCAGTTCTTGCGCACCGAGCGCCACCTGGAAGAACTGGTGGCTCTCTTCCGGCGGTTGACCTGCGGCGGCCACTCGGTATGGGAGCTGCTTTGCCGGCCCGAGGAAGACGGCAGCCGGTTTGCATCCGAATTCCGCGAATTAAAGCCCTACGCGGCCATGCCCGACGTGTGGGGCCGTGCCTTAATTGCCGTTAAATACGACGGTTACATCAAGCGACAGCAGCGGATGATCGAACGATTCCGGCAGTGCGAGGATCAGCTCATTCCGGCCGGGATCGATTACGGACGGATCCCACATCTTCGGCGTGAGGCAGTCGAACGATGGTCAGCCGTCCAGCCACGCAGTGTCGGACAGGCCTCTCGGGTTAGCGGGATACATCCCACCGACGTGGCGATGCTCCTGGTTTACCTTTCAGCAACCAGCCGCAGGAAGGGTCCCGAGGCTGATAAAAATGGGGTAATTCATGCGACCTGAGTTTGTCGAAAGTTCCAAGATGTGCTATATTTGGCAGCATAGGAAATATGGGTAAAGTACATCACCTGCGGAGGCAAACTTGGCAGATCGGCAAAGCCAAATCGCCCAGCTATAGCGAATGCCGGGCGTGACCGGCTGCGGGCGGTTTGGCTGTATGATGGACACATTCGTCGGGGCGAGTTCTTAGCCATGGCCAAACGCGAACGGGATGGGAAGGTGAAAACGGTATTTACCACCGGCGAGGTGGCCCAGATCTGCAACCTCAGCCAGCAGACGATCATCCGGTGCTTCGACAGCGGACGATTGGGCGGCTACCGCGTACCGGGGTCGAAGTTTCGACGGATCACCCGCGATGCCTTAATTAAGTTCCTCAAAGAGAACAATATACCAATCCCGCTGGATGAGCTGGAGGGTGGGAAGATTCGCGTGCTGGTGGTCGACGATGATCCGGCCATCGTCGAGATGCTGACGGATGTGCTAGAACGCGACGGCCGGTTCGAGGTGATAACCGCGACCACCGGTTTCGACGCGGGTCTGAGAACCCGCGAGTTTCATCCCGATGTGATCCTGCTGGACTACATGCTGCCGGACATCAACGGGAACGCGGTTTGCCGGAGCATCCGGAGTGACGAAGGGCTGAAGGATGTCAGAATCATCATTGTCTCCGGGGTGATTGATCGGGAGCAGGTGGATCGGCTGTTCGCCGACGGGGCGGACGATTTCATTCAGAAGCCTTTTGACATCGAGCATCTAGTCAACCGAATTGTCGAGCTGGTCGACAAGCGGGCATAGGTGGTCGCGGGCCTTGACTGCGCACAGCGCAACCTCGCCGGAGCTGGTCCTTTCCTACCTGGACAGTCTGCCGACGTTGCCGGCGGTGGTGGTCCGGGTTTTGCAGGTCACGGGTGACGATCGGAGCGCGGCCAGCGATGTTGTTAGGCTGGTCGGCAGCGATCAGTCTCTGGCGGCCAAGATTCTCTCGGTGGCGCGGTCGGCGGCTTACGGCGTGCGCGAGCCGGTCACCACCCTGGAGCGGGGGATTCCGCTGCTGGGGCTGGCGACCATACGCAGCATCGCCCTGGCGGCCGGGATTTTCGATTGTTTCGGGAAGCGCTCCGGCGGGGCGGGCCGAGCCTTCGACCGGGTGGAGTTCTGGAAGCACGCTCTGGCGGTCGCGTGTGCCGCACGCCGGCTGGCCCGTGCCCGCCCGGAACTGGTGTCCCAGCCGGAGGAGGCCTTTGTGGCGGGCCTGCTCCACGACCTGGGGAAGGTGGCGTTGGACGCAATCTTCCCCAAGGCTTACGACCGGGTGGCGCTGGAAGCCAACCACGCCCGGGGTGACATTGCCGACAGTGAGCGGGCCATTCTCGGTGCCGATCATACCGTGGCCGGGAGACGTCTGGCTGAGCGTTGGCGACTACCCCGCGAGTTGCGGGAAACGATCTGGCTCCATCACCTGGCGGCGGACGCCTTGCCGGCCTCGGTTGCCAATCCGTCTCTGATCAGCCTGGTGCAACTGGCGGACACCATCGCCCGTGAGCAGCGGATCGGCTACTCGGGCAATCACGTCTTTTACGAGACCTCGGCCAGGCTTGGAGAGCGGCTGGGCTTCGGCCCGACGGCCTTGGCCGCAGCCATCGAACCGCTGGCGGGCGAGGTGGCCGAGCACGTCACCCTGCTGGGGTTGGACCACGAGACCCCGCAGGGAGTTTATTTGGACGCCCTGCGCCGGGCGAATGCCGAACTCAGTCGGGTGAACGCTGAATTGGAAGCCAGCAATCGGCGGCTGGCGGCGGCTGACCGCTATTTCAAGGCGATCAGCCATTTCGAACTGCACTTATCGGACTGGGCGGACCCGCCGGCGGTGGTGAGAGCCGCGGCCAAAGCCGCCGCCGCAGCTCTGCAACGTCTCCCGTTAGCCGCTTTCGGTGTGCGGGACAACGCCTCTGCCGTGGACCTGTGCTGGATCGACCGGACGGCCGACCAGGAGCGGCAGTTCACCCGGGCCGTCCCGCCGGACCTTGCAACCTGGCTGGCCCAGGTGGTCAAGAGCCTGGATTCGATCGTGACTCAGCCGCCGCCGGCAGTGCGCGGCCTGCTGGGCACCACGATCGGAGCAACCGAAGCCAGCACCGCCTGGCTGCTCCCGATACTGCACCAGGGGGCGGTTGCCGGTGGAATCGTGTATCTGTCGGATTCCGACGAGCGGCAACGTCTGGCCGACGAGGCTGAGGAACTGCGTTCGTTTCTGACTAGTCTGGGGCTGGCGCTGGGGCGGGCCAATGCCCAGGCGGCCACCCACCGCCTCTCCGAGGATCTGGCGGAAAGCAATCGCCGGCTTCAGCAGATGCAGGCGGAGCTGCTCCGTTCGCGAACCCTGTCAATGATCGCCGAGATGGCCGCAGGTGCCGCTCATGAACTCAACAACCCGTTGACGGTCATCAAGGGTTGGGCCCAGCGCTTGATCTCGACGGTGGAGGACTTGGAGACCCAGCGGGTTTTGCAAACGATCGCGGCCAAGGCGGACGAATGCAGCGGGATCGTCAGCGAGTTGCTGGACTTCGCCCGTCCGCGGCCGCCTCAGCTCGCCCCGGTGGACCTGGCCGAGCTGCTGGCCGAGGTGCGGGCCGAGTGGCTGGCCAGGACCGGCCTGCCGGCCACCCGCCTGCGCCTGGAGAACTTCCGTTCCACCGAGGAGCGGCCGAATTTCGCCTCGCCTGCGGTCCTGGCTGATCGCCAGCAGCTGAAAAGCGTGCTGAGCGAGCTGGTCAGCAACGCAGTGGACGCGATCGCGACCAACGAGGGGACCGTGGTGCTCGGCTGGCAAACCACGATCCAGCCCGACCTGCTGGAAGTGATTGTGGAGGACAACGGCTGCGGGATGGCTCCCAGTGTCTTTCAACGGGCTTTCGATCCGTTCTTCTCGCAGCGTCTGGCCGGTCGTCGTCGGGGCCTGGGCTTGCCGCGCGCCTATCGGATCATCGAGTCGCACGGGGGCCGGATATGGCTCGAAAGTCAGCCCGGCGAAGGCACCACCGTCCACGTGCTCTTGCCCAAGGCCGGACCGCCCCAGCCCCAATAATTCCCACCTCCGGGCCGGCAACTTTCCGAAACCGCCGGCCTTCGCCAGAATGGCCGCATGCCGAAGCGGAAAAAGGCGGTCCTCCGCTGGACGGTCTGGTTGCTGCTTGCCAGCAGCCTGGTGTCGGCGGCAACCTATCGCACGCTGGCCAGCCCGGCCAGACTGCGTGCCCGGGTACTGGCCGCCTTGCGAACCTTCTACCCGGGTCAAATCGAATTGGGACAAATCGCACTTCTGCCCGGGCGGGGACTGGAGCTGACCGACCTGATCGTCTTTCCGCCGCCCGGTCGACCTCTGGTCGGCTACCCACCCCAGCCGCTGCTGCACATCGCGTCGGCCAGGGTGGACTGTGGCTGGCTGGGGCTCCTGACCGGCTGGCTGCGGCCGCGGGCAATCGAGATCCATCACCTGAGCGCGAACGCGGTCTTCGACCGCGCCGACCAACCCACCGCTGAGTCGTCCGGCGGGCCAGACTTCCTGCCGCAGCTCCTGGAACCACTCCTGGCCGGCGGGCCCAATTGGCCGAGCCTGACAGTGGCCAGCGGCGACCTGCAAGTCATGGTCATCGAGCGTGACCGGCCGGTGTTGCTGAGCCGGCTGCTGTGGCGCGGGCAAGGCCGGCCAACCCAGTCAGATTATCGGTTGCGCATCGATCGGCGGCCGGCGGCCGACCAGCCGCTGCTGACCGCTCAGTGGAAGCCGGACAGCGGGGAGCTGGAAGTCACGCTGGATTGGGTTGATCTCCGGACGCTGACCCGGATCGTTTCGAAGCAGGCAGCTCGGCTCTTTTCCGAGCTGGCTTTGGTCGGTCGGGTGCGTCTGGGTCGCATGGTGCTCAGCGCAAAACCGGTCTGGCGCTCCGGCCCGGGCGAGCGGCCGTTGACCGATCCGTCCATCGGTGTCCAGCCGGGGCTGGCCGCGCTGTGGTCCGGCGTCCGATTGGCTGAACTCCACGTGACGGACGGACGCTGCGTCCTGCCGGTGGAAGAGCAGTCCGCAGGATGGGCGACGACTAGAACTGAGCGCTGGGAGAAGCACTACCTTCTGCTCGCGGACCTGGACGCCGCAATACGCTACAGCCGGGACGATGCCGCCGGCGGGCAGGTCAGCCTGGCCGGCCATGCAAGGCTCCGTGGGTCGCCGGCCAGCTTCAGCCTTCGCGTCCGGGCCGAGCCGTTCATCCGAGAATGGATCGCAGGGCACAGTCGCCGGCCGGATGATCGGGGAGCGATCGGTCCGGGCATGGAGGATGTGCTGGATGCGGACCTCTCAGTTGACGGATTGGAGTTGCCGACCGAGCAAAGTTACCCGGCTTTTGTAGGTTCCGGGCACCTGCCCGGGGCATTGGCGGCGGTGTTCCGAGATTACCAGCCGCGGGGCCGAGCCAACCTGCGGCTGCGGATTCTCCCGGGCCGGGCCGGGGCGGATGAAGCGGGAAGCGCGGCGGAGCGTTTCCAGGCCCAGATCCAGCTTCTGGGTGCACACTGCCGTTATCGCTGCTTCCCGTACGACTTCGATGACATCCACGGCAGTGTGCGGCTCGGCGACGGGTGGGTCTGGCTGGATGGCCTGACCGGGCGACACGGCGGCGGCCAGGTCTGGGCAGAAGGAGTCGTTAAGGGCACCAGTCACTGGACCGGGCTGGACTTGGCGTTCTGCGGGCAAAACGTGCCGCTTGACGAGGAGCTTTACGCCGCCTTGCCGGAGGACTATCGGAAGTTATGGCAGCGGGTGGCCCCGGCGGGGCTGTGCGATGTGAC
>CAYZXK010000114.1:0-1872 GCA_964482395.1 uncultured Planctomycetales bacterium | reverse complement strand
ACTTCCTGCCATCGTCGGTTAATGGCCGCTAACTGGCGTCGGAGCGAGTCCAGCTCGAGCTGAACCCGCACCTGCTGCACCTCCCACTCGACGGTCGCATGGTTGGGTGCATTCGGCACGACCGGTTCCGACTCCGGCGTGGCCTGGGCCAGCATTTGGCGCAGGTCCTCCAGACTCTGGAGCCGGCTGATCAGCTTCTTGACCTCCGGGTGTTCGGTGGTCATTCGTCGGCCGGTGAGCAACTCGACCAATTGGGTCCGGAGAGTGGCCATCCCGCTTTCCAGGACCGGATCCACCAGATGGGGTAAGGGCGGCGGGGCGGTCGGCCCCCCGGCGTTTGTTCCAGTTGGCGGCGAAGCGGCCAGGAACTCCTCGCGGGCCGCGATCTGGGCCTCCAGTTCGGCCTGGCGCTGTTGAATGCTGCTCCGCTCGGCGCGCAGCGCTTCCAGCCGGTTGCCCACCCCCAGAAGGTCGGTGGGATCCAGTCCGGGGAATTCTTCGAAGTCCGCGAAAAGCTGCTTTTCGGCCTGCCGGGCTTCGAGCCGTCGCCGGGCCACCTCGGACCGGAAGAACTCGTGTGCGCTATTTAGGATTTCGCGAATGCGCTCTCGGGTCACGGCGATGTAGTTGTCTCGCAGAGCGGCCACGAACCGTCGGGCCACCGCCGGGTCGTTGGCGTTGCATTGAAGCAGGATGGTGTCCAGGCTGGGCGAGCTTTGCGGCAGGTTGACCGACGCCCGCAGGTCGTACCGATCCAGAACCTCGTCCAGTATCGCCCGCTCATGCTCGGTCAACGGGCCCTCGGATGAGAAAGTGCCTTCCGGCACCAGACCGGCCCGGACCGCAGACCGGGCCAGGGCCCGCGACCCGATCATGTCCAGGGTCATGGTGCTCTTGAGGTGGCCGAAACCGTAGGGCGAATTGCTCTGCACCAGGTTCTGGAGGACCACGTCGTCCCGGCGCTCGAAGAGGGTGCTGGCCTGATACTGGCGTGGGAGGTACTGGCTGTACCAGAAGGCGGCCGAGCCGACCAGCGTCAGCCCGACCAGCGCCCGGCGCCAGCGGTGCCGCAGGATGCGCAGGGCTTCGCCGACCGTGTTTCGCAGATCGTCGAGTGCCTGACCTTGCTGGTTAGCCATACTCGCAGTAGCGGTCGCGGCGCCGCTCAACGCCAGCGCCGACGACGTCCGTTCTCCGGCCAGTCATCGCTCAGTATGTCCTCGTACTCGTGGGTCGCCATGATGGGCTGGGCCGGAGTCGTGTAGGCGTTCATCAATGGACCGACCGGGTAAAGCAGCTCGCGGAATCGGTGGCCGATCCAGGCCAGCGGCGTAGGCGGGACCTGGATCACGTCGCCCTCCTGGAGCAGAACGTCCTGGGTCAGATCGCCGGTCTCGATGATCCGATCCAGGTCGACCAGCATGATTTTTCGTTGGTCTTTCTCCGCCGACGGACGAACCACCGTGATCCTTGCCCGCCAGGCCAGGTAGGTCGGCTGGGCCTGCGCCAAAGCCCGCAACAGCGTGTCGCGTCCGGTGTAGGGTACCGGCCCCGGGTTGGTCACCTCGCCGAAGACGTAGTAGTACTGACTACGGTAGGCCGCCACTTCGACCACCACTTCGGGGTCGACGTAGTAGCGGGCCAGTTGGGCCTTCAGCTTGGCGGCGATCTCCTCGGTAGTCAGTCCGGCTACGTCGACCTCGCCCAGCAGTCGCAGGACGATCTTGCCGTCCGGTCGCAGGGTCTGGCAGGCACCGTCGATCTCCGGCGCGTCGGGGGAATGGATGAGGATTGCATCCGGCGGCCGGACCAGATACCGCCCGGTCGACACCTCGGCCTGGTGGGATCTCAGGAAGGCTACCAGTTGGTCGT
>CAYZXK010000113.1:0-2878 GCA_964482395.1 uncultured Planctomycetales bacterium | reverse complement strand
ATCTTCCATACCGGCCAGATGCAGGATGCCATGCACCAGGTAGAGGGCCAGCTCGGCCCGGGCGACCACAAGTCCCCCACCACGGCGGGCGGCCTGGCGGCTAGCCACGTCTGCGCAGAGCACGATTTCGCCTTCCAACCACCCTCGCGAGCTGTCGCAGCCCAAGTCGAAAGCCAGTACGTCAGTTGGAGCGTCGATGTTCAGGTAGCGCCGATGCAGGGTCCGCATGGCCGCCACGCCAACTACCGCGACCGAGAGGTAGCCGGTCCGGAACCCCACCGCGGCAGCCGCCTGCCGTGCCACCCGGCGAAGCAAGGGCTCCGCTGTCCACGATCGTCGCAGCCTCCAGGCTATGGCGACCTGAAGCGGTTTTGGCCGGCCAGCAGAAAACGCCGGTTTCCGCGCTGACCGGCAGTGCTTGGCGCGTGCTTTCATGCGGGCGGGTCAGGACGCGTGGCGCGACTCCGGCTGCGTCTCGGACGCCGGATAAGTGATCCGGGCGTGGTAAATGCTGCTGAGGCTCTTCACCAGCGTCTCACGGATGATCTTGAGCTCGCGGAAGGTCATATCGCACTCGTCGAGCTGGCCGTCGGTGAGGCGTTTTTGAATGATCTTCTCGACCGTATCCTCAATGCGATTGGGAGTCGGTTCGGACATGGCCCGCACGGCACCCTCCACCCCGTCGCAAAGCATGACGATCGCGGTCTCCCGTGACTGAGGCTTGGGGCCGGGGTAGCGGAACTGCTGATCCGATATCTCCGGATCGCCCGGTCGGCGGGCCCGCGTCGCGGCATGGTAGAAGTACTCCACGACGTTGGTCCCGTGGTGCTCGGGGATGAAGGGATGCAGTGCGGCCGGCAACCCGTACTCCCGGGCCATTTCGATCCCGTCCTTGACATGCCCGATGATGATCAGATGGCTCATGGCAGGCGACAGCCGTCGGTGGCGATTATCCGCTCCCAACCCCTGGTTCTCGACGAAGTAGTGAGGCTTGTTGATCTTTCCGATGTCGTGGTAGTACGCTCCGGTGCGGGCCAGCAGGCCGTTGGCCCCGATCGCCTCGGCGGCCGCATCCGCCAGAGTCCCGACCAGCAAACTATGGTTGTAGGTCCCCGGGCACTCAGCGGCCATCAGCCGCAGAAGCGGCTTGTTCGGATCACACCACTCCAGTAGGGTCATGTTGGTGGTCACGCCGAACAGCCGCTCCAGCCCGGGCAGGATGCCCTCCGCCAGGAAAGCGGCGGCCAGAGTCGAAAGGGCCGCCCAGATCGCCTGGTTGCGGAAGACGAACCAGAATCGCTGGCCCTCGACCAGTCCGGCCAACTGGGCCACCACCAGAGCAGTCAGGGCCGCCAGCGTTAAGGCGGCAATGATCCGGCCCCGGTGACGCACCTGGCCCAGCCCCAGGAAAATCACCACGGTGACGGCCACCAGCACGACCAGAAACCCCAGCCCGCCGCGGGTTGCCATGGTGACCATGAGAGCGAGCAGTCCGCTGGCGGCATAAGCCGGCCCCCGGCGAGCGGTTATCGCCAGCAGTGTGATAGCCAGACTGTGGGCTCCCACCGATAGATGCGGGAATGGCGTTGTCAGGTAGGCCAGCCGGCACAGCAGCAGGATGCCGAGCAGAGCCAGCCCGACGGCCAGCCGCCGGCGCCAGCCACCCGGCGCCTCCCCGTAAACCAGCATCATGCAGCTACCCAGCCCGACCACTACCAGAAAGACCGCCAGCCCCCGGGCCAGACGGGCATAGAAGGCCCGCTGGGGGGCGTCCCGGAGCAAGGCCAGCGTTTCCTGATCCTGGGCCGCCAGGTCCGGAGCAAGGAATTGGCGGTGTTCTTCCTCGAGCAGGCTCAGCTCAGCTTCGGTCAGCGGACCGGCCCGGGCCAGGCGCGTGCCAGCCGCGAACACGTTGTATTGGGTGGGGACGCTGCGTTCGGCCTGCCGGGCAGCTTCGATCGAACGCGCGGTATCGTACCGGTAAAGCGGCTTGAAAGTGTCCGGAGTTTCCGCCCGCAGCATTTGCATCAGGGAAGCCTTGAAGCTTTGCCGCAGCCCGGTCGGCACCTCCGGTCCGGCCACCGCCTCCTCAACCGCCTGCTCGATCTTGCCGACCAGGTCCGGGTTGTTGGCGAACAGCAGCTCATTGCTGGGGACCGCCCACTCCCAGCCCCGCTCCGGATCCACCAGCACCGCGTTAACCCCGGTCCGGTGATGGGCCAGCTCGCTGGCTTCGACCAGGGGCTGAGACCTCAGCCGGGCGGTCACCAGCTCGACCAGCTCCCGGAATTCGGTTGCGTCCGGCAGCCCTGCCAGCCGCATGACTTCCTGCAACCCCTCCGGGTCCAGAACCACCTTGATTTCTGCCGCTTTCTCGCGGACTTTGTCGGGGTCGGTCTGCTCCCGGGCGATCCGCAGCGTGCTGCTGAGCCGATTTCGCAGGTCCTGAAGCAGGGACGTATCCAGCCGGTAGTAATCCGAGGCATTGTCGCGGGCCAGGGCTCGTTGCCGATCGGTCGCGGCCTGGTCCACCACCCGGAAGGTCAGCCGCGAGGTGATATCGCGCGGTATCTCTTGGCCGACCCGCAGTCCGAGCACGTCCTGCCCCAGGTTGACGATCAATGCCGTGATTGCCGCGCTGACGATTAGGAATACGGCCGCCCCCAGCCGCAACCGCTCGCCCAGCCGCTGGTACCACACCAGCCCCCGTTCGGCCTTGGACCGGCGGATTTCTTTCTGTCGGGCCGTGCGTTTAGGAAACAGGCGCATGTTACTAAGAGCGCCTAACAAAACCCATGTATGAGTCGTTTCCAGCAGATCAACGCGCAGCCGAGGCTCAGGAAGCCCTCGTGGATGTCGGCGCGCCGCTCGTAGCGGA
>CAYZXK010000112.1:0-2124 GCA_964482395.1 uncultured Planctomycetales bacterium | reverse complement strand
CCTCATGGGCGTGTCCTCCTTGTCTGTTAATTCAATATGGGCCAGAGGATACGCCCTTCCTACGCCTCGGCAACGAGATTACACACGAAAGGATACGCCACCGGCAGGCCAGTGAAGCTGCCAAAATGACCGCCGCCGTTTAGGATGGCGCAGGCGGCGACGGAAAGGAAACGGAGGCTCACGATGGTGCGGTTTTCTGCCGGTGTCGTCCGTCCGGCGCTCTTCGCCGCGCTGACGTCGGCCTTGCTCGCGGTCGGCTGTCGGCCGCCCAGTGGCCCCAGCCGGCATGAGATGATCGCCGGGACGGTTGAATCGGTACGCCCCGGCACCGGCGAACTGACCGTACGCACCTCCGGCTTCGGGTCCGAGCGGGAGCAGGGGCAGCAGGAGAAAGTCTCGTGCCTGCTGACCAGCGATGCGGAGGTTTATATCAATGACCGGTTCAGTCCGCCCGAGGCGATTGCGGTCGGGGACCTCGTGGAACTGATCGGCTACCGGGAGTCCACACCCCGGGCGGAGCGTTTCGTGGTGTGCCTGGCGCAGATCACTCGCCGCGAGCCGCTGCCTCCGGAGCCGGACCTGTCGCCCATGGCCGCCACCGCCGCCTCACGCCCACAGCCCGGCGAGAATTGAAAGTGCCACAGTCTCTTTGCATCGCGCCGATCTTCGTCCGCTGCATTCATCACTGCCGCGGCGACCGTGAGAACCGAACGGCCTGGTCCGCGCCGGTCGAACGTCGGACAGGGGGATCGAACCCGAGAGAAAAAACACTGGCTCGGTGCCGTCGGCGTTTTCTGGGCGGGAAGGCTTTTCCCGCGCTGCCTGCCCCCCCGTTTTTTCTCAAGCTCGACCTGCGTTTCCGGCCCGAATCCGCCATCGGGCCGGCAAGAACGCCGGGCTCGGAGGTCCGGTGCTGCTGGGTCGGCGCTGGGGTCTGTGGCAGACGGTGATCTTTTTGGCGGCATGGGGGCGGGCAAACGGCTAGCGGAGCAGCCATGATAGAAAACGTAGAGAAGGTAGTGATCATCGGATCCGGGCCGGCCGGTCTGACTGCGGCCATCTATTGCGCGCGTGCCGGGCTGCGGCCTCTTTGCTTCGAAGGGTACAGTGCCGGCGGGCTGATTCCCGGCGGTCAGCTCATGTTTACCACCGAGGTCGAGAATTACCCCGGTTTCCCTCAGGGCGTAACCGGTCCGGAACTCATGAAGGCCTTTCGGGACCAGGCCGAGCGGTTCGGCACCCGCTTCATCCGCGACGACGTTACCCAGGTCGACTTCGCCCAGCGGCCGTTCATTGTCAGAAGTCAGGATAAGGTTGCTCGGGCCCACGCGGTCATCATTGCGACCGGGGCCCGGGCCAACTGGCTCAATCTGCCCAACGAGCAGCGGCTGGCCCAAAGCGGCGGCGGCGTCTCAGCCTGTGCGGTCTGCGATGGGGCCCTGCCCATGTACCGCGACCAGGAGGTGGTAGTGGTCGGTGGGGGCGACTCGGCTATCGAGGAGGGCAGCTATCTCACCCGCTTCGCCCGCAAGGTCTATCTGGTCCACCGCCGCGACCAGTTGCGGGCCAGCAAGGCCATGCAGGAGCGCTTCTTCCGCCTGGTGGCCGAAGGCAAAATGCAGCCGATCTGGGACAGTGTGATTGTCGACGTGCTGGGAGACCAGACCATCACCGGCGTTCGCCTCCAGAACCTCAAGACCGGCCAGCAGTGGGAGCAACCCTGCAAAGGCCTGTTTCTGGCGATCGGCCACACCCCGAACACCGAGTTGTTCCGCGATTTCCTGGAAACCGACGAGAAGGGCTACCTTAAGCTCGCCGGACCCCGGACCACCTGCACCAGTGTGGAAGGAGTGTTTGCCGCCGGAGACGTGGCCGACCACGTCTACCGCCAGGCGGTGACCGCCGCCGGCACCGGCTGCATGGCCGCCTTGGACGCCGAGCGCTGGCTCGCGGCAAACCAACTCGCCTAGCAACCCGCCGCAGTCCTAGCAGCCCGTTGAAAAACCCCTTGCCTCGCATGCAATAATAATGGCATCAAGGAGGATGTGGCATGGCATTGGGACTGCGTGGGGGTGAGCGGCAGGAGGAACTCTGGATTCCGACGATGGCGGTGGTGCGCGGGCC
>CAYZXK010000111.1:0-25948 GCA_964482395.1 uncultured Planctomycetales bacterium | reverse complement strand
GCCACAGCCCTTCCAGCAGCGCGGCCGGCAGGGACGGGTCCTGGTACAGCTTGGAGGAGGTCTTCTCCAGCAGCCCGCGCCAGTTCCCGATCTCACCCATCTGGAACAGGCAGTTGGCGGCCGCGATCATGTACTTGGGCTGCGGCTGACCCCGCTTCTCGCTGGCATCCCAGGCCCGCAGGTAGCGTCGCCAGGCCTCGTCCAAATCCCCGGAGAGCTTGGCCTCGTCGGCCATTCTGGCCAGAAGGGCCGGGTCGCGGCGCGACTGCTGATAGACGATCAGGGTGAAGACCGACAGGATGATGATCATCCCCATGATCGTCAGGAAGGCGACCAGATTCTTGTTCAATCGCTTCTGTTTGGCCATCTGAGCTGCCCTCGCTCCTTATGTCCCGCCACCGGCCCGCGGGAACTTGTCCGTGTCGATGTGATCGCTCAGCAGCACCGGCATAAGGCGCTCCAGGAACGGCCCGACTGCCGCCAGCGAAGCCTCCTTGCCGGCATTGCCCCCGTCCTCGCTGCGGAAGGTCAGCTCGATCTTGGCATAGTACGAGTAACGCTGGAACGGACTGGCCATTACCGCCCGCACTCCGCTGCGAGAAGTGGCATAAGTTCCGTTGACGTGGAAGAACCAGACCACATTGGTGACGTCCCGTTGCTGACCCGGAATTGCCCCGGCCTTGCGGGCTTTGAACTCGCTGACCCGCACCGGTATCTCACCGCCCGGAGCCCAGATGCCGGCCACCGGAACCCGGGCGGTGCTCTCGCCCACCAGGTCGTAGCCCGCGGCCAGGTAGCATTCGTCCGGCACGTGCGGTACGAAGTCCGGCTGACCCGTGTAGTAGGTGACGAAAAGCTGTATCGTCCGGGTCGGGTCCCCCTCCGGCTTCTGCGTATCGGTCAGGTACACCTGAAGGTACTCTTCAGTTCCCAGGGCGTCCACTTCGTCGTCGGACAGCGGTGCCAGCCGGTCGGTGCGGCGTTTATCGAGCACATATCGCGGCTCGAACTTGTGGGTGTCCAGGGCCCGCAGCGACCGCTTGAGCGGGACCGCCTCCTTGCGGAATCGCAATCCCAGCCAGCCCGCCACGCTGTTCAGACCCGCGGCCGAGGCCACCAGCAGCGCCAGGCAGGCCCAGTACCGCGGGTTGGCCCCCAGCCACCGACTGAGCACTCCGCGCTGGACCGCTTGGCACCCGGCGGTAGCTCGATCGTCGGTCGGCAGGCCGGTCAGATTCATGGTCATACTCATTTCGCCGGGTCGGCGACTCTAGGGGGTTTAAGCTGGAACCGCCGGATCGTCCGAATCCTCGACTACCAGCCGGTTGAGAATCCATCCCAGCCCCAGAAACATGCCGAAGGCCAGGAGAATGATCACCAGTCCCAAAGTCATGTGGTAGTTTCCCTGGGCGTATTTGGGGTCGACGAACACGTGCAGCCAGCAGGTCACCGTAACCCGGATGAAATTGCAGAATGTGGCGATCGGGATGCAGGATGCCAGCAGCACCAGACGCTGCCAAAGTGGGCGCTCGGACACGAATGCCACCGCCACCCCCAAAGCGCACAGCGTGACCGTGCTGCGCATGCCGCTGCACGCATCGGCCACCCCGATGACGCCGGTCGTCGCCCCGTAGGTATACTCCAGATTCGAGCCGACCCGTTCCACGTGCAGGTTCGGCCACAGGCTCAGGATCGTGCTGGCTACAGTCGCGGCCAGCCGGCGAAGCGGATCGGTCAGCCGGAAATACATTCCCTGAGGCAGCGGAATGGCAAAGAACAGATACAACCAGGGCAGCCAAGCGACTCGCAGGGCAGTCACCCCCCACAGCAGAACGATAACGCCCAGCAGGGCGACCATCATGGCTCCTTCCCGTGCGTACCCGAATTTCAGGTTCCCTGACAGGGCCCACACGTACACGGCCAGCCCCACCAGCAGCACCGGAAGCCCCACCCACGCCCAGCGTACCCGAAAACGGCGTAACCGCTCCCACTTGAGGTACAGCAGGTAAGCGCTGAACAGCGGGATCAGCGGGCCATGGGTCCAGTCCGAGTCGTTGAGCCAGCGGTGCACCAGAAGCCCGTAGCGCGGCGGCATGAAATCCAGCAGCTCCCAAAAGGCGGCCACGAAAGCCACCACGATCAGTGCCGCCCGCAACTGGGCCGGGCGATCCAACTCCATCTGCCCGGCTTTCAAACTCAGGCTGGCAGGTCCACCGGCCACTGACTACCCCTGACCTTCTAGAACGGCAGACCACGCTGCGCCCGGCGCTGTTTCTTCACGTAGTCCGGGTTGAGCTTGCTGCCATAGGAATCCACGTCCGCGAAGTTGCGGTCGTAAACAAAACCGAATCCGTAGGTAAACCGGAATGAATTCCGGATCACAAAAAGGAACGGAGCCACGATGTGCGTGCCTACATTCAGAATGTCGTCGTCCCGCAGGTAGAAGTCATCCTCCAGGCCCGCGAAGATGGCGTCCAGATTCACCGTACGCGTGAACTGCTTGTCGGTGCCCGGCTCCTTGCGGATCAGCTCGCAGCGCTGCGGCCAGGCCAACTGCGAGAAACCGCCGCAGATCGCCAGAGCCTGCTTGACCGTGATGTCCCGCCCGCCGAAAGCGTATACGCCCGGGCGGTTCACCTCGCCCATTACATAGAAGATGCCTGTATCCACCGGCACACTGATCACGTCGCGGTCCCGAATCACAACATTGTAGCGAGGGTTGCCGGCCTTCAGCTCACTCATGTCGATCGCGATCACCCGTTGCTGCGGGCCGACCTCCTCCACCGCTTCCCAGTCGAAGGGCTCTTCCAGCTTCTCCTCTTCGCTGATTTTCGGCACGGGCGGCTCGGGGGCCTTGGGGACCTCGGCCTCCACCGGCAGCAGTGCCCCAGTCTGTGGATCGAAGATGATCAGCGGCTGAAACGGGCGTGCCGGGCCAGTTTCCGCAGTGGCGGGCTGAGTTTGCCCCCGGGCCTGGGTCATTACGTCCGCCAGCTCCTCCCGGCTTGGAGGTTGGGTCGTCGAGAGCGGGCCGGCCTCCTGGCCGAGCATCGCCATCGCGCTGGTCAGGGTTGCCGGCCCGGGCGGCTCTTCCTCTGGCGGCGGGATTACCCAACCCTCTTGGACCGCGGCCGGCCGGCGCTGTTCGGCAGAGCTTCCGACACCCCGACTCTCCCGACGAATAATGTAGGCCCGTTTGGCCAGAGCGTCTGCATCCCCGGCCATCCCGATCGCCTCCAGCAGCCTCATGTCCGGGTCCGTGATCGGGTACGCTCCGGACGCCCGGACCGCACCAACGATATGGAAGACCCGGCCACGTTTCCCTTGTAGGTTCACCACTACCACCGGCCTGGGGAGCAGGCTGCTTTCTTTAAGCCGGGCCGACAGTTCCTGTTCGACCTCCCGTTCGGTCAGGCCGGCCACTTTGATCGATCCCAGTTCCGGGATGCGGATCTCGCCTGAGGAGCTTACCTCCATCGTTGCCGAGTACGGAACGCCGGTTTGGATCAGGTCGTGTATGGAGACGGCGACAATATCGCCCGGCATGATCCGATAGTCGGCGTAAACTGGGACCAGGTCGTCGGGGGTAGGGTCGGTGGCATTGGCCAGCCCCGGTGGCGTCTCACGCGGGCTCAGAATACGCCGTATGCCCCGTTCGCGGGGCTCGCCGGGGAACTGCCCGACCTTGGTCGGGTCGAGGAAGCTGTTGGGCGGCAGCATGGCACAACCACAAAGTACGGCCAGTGCGAGACTTGGCAAGATTCTCATTGTGGAGCCCGCTCCGCGCGCCCGCCGATTCTGCATGCCCGACTCCTCGGCACTCGGCCGGCGACGCCGGTCTTCCCCGCAGCTTCTGGCCGGGTGCTTCACCAGCCTGAATCCTGCGCAGAGGGTCGGTGCCGACGTTGCGGCGGCTGTGGCACTTACGAGCCTGGAACTGTAACTGGGAGTCCTCAACGCTGTCAATCGCGACCGATGCGCCCCGGGCTGATGCCTGCTACGGGGATTACGTTGGCTGCCAGTCCTCGGTTCGTGCGCTCCAGCGCCCTGGCGTCATGATTTCGCAGAAGATTATCGGCTGGTGGGCGGGTCGGGCTTGTGGGCCGGGAGCGACTAACGGCCCGGCGGGCGGTCTTTGCGGCCAACTCCGCGCGTCGCGTGGGCTGCCGGGGCTGGTAACCCGATAGAAATTCATGAGATGTCACCACCTGGCGCTGACCGTCGCGGACTGAACTCCCTCAGTTGGCCTCCGGCCCGCTCTGCGCAGTTGACGATGACCCGTCGTCGTCGCCGGTCGGACCTCCGGCGAGTCCTGATTCTGGGAGCCGGCGGACACGGCCGGGTGGTCCTCGATATCCTGCTTCAGACCGGGGCTCACCAGGTGGTCGGGTTCCTGGACAACAACGCCCAGGTGCACGGTCGGCGGGTCGACGGCGTTCCGGTCCTCGGTGGCATCGACTCGCTGCCGCTCCTGGCTGAACAGCTCGACATTGATGGGGTCGTAATCGCTATCGGCGACAACGGCGTACGGCGTGGACTGGCTCGCCAGGTAGAATCCTTCGGCATCGACCTCATCAACGCCGTCCACCCCTCCGCGGCCCTGGCCCGGAACGCTACTCTGGGGCGGAACGTGGTCGTCGCGGCCGGAGTGGTCGTATGTGCTCATTGTCAGATCGGGGACTCAGTTATCCTCAACACTGGCTGCATCATTGACCACCAGACCATGATCGGCGAGGGCAGCCATATCTGCCCCGGGGTGCGGATTGCGGGCCGGGTGAAGGTGGAGCCGGGGGTGTTCGTGGGGATCGGCGCCACGGTGATTCCCAAGGTCACCCTGGGATGCGAGTCGGTCGTTGGCGCGGGAGCCGTGGTGACCGCGGACGTGCCGGCCCTGGCCACCGTGGTAGGGGTCCCGGCCCGTCCGATCAAGCTGGCCGCAACGTCCGAGGACCTGGCCGCGATGCTTGCGCCCGCCCCGGTCTGATCACCGGGGCTGGTCCCGCCCGCCGATCGAGGGAGGCATCCGATCGGCCGTCCCCGGGGCCCCAGGCACCTTCGTTGTTATATAATTCGGCATGACCGCTTTAGGCCGGCATGTAGCCTGGCCGGGTCGGCCAGGCGGTCAGAGAGAACCAGACTTTGCCCCAGCCCAGAATCGTCTTCGAGGGCCGCAAGTTCCGGGTCGAGTCTCGCCAGTTCGGCCTGGCCGGATCCATCCACGCTCATGACATTATCGTCCACCCCGGGGCCGCGGTGGTCCTGCCGGTGCTGGAGGATGGTCGGCTGCTGCTCATTTTTCATCAGCGGCCGGCGGTGGGCGAAGAGCTGCTCGAGTTGCCGGCCGGCACGCTGGAAGACGGCGAAGACCCGGCGGTTTGTGCCGCTCGGGAATTGAGCGAGGAAACCGGCTACCGGGCGGGCCGGCTCCAGCCGTTGGTCACGTATTACTCTTCCCCCGGCATCCTCACCGAGAAGATGCATGCCTTCCTGGCCACCGAACTGACTGCCGGCCCCACTGCCCGCGAGAGCGGCGAACTGATCCGCCTGGCTCCCATGTCCCATCCGCAGGCCATGCAGGCTATCCGCCAGGGACGTATCATCGACGGAAAGACGGTCCTTACCCTGCTCTACTACGACCGCTTCATTCACCAGCCGGATAGATGATCATGAACTTCCTGGGCTCCTCGTTCCGGATCGGCAGGCTGTTCGGCATCAATATCCGTGTCCATGTCCTGTTCCTGATCTGGGTTGCCTTCGAGATGTTGGACGCCGGTCGCGCCTGGAGGACCCAGCTCCTGTTCCTGGGACTGCTTTTTGGCATCGTTTTACTCCATGAATTCGGCCACTGTTTGGGCGCCCGAGCGGTCCGCGGACACGCGGAGAACATCCTGATGTGGCCGCTGGGCGGCCTGGCCTACGCCCAGGCTCCGATGCGGCCCTGGCCGCAGTTCGTCACTGTAGCCTCCGGCCCGCTGGTCAATGTGATCCTCTGTCTGCTCAGTGCGGGCGTCATCTACGCGCTGGCCGGCTTGGAGGCCCGTCTGCCCTTGAACCCGATTCACGGGCGGATCATTCTGCCCTTCGACGCTCCAACCTGGCTCCACTATGTGGGGATCTTCTACCTGGCCAACCTCTTTATCCTGGGTTTCAACCTGCTACCGATCTACCCGCTCGACGGCGGCCAGCTCTTCCACGCCCTGCTCTGGCCCTTGCTGGGCCTGCAACGGGCCAGCATAGTCGCCTGTCAGGTGGGCCTGGTCGGCTGTGCCCTGCTGGCTATGCTGGGGCTGCGGGGCGACGGGAAAATGTTGCTGTTCATCGCCATCTTCGGCGGCCTGACCTGCTGGCAACGGTTGCAGGCTGCCCGGCATGGCTGGCTGGTCGAGGAGTCCCGCTTCGAGACCTACGGTCCCAGCGGCGACCCGCGACCGTGGTGGCGACGGCTGCTTGGCATCCGGAGTCGTCCCGGCCGGGGACTGTCAGCCGGCCAGTCTCTTAACCCCAATCCCGGCGGCTGGGCGGCCCGACAGACCCAGCTCCAGCGCGACGAGGCGGAACTGGACCGCATCCTCAAGAAAGTCTCCGAGCAGGGAATCCACAGCCTGACCTACGTCGAGCGACAGACGCTCGAACGCATCACCCGCCAGCGCCAGCGCGAAGAGGAGCACTTCCAATCGCATAGCCGATCGTGAGGTCACCGACTGGTCAGGCTGCTCGCCGGCCACGTTCGCTTGGCCGGTAAGGCCCGGCTTCATTACCTCTTGTCAGGCCCGTCCGCTGCCCGGCGCCCACGACGTGGGCGGGTCGAGCGCTGGCGGGTGGGACGCATGGCCGGGGTTTCCCGGGCGTCGGCATCCAGTTCCGGGTCCAGCGGAATCAGGTCGGCCGCAGGCGGCGCGTACCGCCGCTCCAGAGCCAGCTTGTGAGCGTGGACGTAATACACGCCCAGGTTGTTCCAGTCGAAAAACTGCGCATGGCTCTCGACCCGGTTACGTAGCGCAATACGGTCTCTCCGCGACATGCGGGTCAGAGCGTAAAGCCACTCGGTTACTTGCCCTACGGTGGCCTGAAAGCTGGTTCCGCGGCGGCGCGCCACCAGCAGCCCGTTGGAGTCGTGCTCGGGGAAGTGCTCCATCACGTAGTCGCCGAACCCGCCCAGGTCGCTGGTGATGGCCGGGATGCCCCGGACGATGCATTCCATCGGCGTGTAACCCCACGGCTCATAGTATGAAGGAAACACCCCGACATGGCAGCCCCGGACGAACTGGTCGTAGTCCATCCCCACCAGCGGGCTGGTGACCGACATGAACTCCGGATGGAACACCACCTTGACCCGGTCCTCTTCCAGGTTCCACAGCCGACGGTGCCGCAGGTGGCACAGCACCGGATCGTGGGCGTCGTCGATCAGATCATGGGTCACGATGGTCGGCGGCGTGTTCGACCGCCAGGCGTGCATGATCCGCCGGAGCCGGACCGCGGTCGATTCGTCCAGCAGCTCATTGAGATCGGGCATGCGTCCGGTGGCCGCGGTGTAGAACAGCCGCCGCCCGATCACCTCCTGGGCCGACTCGCATGCGGAGCGCAGCTCGTTGAACATGGCCTGCCGGTTCAACGTCTCCACGTTGATGGCCTTGTATGCCGCGCGGGTGACGATGAAGGCCACCACGGTCGAGTTGGCCCCGTCCGCCTTCATCCGACGATTCAGCTCGTAGAGGGCCTCGATGAAAACATCCAGGCCCTTGTTTCGGTATTCGTACCGTCCGGCGGTGAAAACATAGAGGGTCCGGTCCAGGTCGAAGGTGTAGCTGGGGAAGAAGTGCCCCATCACGAATTCGTGAATCATCTCCTTGCTGGTCCGATGCATGACCTGGAACTCGTGCGGGGCGGCAAACCGCTCCACGTTCAGGCCGTTGGGCAGCAGGAGGTCCGGCTTGCGTCCCAGAAAGTGCTCGGCTTCCAGGGCGGTGATGCCCGAGACGGTGGTGAACACGTCCGCCGACTGCGCTGCCGCCCCCTCCAGCGCGTGCCGGTGCCCGATCCCGTGCTCGGCCGCCACCGCCCCCGCGTCGATGCTGCCCAGCCGGTCGTAGATGTCGGTCTGGGCCGAACAGAGGCAGCGCCCCACCAGCGTGGCGTGAGTGGTAAAGACCGTGGCTATGCGCGCCCCCCGGTGCTTGAGCATCGGAAGGGCCGCGGCCGCCTGCCACTCGTGGAAATGAGCCAGAATCGCCCGATCCGGCAGTCGGGTCTGAAGCGCCATCAGGAACTCGGCTACGATGTGCCCGAAGCCTACGATCTGATCGAATTCGAGGTCGCCCGGCGGGGAGGCGATCCCGTTGTCCTTCCACAGGTAGTACTTGATCTCGGCCAATCGCGGCACGACCCAGTCGGTCTCGATCAGCAGAACCTGCGGGTGCCCGGTCACCAGCCAGTGCCCGAAGTGCAACCGCGGCCCGGCCGCACAGATTTGCTCGAAGACAGGCCGGATCAGCTCCGGGGGCCGCCCCGGCTCGAACTCCAGGTTGGCCCCCGCTTCCCGGTAGGGGCCGATCAGGCAGTAGCAGTCGCCCCAGCGCCGGACAGTCGACCAGGCTTTGCTGCGAAGCACGGTGTAGATGCCCCCGGCCTGCGAACATACCTCCCACGAGATTTCAAACAGCAGGGGGCCCCGGCTGTCGGTGGCTTCCCCGACGGCCCGGGCGGCGTCCGGCGATGCCGACCCGCGCGAGCAAGCTGAGGACTCATTCTGGTTCATCGGCCTGAGGTTCCTGACGCCGGCCGGTTGGGCCGGCAATCAACCGCCGGGTACTCTAACGCTGGACCCCTCTTTCCTCCCAGGGCAGTTGCCTAACTGTCCGGCGGCGGCTACAACCTTCCGTCGACCGGGGGGCGGTCTGAACTGGAGAGTGGCGTGAAAGCATCGCAGTTGCTGCGCAAGAAGATCGCCGACCGGGAGGTCACCGTCGGCGTGGTTGGGCTGGGTTACGTCGGTTTGCCGCTGGTGCGGGAGTTCTGCAACTCGGGTGTCCGGGTGATCGGGTTCGACATCGACCAGCAGAAGGTCCGGATGCTGAAGGCCGGTCAGACTTACATAGAGCATCTGCCCGGTCCGTTTTTCCAGGGCCTGATCCGCAAGCGGCAGTTCAGTCCGACGGCGGATATGAAAGAGCTGTCCAGGCCGGATGCCATTCTGATCTGCGTGCCGACCCCCCTGGACAAGATGCGTCAGCCGGACATGTCCTATATACGCAACACCACCGCGGACATCGCCGCCCGGCTCCGCCGCGGCCAGTTGATCATCCTGGAGTCCACCACCTATCCCGGGACCACCCGCGAGGTGGTCAAGCCCATGTTGGATGCGACCGGCCTGCGGCTGGACCGGGATTACTTCCTGGCTTTCTCACCCGAGCGCGAGGACCCGGGGCGAAGTGACATCACCACCCGCCAGATTCCCAAGGTGGTCGGCGGGGCCAGCCCGACCAGCGGGCGACTGGCGGCTGCGCTGTACGGCCTGGCCCTGGAGCGAATCGTCCCGGTCTCCAGTTGCGAAGTCGCGGAGGCTTGCAAGATCGTCGAGAACGTCTATCGCAGCATCAACATCGCCTTGGTCAACGAGCTGAAGATGCTGTTTGACCGGATGGGGATCGACGTGTGGGAGGTGATCGAGGCGGCCAAGACCAAGCCCTTCGGTTATCAGCCTTTCTACCCCGGACCGGGACTGGGCGGCCACTGCATCCCGATCGATCCTTTGTACCTTTCATGGAAGGCCCGCCAGTACGGTCGGCCGACGCGGTTCATCGAGCTGGCCGCTGAGATCAACACTTTCATGCCCGAGTACGTTATTACCCGCCTGATGGAAGCCCTGAACGAAAGCGGCAAGTCGCTGAAGGGTTCCAGGGTGCTGGTGTTGGGCCTGGCCTACAAGAAAGATGTGGACGATGTGCGCGAGTCCCCTTCGGTGACCCTGATCGAGCTGCTCCAGCAGCGGGGGGCGAAGGTGGATTACCACGACCCGCACATTCCGGTGGCCAAGCCGATGCGTGAGCACAACATAACTTACATGAAGAGCCAGCCGCTCACGCCGGCCAGTCTGCGGAAGTATGATTGCGTGCTGATCGCCACCGACCACTCTCGGGTTGATTACGAGATGGTTTGCCGGAACGCGACCCTGGTGGTCGATACTCGCAACGCTACCCGGCATGTAAAAAGGCCGACCGGACGGATCGTGCGGGCATGACCCTCCCGCAGCAGCCGTCCGGTCGGCTGCGCGAGCCTGGCCCGTCCTCACGGGCCCGGGCTCGAAAATTGCCGGATCGGCCGGAACACTCCGGACGGGATACAGCCGCCCATCGTCTCCCCGCGGGTACCTTCATCCCGCTGCGAGGCGTTACCCGTCGGGCTCCATGGGAAAGACCTTATCCGGCAAGCTCCTCTACTGCTCGGCCTGCACCCGCCGCCGCGCGTGCAAACCCAAACCGCCTCCCCTCATTGCTCACTGATCCTGCCGATCTTCGCTGGCCGAAGCCTCGCTTACGCTTGCGGCCTGCCGCGGTCGCCTGACATGCACCGGACAACCCGGCTCACTGATTAGTATCCAGCGCAAAGCACAAATAGTCAAGCCTTATCCTGGATTTCCGGCCACTTTTTGCATATCGCCGGCCGCTGCCACCCTCACCCTTTGCGCCGGCCCGCCAGCTTTGTCGCCTCGCGGGTCAGCACCGCGTCCAGGTCTGGAGGAACGCCGCTCCCAGCCAGCCTGATGACAATTGCGCGGCCGCGCTGGGGATCGATCAGGTACCGCGAGACCAGCCAGGTTTGTTCCATTCGCACTGTCGGTTGGCAGGCTGTTTCGGGCTGCGATAGCTGCCGGGCCGTCCACGCCATGGCCTCTGGACCCAGGTTGCGCTGCGGACACACCGGACCGTCGATCAGCTCTCCTCGACGCAGCAGGAGCAGTTTCCAGGCTCTGCGCCGATGCACCCGCAGAGCCAGAAGGCAGTCCAGCTCTTCTGCCGGCCTCACCCACCTCGCCCAGTGCGACTTGGCCTGCCGGGCGAATTCCAGTTGTTGCTTGATTCGGCCGGCCAGCTCGAATCTCTGTTCCCGGGCGGCCTGTGCCATCGCCCTGCTGGCACGCTCGATCCATCCATCCATTCCCCCGCACAGGAAGTCCCAGGCCGCCCGGCAGCGAGCTACGTACCCGCTCAGCGGGGCCGATCCATCGCAGGGTGCGTCGCAGCGGCCCAGGTCGGCGTAGGCACAGCGGGTGCCACGCGGCGCGCGCCGAAGCTGGGCCGGCTGCCGACACAGGTCGAACAAGTCCGTGAGTCCCTCCAGAACTTTCCGGCACTCGGCCTCGGTTGGCCAGGGCCCGGCAAATCGTCCCGGCAGGCACCAGACCCGCTCGGTGACGCCCAACTGCGGCACCGGCTGCTCCCAGTCCACGTGCAGGAAGTACGCCGGCCCGAACGAAATCAGCCGACGATACTCCTGCGGGTACAACTCGCGGGCCAGTCGGTAGTACCACCACCGGCCTTCCAACCCGGTGGATAGCCGGCGCCAACGCACCATGCGGGTCAACTCCCCCAGGTCCGCCTTGCCTGACCGGCAGGACGGCAGACCGGCCAGACGTGAAACCAAGACCCGCTTGAGCGCTTGTGCGGTCGCCAACTGGACCACCGCGCCGTCCGCCGTGGCCAGCAGGTAGACGGCGGGTGAGTTGGGCAGGCGGGCCAACTCCGCCGCCGTCGGCCGGCCCGACCAATGCAACACCTCAGGCAAAGCTTCGGCGACTGACTCGGCCGACATATCGGGCTGTCCCATGGTGGATATCCTGCACACCCCACGTTCATCTGGCCAGCGCAGAGCCTGACCGGGGCTCAGCCTTTGAGAGCCCCGCGCGGTGGCCCGGGCGCCGCCGCCCGAGTGGGGCGGAACCCCGGCCCGGGTGAAACCCTAGGCGCGCTAAGATGGTTTCTCACCATGCGCGCCTGCGGCAGCGGCACCAGGTTCACGGAGTCGCCTGAATGCAAGCCGTTGCGGTCGGACGAAGCTAGGTCTTATCGGGACCGGGCCGGGGCTGGCCAAGCGCCAAGCGGCGTTGCCGACCGACCGGTAATGACCGCGGGCGGCCAACATCGGCAGATGACCTTTGGGACGTCTGCTGGTCAGCAAACCACAAGCCCTTGCCGGGCGCGGTGCCGCGAAAAACTCCCTCCAGTTCCTTGCATCCCACGCCAGCCATTTTGAAGGCTTGGGGAGGTTCCCTTCCAAGCGACCGCTAGGAGACACGGCATGGGACTGACAGTCAACAATCTTGCCACGCTCTCGCTGCTGAATATTTTGAACCGAACTTCGGCAGCGCAAGACAACGTGCTCCTCCGCATGGCCACCGGTTCGCGGATCAACCGCGCGGCGGACGATCCGGCCGGCCTAGTGGCAGTTGCCAGCCTGGACGCTGAGTTGACCTCCGTCAACGCCGGTATTTCAAACAACCAGCGTACGGACGCCTTACTGGATGTGCTTGACGGAGCGCTGAGCCGGATCTCCTCGCTGTTGAGCGACATCCAGAGTCTGGCCATTGCGTCGGCCAGCGATGCGAGTTTGACCGCCGATGAGCTCGCTGCCAACCAGGCTCAGATCGACGATGCCCTGAAGGCGATCAACCTGATCGTGACCAACACGAAATTCAACGGTATCCGGCTGCTGGACGGATCACTGGCGATCGACAGTTCCTTGAGCGGAACCGCGGGGAGCATCACCGACATCAGGGTGTTCAGCCGCACCCCCAGCAGCCAGAGCACCACCTTGGTGGTGAAGCTGGAGACGGCGGCGTCCGGGGCAGTCGCGACTTCAGTCATGACCACCAGCGCCAGCGAGGACACGACCTTCACCGTTCAGGGCAAGCTCGGGACGGCGGTAATCACCGCTCTGTCCACCGAGAACCTTTCGTCGGTGGCTTACAAGATCAACCAAGCGACGGCCCAGACCGGCGTGTCGGCGGTGGTGAGTGGGACGGTGCTGAACCTTTATAGCACCGACGAAGGCTCGGCCGCCTTTGTCCGCACCAGGCTGGTTGAAGGCAGTGGCGTCAACGAAGTCAGCGATTACGGGAGCGATGCGGTGGTCACGGTCAACGGCCAGAACACCGCTGTGGACGGCAACCGCGTTACCTACAGCAGCAATGGCATCAGCCTGAGCTTCGAGCTGGGGACGCTCAGCGAAGGCGGCAAAGTGGGTCTCATCGTCCAGGGCGACGCCGGGGGCCGGAGTGGAGCTACTTTCCAACTGGGTACCAGTTCCGCCACCCGGGCCACCCTGGGCATCGACAGCGTGCACACCAGCCTGCTCGGCAACGCAAGCGGGGGTTATCTGGCAACGCTCGCCAGCGGAGGTGCCAACTCGCTGATCAACAACCCGACCCAGGCCGCCGCCATCGCCCGGGCGGCCGCCACGCAGGTCAACACCCTTCGAGGTCGAATCGGTGCGTTCCAGCGATACCAGGTCAGCAGTGCCTTGGACTCCCTCAGCAGTATCCAGGAGGCCTTGACGGAAGCCAAGACCGTGATCAACGACGTGGATTACGCGGAGGAAAGTGCCGCGTTGAGCCGATACAACATCCTGCTCCAGTCGGCCGTCTCGCTGCTGAGCATGATCAACCAACAAAGGTCGACGGTGCTGAGCTTGCTCGAGTAGTCAGGTGCCTCATAGGTTCGTCCTTGCTTGTGGCCCCGGGTCCGCTCCTGGCGGGCCCGGGGCTTTTCCAGCACCCCAACATCCTTCGCGCCCCTACACTGGGTCTTTGGAAGTCTGCGATTCTGCCGGGCTACCGAGCGCCCGCGCCGTGGCGCCGGGCCTTTCAATCCGGCGATTGTGTCGGGGAAAACTTCGGGCTTCGGCGAGCTTATCAGGTCCGGACCTTCGGGTCGGACGGGGTGAGCAGGTACGCCGTAAACTTCGGGGAGTTGCCCCGGGCCGGCTCGACTTCTGGGACCTTCTCAGGCAGAATTCGGTCCGGAGCACTCGGCAAACTGAACCCCGGTTAGCATTCGCTCGTGCCGATAACAACGCTGATCCTGGCCGACCTGGTTGTGACCCTCCAGGTTGTCGATGCCGCCCTGTTGGTCGGCGGGGTGGTAGCGCTGGTCGGGCTGGCGGTGTGGCTGGCGCGCCGCGGCCGCTGGCGGAACCCACTGGCCGACCTGCCCACTCCCCGCAGCGGTCCGCACGGGCTGTCGATTCTCGCCGTCGTCCTGGCGTACGTGGCTTTGCAGCAGGCCGCTTTGAGCCTGGTGGAACGCCCGGCCGGGTCGAGCGACTCGGAGCCGACGCCCGGCTCGGTCGCCTGGCACGAGATCCACAGCCTGGATACCGCGGTCCGGGCATTGCTCGTACCACTCATGGTCGCCTTCATGCGGGCCACCGACCGGCCGCGGGCGGTGCGGCTCCGCCGACCGTTGGTAAGCGCTGTGGCGGTGCTGCTGGCATTGTTGCCGGTGACGGCCTGTCAGGCCGAGCTGGGCGGCATCGTGTGGCGGTGGTTTCACCCCGGCCAGCCTCCGCCGCTCCACGCCGTCTTGCGGGCGCTGGGCAGCAGCGAATGGGGCAGGTGGGGCACGGTCGAGCTGCTGGTCGGGGCGCTACTGGTGGCCCCACTGGCCGAGGAGCTGTTCTTTCGCGGGGTGGTGCTGGGTGGCCTTTGCTATCACTTCGGGCACTCTTGGCTGGCGATCACGGTTTCGGCGCTGGCCTTCGGGCTAGTGCACACCCAGCCTCAGGACGTGCTGCCGCTGACCACCATGGGGATCGCCCTGGGCGTTCTGAGGCTGCGGTACGGACGGATCTGGCCCTGCGTGGTGGTGCATGTGCTGTTCAACGCCCGGACCATGACGCTGGTCCTGCTGGCGCCGGAGCTGCTGGAAAAGTCGGGCTGAGAGTTGCGGCCCTGGCAGGGTCCAGACGCTCTTGACGAAGGCCGGCCCGATCGTATTCTCTTGGCCTATGGCCGGCCCGCATGACATTCCGAAGCTGGTGGGTGAAGCCCTGACCTTCGACGACGTGTTGGTGGTACCGGGGCGGGCTTCGGTCCATCCGCGCGACGTCGATGTCGGCACCCGGCTCACTCGGAACATCCGCATCCATATCCCGCTGGTCAGTGCCCCGATGGACACGGTGACCGAAAGCACCCTGGCCATCGCCCTGGCTCAGGAGGGCGGCATCGGGATCATCCATCGCAACTTGAGCGTTGAGGAGCAGACTCGCGAGGTGCGGAAGGTCAAGCGGTCCGAGAGCGGCGTAATCCTCGATCCGGTCACCCTGCGGCCGGAAGATTCCGTGGCTCGGGCCGAGACTGTCATGCGGTTGCATAATGTCAGCGGCATCCCGATCACCCGGCCGGACGGAATTCTGGTTGGGATTCTGACCCGCCGCGACCTGAAGTTCCTCGAGCCCGGCGAGCGGCGGATCGCCGACGTCATGACTCGCGACAACCTGGTCAAGGCGCCGCCGCACACCACCCTGGACGACGCGGAAGCGATCCTCAAGCGGCACAAGGTTGAGAAGCTGCTGCTGGTGGATGACGCGGGTCGGCTGGCGGGTCTGATCACGATGCGGGACATCGAGCGTTCCCGGGAGTTCCCGCAACGTTGCTCGGATGCTCGGGGGCGGCTGCGGGTTGGGGCGGCCGTGGGGGTGCATGATTATGAGCGGGCCGCTCAACTGATCGCCGCCGATGTGGATGTTCTGGTGGTGGACACCGCCCATGGCCATAGCGACGCGGTGATCGAGACCATCCGGAACCTGCGTCGCCAGTATTCGATCGAGATAATCGCCGGCAACGTGGCCACGGCCGAGGGGGCGGCCGACCTGACGGACGCGGGCGCCGATGCCATCAAGGTCGGCATCGGGCCGGGCGCGATCTGCACTACCCGGGTGATCGCCGGAGCGGGGATTCCCCAGATCACGGCGATCATGGAGTGTGCCCGAGCGACCGATGTGCCGATAATCGCGGACGGTGGGATCCGCTACAGCGGAGACATCGTCAAGGCGATTGCCGCCGGTGCTCACAGCGTGATGATCGGGTCGCTGTTTGCGGGTCTGGAGGAGTCCCCCGGGCAGCTCGTGCTCTGGAAAGGCCGGCGATTCAAGGAGTACCGCGGGATGGGCTCATTGGCGGCGATGGCCCGGGGAAGTGCCGAGCGTTACGGCCAGGCCGCCGATCAGCCCCAGAAAATGGTGCCGGAGGGCGTGGAGGGGCGGGTGCCCTACCGCGGCCGGCTGACCGAATATGTGTACCAGCTCGTCGGCGGACTGCGGCAGGGGATGGGCTACGCCGGCGTCCGCAACATCGAAGAACTGCGAAAAAACGCCCGCTTCGTCCGCGTGACCAGTGCCGGGGTCATCGAGTCGCACCCCCACGACGTGGTTATAACCAAGGAACCCAGCAACTATGCCATCGACTACTCGACCGACGAGTGAGCAGACGCACGGGGGCAGAGGACCGAGGACCTTTGCGCAAAAGACGCCCGCCGCGGGCCCCAACCGCCTTGGTCGCGGGCTGGGCCGCCGGCGCCTTTTTGCGGCGGGTTGCTCAATGGTGGTCGGACTGCAACTTATGCTGGCCGTCGGCTGCACCTACGTGCCCAACCAGTTCAAAGAAGACGGGCCGTCAGCCACGGCCCAATGGGATTCCCCGACCGTGGCCGACACCAAGGCCCGCTATGCGGCGGCCGAGCCGCGACGCCGATCCTGGTCGCAGATGACGGCCTCGGTCGAGGGCGGTCACGTCGACCACCTGCCGCTGTATTTCGAGGACCCCTTCGAAGACAAGGGACACGGCCGCACCGACGACACCCACCCGCACGATGTGTATCGCGGCGGATGGGAAGACTACTTCGCGATCGGTTATTGCTACGCCCGCTTCACCGCCAACTGGCTGCTGCTGCCGGTCAGTGCGGTCGTCACCACGCCCTGGACCATCATGCAGAGCGACGGCCGGTTGAGTCGCCAGCTCCTGGGCTACGACCACGACGCGGCTCGGACCGGCCACCACGTCTTCGAACTTGCCGGCGGCCAGCCGGAACCGGCCGCGCCTGCGGAAATTGCCACCTCCAGGTCCGCTCCCGAGCCCGGGCCCTGAACCGGCAGCCTGGCAACCAGAACCTCGAGCCTCGGAGAGGGGCCGGATGGGACGGCTCGTCCTGAGTTTCGCGGCCACCCCCGTCCGCGAATCGGGGGGCATTCTGGCTGCGCCTCACGGTCGCTCGCCAGGTGACCACTCCGTTACGTTGGCGGTTCTGATTCCGTGCTCAGGGCCTGTAGTCCCATGCCTCGTGGCCCAGCCGGCGTGGTGCCAGGCCGAGATGGGCCTGGGTGGCCGGCTTCACGGGCCGGCTGACCTGGGCCCCGGAGCCGATCGCAGCACCAAGGTGCGCGAGTGCTCGCTGCGAAGCTCATTGACCATCTGGCGTAAATACTGAAATTCCCCGGGGGGCAACTGCTTGACGGTCACCCGGGTATGCCGGTGCAAGGTCAGGCCGTGCGGCTGGGTCTGCACCTCCTGCCGGACCAACCCCCATTGGCCGCTGGACTGAGGCAGCTCATCCGGCTGGATCTCCAGGCTCCAGTTCTCCGGCCATTCCACGGTGAGAGCCAGCTCTTCGGTGAAGGGGCCTGGCAGTCGGACCGGATTGTCGCGCTGGTTGACCGCCAGGGGCAGTGGCACGTCGATGAGAAACGGTCCGTCGGCCGGGAGTTGGAGGCAGTACAGCTTTCCGCCGGCTGGTCCGGCTGGCACGTCGCTTGGAACCTGGACAGCCACGTTTCGCAGCGGCTTGGCGGACTTGACATTGGCCGTCGCCTCGAACTCGCCGACCCCCAAGGTTTTGACCGAGAAGCTTTCTACGTTTACATCGGGCAGGGTCCGGATCAGCAGAGCCGCAATCCGTCCTTTTTGGGCGTCACTGGTGCGCAGGCCCTCGGAGGAAACGAACAACCCGGTGGTTTTGAGCGAGAGCTGGCCGGTCCAGTTGGCGTCCTCGGCGACCGTGACCTTGCCGGTGATCTGGCAGCGGCATTCTTCGGGCCGGGTCCATTCTTCCAGCGTGGTGCGTGGCATGATGACGTCGGGGACTGGCAGGAGGGTGTAGCCGGCCCAGCGGCCCTCGCGGGCGATCCGCCCGTGTCGGGGGTCCCAGATCTCGGGGTAGTCGCCGGTATCGACCACTGGCAGGCTCCCGCCGCCGGAGTCGGACGCCATCCGCACGTCGCCAGTCCGTCCAACGATCAGCAGCACGACGTAAGCTGCCACCATGCCGTCCTGCGGGACCTCATGGTTCCACAGTTCATTGTCGACCAGTATTCCGGGCATGGCGGTGAGGCCGGCCGCGCGAGCCAGAGCCAGCAGGGCCGCTGCGGCCTCCTCCGGGAGGCCGTAGTTGGACCGGATCACCTCGGAAGCCGGTCGAATGGCGGCCGGTCGCCAGCTCGGGTCGAACTCCACGAAGTTGAACCGGGCACTCAGCTTGTCACGCAAAGCCCGCATCTTGTCGGACGGGTCTTTCTGCTCCCGCGTCCACTCCGCGGCCAGCTTGCTGATCTGCTCGGACTGGTCGGCTGCCGCCTCGAGCTGGGCGTGTCGATGTTTCAGCCAGGTGCTGGCCAGACCGGCTGTGCTAAATGCCATTCGCGGGCAACGGGCCTGCCAGGGCGGGGACTGCGGCTCGTCGACCGCGGCGGGCAGATCGCCGAAACTCCAGGTCCGGCCGTCGGAGGAACTCTGGCTGCCGGCGGGCAGGCGGCTGGCGACCACGCGAAGCGGGACCTCCGACGGCGCCTCCAGGCGAATGATCCGCTGCCGGATCGGATAGCGATGATCCACACGCACGTCAGCCGCCAGGAACGGCCGAGCCCCGGCCCGACTGGTGATCTGGTACTCCAGTTCCACCACGCATCCCGGCTCGATCCCGCTCATGACCAGCAACTGCTGGCAGATTGAAGCAAATGCCGGCCAGCCCGCGCTGGCGTCCGGCGACACAACAATCCGAGCGTAGTCCGGCAGTTCCCGATAACGCCCATCCGGCAGCCGGGTCCTGGCCACCAGCACTTCGAGCTGGTCGGTCTCGGTGTTGTAGGTTATCCGCGGGTCGGCGAACTCGCCGTAGGACCGGTCACTGTTCAGGCGGACGTGTCGCTTCTCGCGGTAGACCGTCGAGCCGTCGGGGTTCAGCTTCCAGTGCTGCTCCCACAACTCGATCACTGCGTCCGGCTGGCCGGCCTGGGCCAGCGCCGGAACCCAGCCCCATAACCCAACGGCGGCCAGCGCCGCCCAACAGCGTCCAAACGTGAGAAAGCGGGAAGGTGAAAACGCGGAAACGCGGGAACGTGGAGACGCGGGCCCTTCAAGCCGGCCTGCTTTCCGACGTTCGCACGCGGAACTAGCGCTGCGCATGGGGCTCCTCCACCCGGCAGGTGATTACCCGACCGGCCAACTCCGCGAACTTATCCATGACTTCCTTGAAGTTGGCGTACTCGGCCGGCGGCACCTGCCAGCGTTTGATAATCAGCTCACAGGTATAGGCGATCTGGCCCTCGGAGGTGTCGATCTTGAAGTGCAGGGCGGCGGCCGGGCCGTCGATGTCGACCGGTTCCGGCCTGCCGACTACCTCCCATCCAACCGGCAGGCGGATTCGTTCCTCCAGCCGGGCCAGCCGAGTGGCCCACAGCTTCAGGCCGTACTTGCGCTCCTTCAGCGAGGTCTTATCCAGCAGGTCTACCAGCACACGGTCGCCCAGCGGCGTCTGCATCATCGGCAAGGCCAAAAGGCGCTGCCGCCCTTGGCCCAGCGCGAAACGGTCCGCTTCGAACTGCGCGGTCAGTCGGATCGGGCCCGAAAAATCCACTGGGTCCATGCAGGCCACCTGTCTGGCCAGCGCGTTGGGGCTCAGTCGCCGAAAGGTCTCCTCCAGCAGGTGATCGCGGTCCTCCGGGTGGAGGGCGGCCAGACTGCGGCGGAGCCTGGTTTCCGGCGCACCCTCCGCGGTGAACGTCAGCGTCCCCGTCAGGCGGCCGCTCTCATCTATGACGGACTCGGCCTGCCAGACTGCGGGGTTGGCTTGCGGCGGGAAGTCCGGCGATTGCGACAGCCCTTTGCCTTCCGGCAGACCGTAGACCACATGCTGCTCGGGCTCCAGGGTCGACCAGTTGTCGCGACTTTTCGGCATCCAGGTCGGATCCAGCAGCAGCAGGGATCCATCCGCCTGGCGTATGCAGGTCACCGCATGGTTGAACTGGTCGGCCGGCACGCGGTCCACCCGCTGCCGAGCCATGGTCATGACCAGGTAGGATTCGAAGCCGGCCACCCGCAGCATCCCGACCAGCATGCCGGCCTTGTCCTTGCACACTCCGGCCCGGTCGTGGAACGTTTCCTTGATATCGTGGATGGTGTAGCCCTCGCACATTCCGCGACTGGTGCCGGCGTAACGAATGTTCTCGGCCACCCAGTGGTTGAGGGCCGTATACTTCTCTTCATCGGTTTTCAAACCCTGGATGATCTCGGCCACCTTCGCCCGGATCGCCTCGTCGGCCTGTAATTGCGGCTCGCTTACCTGGTACAGCCAGCGGGACTTGTCCTCCCAGCTCGGCAAGGTGGCCAGCAGGAGCTTGGTGCCGACGTTGGGCCAGGACTCCATGGCCGGCTCGGATGCCGCCGGCGTTATGCCCTTCTTCTCGAAAGTGTAGACAATGTGATCGCCATCCAGCAGCGATGAAACCCGGAGCTCCCCGTTATAGATCTCGTATTGCAGCGGCTTGTCCTTCGGCACCCGCACGGTGTAACGCTTCTCGATCACCGGGTAGCTCGACCAGAAGTGCACTTCGTCGTGCCAGTGGCCCGGCACCGGTGGCTTGAGGACCTCGCCCTTCGCGTTCAGCTCGCTGTCGGGGTGTGTCCCGGGAGTCGGTTTGCGGGGCTGACCACCGGCTGCCTCTCCGACTTGCTCGGCCAGATACGCGACGTTGAACCCCGTCATCGCGCTGATTGTCTCCACCGCGTCTCCGACTTCCAGGTGGGGGACCGAGACCAGATACTGCTGCGTTCCCCAGAAAACCCCCCAGGCCGGCTGCGGCTGCTGGACCTTGGTCTCCAGGGGGAGTTCCTGCACCGTGCCGTCAGCCCGATAAACCCGCACGGCGATCAGGTCCAGCCGGTTGGTATTCGGATCAAATGGGAAGACCTGCACCGATTGGCTGCGAATGCCGCCGTCGCGAAGGACCTTGGTAACCACATGGCTGGTAGCGGTCCCGATTCCGCTCGGGCGGACCAGAACATCCGTTTCGTCCAAAACGATGACCAGGTCGGCGTTGTGCTTGGCCGCGTCGCCGGCTGCGGCAATCTTGGCCCGGATTTCGTCGTCGGCCGCCGCCCGGACACTGCCCAGCAGAAGCAGACCGGCCAAAACGTACGCTGCAAGTCCGCGATAGAGCATCCTGTATTCTCCGCTCAGCTTCCCGTAGGACCCCCGACAGCCGGCGCTTGATGCGCAGGGCTCAGGGCGCTGCTTCCCAGTTTAGCCGAAAACCACCGGCCCCCGCAAAGGGCCTCGGTTGCCCGGCAGGGCACCGTTCTTGGCCGGTCGTGCTATCATCCATCCGGTGCCCGGCACTCCAGGCCGGGATGCGAGCAGACCGGAACATTGCCAGCGGCCCGGCGGCGGACGTCGCCACGCGGCCCAGGTATCAGGAGTCGCTCAGTGCAAATCAGGCGGCAGGGACTAAGCTTGACGGCGTCTGCGTTCATCCTGGGGTGCGGGATGGGCGTTTTCGATAACTACGCACCCCTGACCGTCTTCGATAACTTCCACGCGATCGAGGATGGTGTTGCCTATCGCTCAGCTCAGCTCGATCCCCAGACGCTGGAGCTGGTGTTCCAGCAATATGGCATCCGGACCGTTATCAACCTCCGTGGCCGGCACGAGGAGCAAACCTGGTATCGTAACGAGCAGGCTGTCGCGGACGCCGCCGGTGTAATGCTGGTGGATGTCGAAATGAGCGCCGACCGGCTCCCCTCGCGCGAGGTCCTGCTCCAGTTGTACGACACCTTTCTAACCGCGGAATACCCGATTCTCATCCATTGCCAGGCCGGTGCCGACCGCACCGGGGCCGCGGCCGCCATCTGGCGGATGGTGGTCCGCGGAGATCCGAGGGAGGCCGCGGCCGCCGAGTTGTGCCCGGGGTATGGGCACTTCGAGGCAGTACACCCGGAGATGGATCGTCTGGTGCGGATTTTCCAGGCCGACCGCGAGTGGATTGAACATGAGTACCCATCCGAGTGTGGCGAGCCGCGCGATTAACAGGTCGCCGGCGCTGCGCATCGTGCTGAAGCTTGGCCCGTCGCTTACGCTCCGATACGCCGCCGGTCGCTTGCGCTTCCGGGGCTGGATATTGGCTGATGGGCGGCGGTTTCGATGTGACCGAATGCGGTATAATGCCCAGCTCGACGATTGGCGACGCCTTCCAGGACCTTCAACGTCATGATCGACATCCGGATCATTCGCGAGAACCCCGACCTGGTGAAGCAGGCCGCCACGGACAAGAACCTGACCGTGGACGTGGATCGGATTCTGGAACTCGACCGACGGCGGCGGGAACTGGAAACCGAGTGGAACGAGCTGCGCCACCGGCAGCACCAGACCGGCCGACAGATCGCCGGGGCATCAGCGGAAAACAAAACCGAGTTGAGCCAGGCCATGGCCCGGCTCAAGGGCCGGCTGAAGGAAATCGACGCTCAGCGCCAGAAGGTTGACGCGGAGCTACAGCAACTCATGTTACTGGTTCCGCAGATTCCCGATCCGGCGGCGCCGGTCGGCCGCGACGACTCGGACAACGTGGAAGTCCGGCGGGTAGGCACGCCGAAGTTGAAGGAGGATTTCGGCTTTCCCTTCCGGGACCACCTGGAGCTCGGCACGGCCCTGGGGATCATCGACGTGGATCGCGGGGTGAAAATCGCCGGCGCGCGGAATTACATCCTTCGAGGGGCCGGGGCCCGGCTGCATGAGGCGGTCCTGCGGCTGGCCTGGGACCTGATGCTGGAGCGCGGCTTCGAACCGCTGACGGTGCCGGTCCTGGTGGATGACCGGCTGATGTACGGGACCGGGTTCTTTCCGCTGCACCAGGAAGAGGTGTACCTGTGCGAGCGCGACCGGCAAAGCCTGGTCGGCACCGCGGAGGTGCCGGTCACCGGCTTGCATTGCGACGAAATCCTCGATGAATCGGAGCTGCCCAAGTTGTATTTCGCTCGCAGCACCTGTTTCCGCCGGGAGGCGGGGGCCGCGGGGAAGGACACGCGCGGACTGTATCGCATCCATTATTTCGACAAGGTGGAGCAGGTGGTGCTGTGCAAGGCCGACCCGGCCGAATCGGCTCACTGGCACGAGATCATCGTTCAGAACGCGGAAGCCGTGCTGCAAGCCCTCGAGCTGCCCTACCGGGTGGTGGAGGTCTGCACGGGGCAGATGGGGCAGGGCAAGGTTCGGATGTTCGACCTGGAGACCTGGATGCCCAGCCGCGGGGCTTATGGCGAGACCCACAGTGCCAGCCGACTGCACGACTTCCAGGCCCGCCGACTGAACCTGCGATACCGGCGCCGCGACACCGGCAAGCCCGACTTCTGTCACACGCTCAACAACACGGTGATCGCCAGTCCGCGGATCCTCATTCCGCTGCTGGAGCTGAATCAGAACGCGGACGGCAGCGTTATGGTTCCCGGCGCGCTGCGCAAGTACATGGGCGGGCTGGAGCGGATCACGCCCCGCGGCTGAGCCGCGCCGATCCCGCGGGAGATGCAGCACCTGTCCGCGGGACCGACGGGAAATCCGGGTAAAGGGTTGGGCGGCCTTTTTGACAGGATGCGGCGGCTGGAATATTATTTTTTGAGGTGGTACGGGTTTTGCATGGGGCCGGGACCCGACCGCCCTGCGGCTAGTTTAGCTCACGCCGGTCCGAGCTTCCCAGACGTGGTGTCGCCCGGCCCCGGTCGACGACGGACGGTGGGCGCGTGTCCCAAATCCTCTCCCAGGTTCCACGCCAGCTACTCCAGCAGCAACAACGCCTGACACCCCAGCTTATCCAGGCGATGGAGATTCTCCAGCTTAACGTCCTGGCGCTGGAATCGCGAATTGCACAAGAGCTGGATGCCAATCCAGCACTCGAGCTGGTTGCGGGCGAGGAGGATGTGGGGGCGGCCGCTGAACCCGAGGCCCCAGTCGACCAGGAGCCGGAAGGGGAGCAACCCCTGGTCGTCAAGGGGGGCGACGCCGGGGGCTTCGAGCGGCTGGATAGCTTGGTCCGCGAATACGACTGGCTGGAGGAAGAAGGCGACTACCGGGGCAGCCGGTCGGCAGCCCGGGTCCAGGAAGAGGCGGACAACAAGCTGGAAGCGATGGCCAACGCCCCAGCCCGCCCAGTCAGCCTGCAAGAGTACCTGCTGCAACAGTGGAATCTCGCGGAGGTCGACGACCAGGCCCGCCGAATCGGAGCGGCCATCATCGACCATCTCGAGGAAACCGGACGGCTGTCAACTCCGCTGGAGCAGATCGCCGAAGGATTGAACCCCGCGCCGACCATACAAGAAATGGAGGCGGCCCTGGCCGCGGTGCAGCGGCTCGACCCGCCCGGCGTCGCCGCCCGCTCGGTCCAGGAGTGCCTGCTTCTTCAGCTCGCGGCCCTGCCAGGCGAGAACAAGCTGGAGAAGCGGATCGTGAGCGAGCACTTCGAGAACCTTCAGAAGAACCGCTTGCCGGCCATTGCCAAGGCGCTGGGCGTGGACTTGGAGGAGGTGAAGGCCGCAGTGGCCGTGATCGGCACCCTCTCATTGCATCCGGGCCGCAAGGTGGTGGACCGGCCGCTGCCGCCGATTGTGCCGGATGTAATCGTTGAGTACAATGAGCGGGAAGACCGCTATGAAGTTCGACTGGCCCGGGCCAACACTCGTGAGCTGCGTATTTCTCAGGAGTTTCGGGAGCTTCTGGAGAACTCTCGGACCGATAAACAGGCTCGTCAATTCATCAAGCAGAAGATCGAGGCGGCCAACGCCATCATCGAGGCGGTGCGCTTCCGCCGCGAGCGCTTGCTGGAGGTGGCCAAGATCGTGGTCGAGGCTCAGCGGGATTTTCTTGACCACGGGGAGCAGCATTTCAAGGCCCTTTGGATGCGGGATGTGGCTTTGCGGCTGAACTGCGATCCTTCGACCATCAGCCGGACGGTGGAGGACAAGTACATTCAGACGCCGCGTGGGGTGTACCCGCTGCGGCGTTTCTTCACCGGTGGGGCAGAGACCGGCGGCGGACAGACCCTGGGATGGGCCAGTATCAAAGCCAAGGTGGCCGAGATCATCGCCGGTGAGGACAAGCGCAAGCCGCTCCGCGATGATCAGATCGTGCGGCTGTTGAAGGCCGAGGGTGTGGACATAAAGCGGCGTACGGTAGCCAAATATCGGGCCCAGCTCGGGATTCCGCCCGCCCGTCAACGGCGGCAATACTGAAGCCGAGGTTTACCCATTTCGGGCGGCTTGCCGGGTCGGCCCGGACGGGGCGGGGGCGAACCCTCTCCGGTACTGCCTCCCCGCCAGAACTCCGGTCAGCAGCAGGCCGCTACCGACAAGACCGAGCAGCCAGGGGACGTGTCCATCCAGGCCGCGGATGTGCGGCAGGCCGAGCAGGCCGGTGCTGACCACGATGGCGGCCATGGTGCACATGTCGCACACCCCGAAAACTCGCCCGCGCCGCGTGTCGGGCACGAAGCGCTGGATCACCACCATGACCGTGACCAGAATCGCGGCCCCGTGCACTCCAATCATGAAGAGGCACACCGCGGGCAGCAGTCGCCCAGGCTTGAAAACGCACACCATCGCCAGGGTGATCAGCCAGCCCGCCCCACCCAGAACCCCGCCCATGAC
>CAYZXK010000110.1:0-7778 GCA_964482395.1 uncultured Planctomycetales bacterium | reverse complement strand
TACTGGGACTGGGCCGGCCGGATTGCCGGTGGGCAGGTGGTGGGATCCGAACCGTTCTTCTCCGGCCCGCTGTATCCCTACTTCGTCGCCCTGCTCCGCGTGTTGGGTGGCAAGTTGGAGGCGGTGTACGCGGTGCAGATTCTGCTTGACCTGACCACGGTCGGTCTGCTGGCCTGGGTGGGTCGGGTGCAATGGGGGCCGCGAGTCGGCCTGCTGGCGGCCGGGCTGTTCGCCTTGATGATCGAGCCGGCTTCGTTCGCTCTACGGGTGCTGGCTCCCAGCCTGCAACTGCCGCTGGTGTGCCTGGCGTGGCTGGCAATGCTAGGCGCGATCCGGCGTCCAACTGTCGGACGTGGGCTACTGGCCGGCTGCACGTTGGGACTGCTGGCGCTGTCCTACCCACCGGCTATCGTAGCTTTGCCAGTCTTCGCTGTCTGGTGGTGGTGGGTGTCGGGCCGGGACCTTGCGGCCGGCGTTCGAGCGGCCGCGGCCGGTCTGGCTGGCTGGGTGACGATTCTGCCGGCTACCCTGCACAATTACCTGGCCTGTCACGAACTGATTTCCATCAGCGGTCAGGCCGGCATAACCTTCGCACAAGGGAACGCGGCGGGTTCCACCGGGACGTACACAGCTTTGGCCGGCATCTCCCTGGACCGCGAACTTCAGAACCGTGACGCCCGGCGGGTTGCGGCTCAAGCAATGGGACGTGAGCCGACCTGGGGCGAAGTCAACCGGTACTTCTTCAGGCAGGGCCTGGCCTATTGGCGTGGCGACCTGGCCCGGGCTGCGGGGCTTTTTGCCCGCAAGGTCTGGTGGTTTCTGACCGGCCGCAACTATGGCGACATCTACTCTCCGATGCTGGAGCGGTCGGAAGGCTATGTTCGGAGCTGGTGGCTGACCCCGCTGCATACCGCCTGGCTGATCCCGCTGGCCCTGGTCGGGCTGGCCTGGTGGCTGCGGGAGCCGCGGGCATGTTTCCCCGGATTACTGCTCTTTTGGGTGCCGCTGCTGGTGGTTCTGGTTTTCTGGTATTCGCCCCGCTACCGTTTCCCGGCCGTGCCGGTGGTCGCGGTCGGGGCGGCTTGGGTGCTGGACCGGGCGATCGGCCGGCCCAATCGCCGCAGTTGGACCCTCGCGGCCGGCGCGGGGTTGCTGGTCGGCGTTGGGACGGAATACATCAATGTGGCACTACGCTTCGATCGGATCGAGTGGCAGTCGCGGGCTCGGTTCTTCCGCCTGGTCGGCGAGGCGTACGCTCAGCAGGGCAACCTCGAGCAGGCGGTGGTTTGCTATCGGCGGGCGATGGATGAGGACCCCGACGACGCGGCTGTCATCACCGGCTTGACCGGCAGCCTGACCGCCCTTGGGCGACTGGACCAGGCCCTGGAGTATGCCTGGCGGGCCCGGAGCCCGGCCGACGCCAATTTGCACGCCACCCTGGGCCGCAAGCTTTTTGAAGCCAATCGGCGTGGCGAGGCTTTGGAGGAGTTGCGAGCGGCAGTGCAGTTGGCGCCCGATCATGCCGGGCTGCGCAACAACCTGGGGATCGTGCTGGCCCAGGCCGGCGACCTGTCGGGTGCCCGCGAGCAGTTCGAAGCCGCGTTGCGGATCGACCCCAACAATGCCGAGGCCCGAGATAACTTGCGGAACGTGGCGGCACTGGAAGGCCGCTGGTAGGGGCCGGGTGCCGACGGGAACGAGCCCAATGGCGGCTCGGGCCCGAAGTCGTCGCGCGGGTCTGTCGGTCTGGCCGGTAGGGGCGGCTGGCGGTAGCATGTCAGCTCGCCCGGGGCGACGGCCGGGCCGGTGCAGTGCGCCCTCCGGACAACGGGTCAGGACCGGAAGGTAGCAGCCCACCCGGTGCGGCCCACGTGCAGCGTCAACCTGGTCGGAGCCTCGGGCGACTTTGCGTGAGTGAGAAGGTGGCAGTGTGAAGGCGACGGCGCAAGGCCGATGTGGCCGGCCCGGACGCTTTCAGCGCCTCATCGCCTGCCCACCCTGCCAGAGCGACGCCGGGAGCGCCCCGAGTGGCCTACACCGTACTGGCCCGCAAGTACCGCAGCCGGACCTTCGAGGAGGTCATCGGCCAGGAGCCGATCGCTACCACCCTGGTCAATGCGATCAAGGCCGGCCGCATCGCGCACGGGTACCTGTTCACCGGGACGCGCGGGGTGGGAAAGACCAGCATGGCCCGGATCCTGGCCAAGGCCCTGAACTGCCAAAAGTATCACGCACCGACCGCCACGCCGTGCTGCCAGTGCGATGTCTGCCGGGCGATCGCCGAGGGGCAGGACCTGGACGTGCTGGAGATCGACGCGGCCAGCAATACCGGCGTCGATAACATCCGCGAGCTGCGCAGCAATACCGCGTACCGGCCGGCCCGGTCGCGTTACAAGGTGTACATCATCGACGAAGTGCATATGCTCTCGACCGGGGCATTCAATGCCCTGCTGAAGACGCTGGAGGAGCCCCCGGAGCACGTCAAGTTCATCCTGGCCACCACCGAGGTGCAGAAGGTGCCGGCCACGATTCAGAGTCGCTGCCAGCGGTTCAACTTCCGGCACATAAGTCCGGAGGCGATTGCCCGGCGGGTGGTGGAGATCGCCCAGGCGGAGGGGGCCGAGTGCGAGGAGGCGGTGGCCCGGCGGGTGGCTCGCCTGGCCGGCGGCTCGATGCGCGACGCCCTCAGCATCCTTGACCAGCTCCTGTCGGTCTCGCCCAGCAAACTGACGGCCGCGGTGTTGGACGAGCTTATTCCGCCGCCGCAGAACCAGCGCGTGTTCACCCTGCTCAAGCATGCGGCCGAAGGTGAGGCGGGCTCGGTGCTCACCGATCTGGACGACATCCTCTCCGCCGGCGCCGGCCTGGAGGTTTTCTGCAACGATATGATCGAGGCGCTGCGTAGCCTGCTCCTGCTCCGGGCCTGTGGGCCGGAGGCCGGCATGGTGGATGTGCCGGCTGAGGCCCGGGATGAGTATGTGGAGTTGAGCCGGCAGTTCGAGCTGTCTCACTACGTCCAGATGATCGCCATGCTGGAGGAGCTACGGCGGAATGTGCGCTACAGTGGCGCGGGGCGGGCTCTGACCGAAGCTCTGATGGTTCGGCTGGCCCGGATGCGGGAATGGTCCTCGATTGAGCAGCTTATACGGCAGCTTCCCTCGGTCCCATCAGCGCCCGAAAAAAAAAAGACCGGGCCGGCCGCCCGGCCGGGTCTGAGTGAGTCGTCGCCCGCGGCCGGCGCGGACCGGTCGGGATCGGCCGCCGATGGCGGCTGGTCGGCTGCGGAGGGCATGGGAGCTGGGGTGGTGGGAGAGCAGGAGGTTTCGCTCGAGCAACGCCGCCGAGTCGAAGCCGACCCGCTGGTCCGCCAAACCCTGGAACTGTTCGACGGCGTGCTGGTGCATGTGGGACGTAGGTCGACGGCCCCCGCCAGCGGCCCCGCGGAGTGAAAGATGTTTGGAAACCTCGGGCAGATATTGAACCTGATGAAGAACCGGGGCCAGATCTGGCAGGCCATGCAGGATGTCAATCAGCGTTTGCAGGCCGCTCGGCACGTGGGTCAGGCCGGCGGCGGCCAGGTCCAGGCGACCGTCGACGGTCGGGGCGAACTGGTCGGCATCCGGATCGACCCCTCGCTGGCCCCTGGCGCCGACGTCGAGTTGCTGGAAGAGCTGATCTGTGCCGCACTGCGCGACGCGATCTCCCGAAGCCGCCAACAAATGCAGCAGGCCATGCAGGAGCTGACCGGCGGTCTGAATCTGCCCGGAATGACCGACCTGCTGTCGGGTAGTGTGCCATGAGCGCAGGACCTCACTCCGGTCCGCTCCAGCGCTTGATGGAGGAGTTGAAGAAGCTGCCGGGGATCGGAGCCCGGTCGGCCGAGCGGATCGCATTTCATCTGCTCAAAGCCGATCGCCGGGATACGGCCGCGCTGGCCGAGGCGATTCTGGCCGTCAAAGACCAAATCCGGCCCTGCCTGCGCTGCTATAACCTCGCCGACGGCGAACTGTGCAACATTTGCTCCGACCCCCGACGCGACCCGGGCCAGATCGTGGTGGTCGAGCAGCCCAAGGACCTGCTCAGTCTGGAAGCCACCGGACTGGTCAACGGCCTGTATCACGTGCTGATGGGCCATATCTCGCCGCTGGAAGGTGTCGGCCCGGAGGACCTCACCATCGACGCACTGATCAAGCGGGTTCGGGCCGGCGGGGTCCGCGAGGTGATCCTGGCCACCAATCCCACCGTCGAAGGTGATATGACCGCCCTGCACCTCGGCAACTTGCTGGCCGATACCGGGGTACCAGTTACCCGGCTGGCCCGCGGCCTGGCGCCCGGCTCGCAGATCGAGTTCGCCAATCGGGCGATGCTGGAGGAGGCCTTCCGCGGGCGGCACCAGGCCTGAAGCGGCCGCCGTCCGGCGGTTCATCGCGCTTGGGGCTGCGTGGTCGCGGCGGCGCGCCGCTCCATGGCTTCGATCACCCGACGCTCTTCCCGCCCGGTCAGTCGCGACAGCTTGAGCATCTTTCGGATGTGCTCGCCGGTCTGATCGGTGCAGCACGGATTGCTTACCAGGGTCACCAGCACGTTGGCCTGCTGCCAACTGTAACCGCCCATGAAAACCGCGTTAACCAGATATATTTGTTCGTGCGGGGAAAGGTCCGGCCGGGCGGCGACGTTGCTCAGAATGCTGAGCCGCTGGCTGGGATACTCGAGGATGTGCGTGGCGGATTCGATGGTTGGGCAGGCCGTCCCGCAGGGGCCTTTGGGATGCGCTACGCAACCAGCCGTAGATATCAGCGCTGGCATGGCCAGCGCCCAGATCGCGGTCCTCACGGCGGCTCCGCTCATTCCGGCTTTCCGATACCTCGTGTACACGCCCGACTCCCTCCCGGTCGCAGAGTCGGGGCTTTTTCGTATGCTAACGCCGCACCCGGGTCCGCCGGTAGCGCCTTGGGCCGCTTGAATCGCACTCGGGAGGCCCGACCCTGCAAGGCAGGTGGTGATCGGCTTGGCGAGCGACGCTTCCTTGCGGTCCCGGTTCCAACCTGAGGTCTGGCAGCTCTTCGGGGGTGCTGGCAAACCGGCCCTATCCGGCGGCCGACTCCGCCGGCTGGCACCAGCGGCGCAGGGTTTCGATGAGCTGCGATCGCGAGACCGGCTTGGTCAGGTAGTCGTCGCAGCCGGCCTGGAGGCATTTTTGGCGGTCCTGTGACGTGGCGTGCGCCGTAAGGGCGATGATCGGACCGCGGTAACCGCTTTGCCGCAGCAGCCCCGCCGCCGTGCAGCCGTCCATCACCGGCATTTGCATGTCCAGCACAATCGCATCGAAGGGCTCGCTCCGGTCGCGGGCCCGCAGAGCGGCCCCAACGGCTTGCTGCCCGTTGTCGACTGCCGTGACCTTCGCGCCGGCCTTCTCCAGCAGGCGGATGATCAGTCGCTGGTTGTCTACTCCATCCTCGGCCAGCAGCACCCGGAGCTGGAGGGGGCGCGTGTCTTCCGACCGGCTCGACTCGCGAACAACGCTGGTGGCAGCTTGGGGGTCGTCGACCATCGGCACGTCCGCCAGCGGCCCGGTCGGTATGGTCAGCCGGAAATGCGAGCCGCTTCCCGGCTGCGATGATACCAGCTCCACGTGTCCGCCCAGCAATTGGGCCAGCCGTTGGCTGATCGCCAGCCCCAGCCCGGTCCCGCCGAACCGCCGAGTGGTCGAAATGTCCGCCTGGGTAAAGGGTTCGAACAATTTCGCGGCTTGCTCGGATGAGATCCCGATCCCGGTGTCGATGATGTCGAACTGGAGGCTGGGGCCTGGGTCGCGGCGGTCCTGCGGCGGCGTTGGGCCCGGACGGTCGCTGGTCGCAGAGGCCGGGTTGGTACTATCCGGGGGCGTGCGACCGGTCGGTCTCCCGGCCGGCTGCGAGTCCCGCACTAGGCGGGTGATCAGTCGCACGCTGCCGGCCGGGGTGAACTTGACCGCGTTGCCCACCAGGTTGATCAAGATCTGTCGCAGGCGGGTGGGATCGGTCTGGATAACCTGAGGGATCGGACCCTCGTACTCGATCCGCAGCTCGAGGTTCTTGGCTGCGGCCCGGGCCCGCATCAGGCTGGCCACCTCGTGTATGATCTGGCACGGCTCGCAGGGCACCCGTTCGACGAGCACCTGCCCGACCTCGACCTTGGACAGATCCAGAACGTCGTTGACCAGCTCCAGCAGATGCCGTCCGTTGGAGCAGATGGTCTCGACATAGCCGAAAACGCGACCCCGGGTCGGACAGACCCCGCAGTCTTGGCACTGGGCGCAAGCCTGCAACTCTTCATTCAACAAGTCGGAGTAGCCTATGATCGCCGTCATCGGCGTGCGGATCTCGTGGCTCATGTTGGCCAGAAACAGGGTCTTGGCCTGACTGGCGGCCTGGGCCGCGGCCTCTGCCCGCTTGCAATCCTCGACTTGTTGTTCCAGCCGGGCGTTGAGCTGGGACAATTCCTCCGTGCGTTCCCGGACTCGCTGCTCCAGCGACGTGTACAGGGTGCTCAAACGTCGCGCCAAGGCGTTGAAATTGCCGGCCAGCCGACTGATCTCGTCTTTGCCGGCAACTCGGACTTCCGGCACCTGGGGCAGGTCCGGCTCGGCGACCAACTGCTCGAAGTGAGCTGTAATCCGGCTCAGTCGACGGGCCACCATCAAGCGGAATACCAGCATCAGACCCGCGAAGCACAACGCTACGCCAACCATCAGGATCAGCGACGAGCGAGTCGTCTGAGCGCCCACCTCCGCCGCGCAGTGCGACAACGGCACGGCGATTGTGTCCATCCCAATGACCTCGCCCAGCGGGCGGTGGAACCCGGCTGTCGCCCCATACCGCTCGACCAAAGCGGCTGGCGCGTCCGCCGGATCCCCGTGACAACGCAGGCAGCTTTCCTCCATTCGCCGAGCGGCCAGGTGAGCCAGGTACGGCTTGCCGTCCAGCTCGATCTGCCCGGTCCAGCGCTCCAGGTTGGGGTTGGCGCGGAAGTGGTCGATCATGCGCAATTCGTCGGGACCGGCCCGGTTAATTGGGTTTCTCGGGCTGTCCGAGGAGAACTTGATCACGTAGTCGGGCAGCCGCTGGCGGACCCGCTCGAAAACCGCTCGGGCCACGAAGGAAGAGGACATCGCTTCCGGAATAAAACAGTCTGGGCCGGCCAGCTCGCTGACGATCGGACGCAGCTCATCCTTGACGTAGTTGCGGATCGCCAGGTCGAATTCCAAAGCCAGGGCGGCCTGATGATCGGCCATATCCTGGATGTGTTTGCGGGCCCAGCAGTAGTTGCGATACAGTACGAGTCCGCATAAGCTGGCCACCAGCAACCCGGCCGGCAAGACAAACTTGAAGGTGATGTTTCGCATCTTTGGGGCTCTGCCGCCAAAGGATCATCAGCCGGCGGACCGGCCGGTAGCTGTCACTGCGTGCGGCGATTGAGGCGGCTTAACGGCTTACTCGAACGCTGCCGGCGGACTGCTAATGCACAACATACGTCGGCTGCCCGGTACGCCACCTACAGTAGCTGCCCTGTTTCAGGCCCGGTAACGCGGGCGGCCCTCGGCGGCCGTCGCCCGACTTCCCGCCAGCCCCGCCCCGCTGCGGCTGGGCGGGCTGGGTCCTAGCAGCCCGTTGAAGAACGGCCATTTCGCTACGCGGCGGTGAGTCTGAGGGTCCCGGCTGTGATCGGCGTCGGCCTCGTGTTCGAGTCGTGAATGCACACGTCGCGGGTGGTGAGCCGGTGATACAGAGCCCAGAGGA
>CAYZXK010000109.1:0-18739 GCA_964482395.1 uncultured Planctomycetales bacterium | reverse complement strand
GGGCTGGACGTGTCGTCGGGGCCGCGTGAGCCGTCTGGGCATTACTCAATGCTTTGTCTACGCTGCGACCGCCCGATGACGGTGCAGATCGGGTGGGTCGGGCGTGAGGTGCGCTGCCCGCATTGCGGCCTGCGGCAGACTGTGCCGCCGCTGCGGGACGGCGGTCGGCTCCCGCGTGGCGGTCTACCGCCCCCGTCGGTCCAGCAGCGGCTCAGCTTCGCCTGCCCGCGTTGTCGGGCGTTGCTGGAATCGCGGGCCGATCGGGTGGGGCAAATCGGCCATTGTCCCACCTGTGGAACTCGTTTCCGCGTGCCGGGGATCGACCCGAACACGCAACGGCCTGAACTGGCGGTGGCGATCGACGGCCAGGATGAAGATCCTACGCCGATGCACGCGTACGCGGCCGCCGGTTACCTGGCCCCGAGAATCCACCGCCTCGAGGACGGGACCTGCCAGATCGAGTGTCCGCGATGCGCCGCCCGCTGCGATATCACCGCCAACAACTGTCACCAGTGTGGCATGCCATTCTCGACCGAAGGCGTTCCGACCGCGTCCAGGAGCGTTAACGACCGGCTGGGCACCGCGTCGCTGGTACTGGGCATCCTTGGCGTTCCGTTGTGTCCGCTGCTGGTTCCGGGCGTGGCGGCCATAATTCTCGGTTTGGCCAGTTGGCTTCGGCGTCCGGGCGGATGGCCACGGGGGCACACGCTGGTGGGGTTGCTTCTCGGTCTGATGGGGGTGACCCTGGGAGTGTTCCTGCACCTGTGATGTTTGCTGGGTTTCGGGCGTTGCCCGGTTTAGTCCCGGACCCCGGTCGGACGCCGGGGCTGGCGGTCAAGGGCGTCATGCAGTGGCTGGTCATTTGGCGTCGGAAGGGCCCAGCAGCTCGTCCACGCTGACGTGGGCCAGGTCCGGCGCCAGTCGCTGCACGCCCGGCAGGGTTTGGCGGCTGCCAATCCCGAAGACCTGCATCCCCGCTCGCCGGGCGCTCTCGATGCCCGCCGGGGCATCCTCGATCACCAGGCACTCCGCCGGCAAAAGCCCCAGCCGGCGTGCAGCCAGCAGAAAAACCTCCGGGTCCGGCTTCCCGTGCTGGATGTCATTCCCGTCGGCGACCGCGTCGAAGTACTCCCACAGGCCCAGCCGGTCCATGATCAGCGGCGTATTCTTGCTGGATGATGCGACCGCGGTCTTGATTCCACGATGACGCAGCTCTCGGACTGTCAGCAAGGCTCCCGGCAGCAGATCGGCGGGCGTCAGGCCGGCCAGCAGCTCCCGGTAAAACCGGTTCTTGCGTTCGGCCAGCTCCAGCTTTTCCTGGGGGGTATACGTCCGCGGGGCCCGCTCCAGCACGATTTCCAGGCTCTCCATCCGGCCGATGCCGCGCAGCCGATGGTTTATCTCCCGGTCGAACTCGATCCCCTCCTGCTGCGTCAGACGCTTCCAGGACTGGTAGTGGAGCTCGTCGGTGGTCACCAGGACCCCGTCCAGGTCGAAGATCACGCCGCGAATCATACCCGGTCAGATTACTTCGCCTTGGCAGCGCTTGCCACCCGGCCACGCCGGCATCAGACTGCGTGCCGAAAGAGGGTCGATGGCCGTGCAGCGGCGACGGTCCTCGGCCGGGCAGGGATGATGAATGGAGAGGGTAGCTGACTATCTCAGCGTCGATGAGGCCGCGGCTCAGCTCGGGCAGCTTGCGGCCCAGTTGCGGGTCACCGAGTTCGCCCGGGTCCCCAATCTGAGCTATGTATTCTCTCCGTATGACCTGTATCCGCTGGCGCCGCGGGTTCGGTCGCCCCTGGACTACATCGTCGCCTTCGCGGTCGACATGGACGGCACCAGCACGACCACCGAACCGCTGGCCTTGCACGCCCTGGAGTACATGGTCCGGCGGCTGACCGGCTGGCTGGAGCGGGAGCGCTGGCCGGGTCTGGATGAGCGGCTCGACGTACCGCTGGTGGTCGGCAACAGCAACTTCCGTCACGCCGAGGTCCTGGTTCAACGCTATCGTGCGCACATCGACTGGGCGGCATTCAGCCAAGCCTTCCTGGAGGCTTTGGTCTGGACACTCGCGTGCATGCCGGATGCCCAGCGCCGAACTGAGATCAGATTGAACGCGCAACATTGCGGCCTCAAAGACTTACTGCTGGACCCCGACTTCGCCCGACTGATCGACGGCGGCCAGGTCACGACCGATAACGTCGGCGAACTGGTCCGACCGCTGCTGACCAGGTTTGGGCCGGCGTTCCGACCGACCCATGAAGGCGACCTAGTCGCGGCTGCCCTCGACATTTACTACTTCCGATATCACTCGATTCTCCAGCGGCTGGAGCGGGGGGAGGGCCGGCGACTGGCTGCGGAGCTGGGCCGCAAGGCGACTGAGCCTCTGGTCGGACCGATGCCGGGCTACGACCTGTTCGTTCCGCTGATCAAGGGCTGGCTGGGTCCGGAGATCGATTCGCTGTACGAACCCTTGCGCGACCACCTGCTACGGACGGCGAGCTTGGGTCACACGCCGGCCGAGCTGGACAGTTGGCGTGGCCGACTGGTCGACTTGGCGGACCGTTTTCGGCGCCGCCCGGCCAAGCTCGCGCTGGTCACGGCCTCCATCGCCTACGAAGCTCAGGCCTGCATGCGGGTGGTCTTGGATCTATTGCGGCAGCGGGTGGAGGCCTGGCCGGTGCCGGCGGAATGCCGGGAGCGGATTGCCCAACGCCTGGGGCCGGTGGACAAGCTGTTCGACGCTTTCGTCACCGCCACTGACGCCTGCGAGCCGCGACTGAAGCCGCACCGTGACCTGTACAGCCTGGCACTATTTCAGATGTCCGTTCCCAGCTCCGACTACGGCTACTGCGTCGGGCTGGAGGACAGCGAGCCGGGGATCATCGCCTTACGGGCGGCGGGCGTCGGTTGCGCCGTCGCCTTGCCCAATCACGAAACGCGACGACAGGATTATGCCGCCGCGGCTGAAGTCGTCCGCGGCGGCCTGCCGGAACTGATCCTGGCCCGCAATCTGTTGCTTGGGCCGACCCGGGACAACCGCTGATGAATCAGACACCCTACGATACCTGGCACGTTGCCAACACCAGCCCCGACGCCCACACCCTGGGGCAGTGGAACAGCGTGGCCACCATCTCCAACGGCTACCTGGGTCTGAAGGGCAACCTCGCCGAGCAGCGGGACGGATACTGCCCGGTCACGCTCATCAACGGCGTTTATGACGAGCTGGACATGTTCAGCCTGCTGCGGCTGTCCGGCGAGGAGCGCCGCTACCTGGATCCGAGGTACTTCGACACGGCCGGGCAAAGCCCGGCGGTCGCGAACCTGCCCAATCCGCTGCTGGTCCAGGTATTCATCGGGGAGCGCGAGGTATCAATCGGGCGAGGGGAGATCAGTGGGTTTGCTCAGGTCCTGGACCTGGCCAGCGGCCTCTATCGTTACAGCTACGAGTTCCGCGACGGGGCCGGACGGGTGACCGCCATCCAGATGGAGCGGTTCGCGTCCCTGAGGCATCCGCACCGGGTCTTCATGCGATACCGGCTGGTGCCGCTGGAGCACGAAGCCTCTATCCGGCTCCACTCGGGCATCGACGGCCGGGTGCGTTCCAATCTGACCGGGCAGCGCCAGTTCAGCGTGACCGAGCTGTGGGCCTGGCCGCCGGAGCGTTGCCGCCTGACTGCTCGTACCCCGGCCCGCGGGCACCTGGTCTATTTGGGGGTGCTGAACGTTCTCCGCCGAGGCCGGGCCGACGAAGTGGCCGGGGTGGCCGAACACGACGCGGTTTACACCCGCTACAACTTCAGGCGACCTGAACCGGGCCAGGTTATTGAGCTGGAACGATACGTGGTTTTGACCTGTTCGGAGGACCTGCGGCACGGGATCGTCGCGGACCTGGAAGCCGAGCTGGACGCCGCCGCGGCCCAGGGGTTCGAGTCGGCCCTGGCCGAGCAGCAGGCCGCCTGGGCGGCCCTCTGGCAGCGCTCGGACGTGCGGATCGAAGGCGATGATCCGGCCCAGCTCGGACTGAGATTCAGTCTCCATCACCTGCTGGCCGCGGCCCCACGCTTCAGCGACCGCCTTTCGGTACCCGTTAAGCTGCTCACCGGCGAGTATTACCAGGGCAACGTCTTTTACGACACCGACCTGTACATCGTGCCCTTCTACACCTTCACGCAGCCGCAGTGGGCGCGCACCTGCCTCAGTTTTCGCTATGAAGGCTTGCGGCCCGGCCGCGAAATCGCCCGTCAACTGGGTTATGAGGGGGCCAAGCTGGCCTGGCAGGCCGGGCCTTACGGCGAGGAGTGCCTGGGCCGGTGGTGGCGATTCACGCACACCAACATCCACATCAACGCGGACGTGGCCTACGCGCTGGTGCAGTATCTTCGGGCCAGCGGCGATCAGCGCTTCCTGGCCGAGCGCGGGATCGACCTGCTGGTGGAGACCGCTCGCTTCTACGCGTCCCGGGCCAGCTATTCCAGCGCATTCGACCGCTACGACTTGAAGCATGTGGCCGGCCCGGACGAGGGTCACTGCGAAAGCACCAACAACTTTTACACCAACTGTCTGGCGATCCGGAACCTGCGCTGGGCGGCCGATCTGCTGGATCAGCTTGGCCGGTCCGACCCCGACGCCCATGCCGCGGCCGTCCGACGGCTGGCCCTCCGACCGGACGAGCCCGATAAGTGGCGGCACGTGGCCGGGCGCCTGACCTTGCTGGCCGATCCGCAGACCAAGGTGTTTGAGCAATGCGAGGGCTTCTTCCAGCTCAAGCCGCCTCCGCCCGATTTGCTGGAGGCGAGGAAAGTCTGGTTCGTGACCGTGTTTCCCTACCAGGCTCTCAACCAGCCGGATGTGCTGATGGCTCTGGCCTTGCTGCGCGACGAGTTCAAGCCGGAGGTGCGTCGGGCCAACTGGAAGTACTACAAGGACAAGAGCCTTAACTTTTCATCCATGAGCTTCGCAATCAACGCGATCATGGCCGCTGATGCCGGCGAGTTGGAGGAGGCCTACAAGAACTTCATCATCACGACCGGGATCGACCTGGACGAGGCTCTCACCGGCCGGCGTGATACCTACGCCGGCCTGCACGGAACCGCGGCCGGCGGGGCCTGGCTGGCCGCGATCCTGGGCTTCGGCGGCGTACAGCTCTCCGAAAACGGCTTGCGGATCAGCCCCACTTTGCCGCCCGCCTGGAGCCGGCTGAGCTTCAATTTGCTTTTGCATGGAACCCGGACCCACGTCGCCATCGACCGGCAGACAGTGACCCTGACCGCCGACCCGGACGGCGCGGTCCGAATGCCCATCGTCGTGGCCGGCCACGCGAGCCAACTTAGGCCCGGTTGCACCTGCACCGTGCGTTACGCAGGGATGTCGGGGTAGCAGCGGGCCCGGCCGGCGTGCGGGCGGCTGGCGGCGCCAGCCACTTGCCTGAGCCGCGCCTGGCTTTATAATCCCGCGCCGAGATGCGTGGATCCTGGTCGGCAGCGCGGTCCGGGGGGCGATGAGAAGCGACGTGAGCGAACCTGAGGTTGGCTTTCTTGACCGGCATCATTTTCTTCTCCGACGGCTGCACTCGTTGGCCGGGATCGTTCCGGTCGGGGCGTTCCTGATAAACCATCTGCTGGCCAACTCGACGGCGTTTCTGGGCCCCAAGCACTTTGACCACCACATCAGCCTGATCCACAGCCTGCCTTGGCTGCTGGGCATAGAGATCGTTTTCATCTTCCTGCCGCTGGCCTTTCACGGGGCCTACGGAGTGCTGATCGCCTGGCAGGGCAAGCTCAACCAGAACCGGTACCCGTACCTCGACAACTGGCGCTACACGCTCCAGAGAGTGACCGCCTGGATCACCATCGTCTTCGTTATCGTGCACCTGCTGCACTTCCGCTTCGCACACTGGTTCGGACTGCCGGAATACAAAACCGCCAATCCGGATTTCTTCGCCTTCACCCAGCGCGGCTTTTTGGACCAGTGGTTGCCAGCCTGGCTGTGGGTGACGATCTACGCGGTCGGGCTGATCAGCGCGGTCTACCATTTCTGCAACGGCATCGTGACCTTCTGCATCACCTGGGGGATCACCACCGGCGTCCAGGCCCGCAAGAAGATGTCGGTGGCGGCGGGAGCCCTGGGCCTGGTGCTGCTGGTGTGGGGCGCGGCCTCACTGCTGGCCCTCGGCCGGCAGCCGGCTCTCGGCCAGCCCGCCGCGGAGCCGGTGATCGCGGGAACCGTCCTGACCTCCGGGCCGCCCGTGGCGATTGGCAACGAGAGATTCTGATTGGGGCGCTGAAGAAAACATCATGGCCAAGCAACCTGTAATCGTGGTCGGCGGCGGAGTCGGCGGCCTGTGGGCGACCATCCGGTTGGCCGAGGCGGGCATTCCGGTCAAGCTCTTCTCGCTCTTCCCGGTCAAACGATCGCACTCATGTTGTGCCCAGGGCGGGATAAACGCCGTCCTGGACATCAAGGGCCAGAACGACTCCATCTGGCAGCACATCGTGGACACCATCAAGGGCGGGGACTACCTCGCCGACCAGCCGCCCATCAAAAGCATGTGCGAGGAGGCTCCCGGCCTCATCCGAACCTATGACCGGATGGGGGTCACATTCAGCCGCACCCCGGAAGGCATTATGGACCAGCGGCTGTTCGGCGGCGTTAAGCACAAACGGACCTGTTTTGCCGGGGCCACCACCGGGGCCCAATTGCTCTATGCCCTGGATGAGCAGGTACGGGCTCATCAGTTCGGCCGCCGAGTGGAGGTCTTCGAGTACTGGGAGTTTCTCAGCCCGGTGCTGGACGAGGCCGGCGTCTGTCGCGGGATCGTGGCCCAGAACCTGAGGACCATGGAGGTGGCCGCGTTCCGGGCCGACGCGGTGATCCTGGCCACCGGTGGGGCCGGGTTGATCTGGGGCCGCTCGACCATGTCGACTAATTGCACGGGGGCAGCGGCCGCGCGGGCCTATCAGTGCGGGGCGAAGTTCGCCAACGCCGAGTTCGCCCAGTTCCACCCCACCGCCATGAAGGGCCACGACAAGCTGCGGCTGATCTCGGAGGCCTGCCGGGGCGAGGGCGGCCGGGTCTGGGTTCCACGCCAGCCCGGCGACCCCCGGCCCGGACGCGAAATACCCGAGGCGGAACGATTCTACTTCCTCGAAGAATGGTTCCCGGCCTACGGCAATACCGTCCCGCGCGACATCGCCTCGCGAGCCATCGTCCGGGCCACACGCCACCTGGGTTTGGGTGTCCGCGGGCAGGAAATCGTCTATCTCGACCTCTCTCACCAGCCGCGGGAACTGCTCCAGGCCCGACTGGGGGGGGTCCTGGAGCTTTACCAGACCTTCTCCGGCGTGGACCCCTACACCAACCCGATGGAGGTCTTCCCCGCCATGCACTACACCATGGGCGGATTGTGGGTGAGCTTCGAGAAGGACGGCCAGACCGGCGGGATGGCCCGGGTACACCCCCGCAACCACGCCACCAGCATCCCCGGCCTGTACGCCTGCGGAGAATGCGATTTCGCCTACCACGGGGCCAATCGCCTGGGAGCCAACTCGCTGCTTTCGGCCTCCTTCAGCGGACGGGTCGCCGGCGATGCCGCCGTCGCCTACCTGAAGAACCTCAAGAGCAGTTGTGACCGGACGCCGCAGGCAGTTTACGATGCGGAATGTCGCCGACAGCGCGAGATCAACAGTGCGATCCTCAGCCGAACTGGCGGCGAGAACCCCAGCACGCTGCACCGCTTGCTCGGCGAGGTCATGCAGGAGTTGGTATTCGTCGAGCGGGACAACCCCGGGCTCGACCGGGCCTTGGCCAGGATCGCCGAGCTGAAGGAACGCTCGCGACGCATCTCTCTGGACGACACCGGTAGCTGGAGCAACCAGTTGTTGCCCTGGGCCCGCCAGGTGCAGGACATGATCGTGCTGGCGGAGGTGATAGCCAAGGCCGCCCGGCTGCGCGATGAATGTCGCGGCTCCCATTACAAGGCCCAGTTCGAGCTGAAGGTGCCGGAGGGCAAGTTCCCCGGCGACCCGGAATACGAGGAGTACAAAGCCCGCTGGAAGGCGAACAACGAGAAGTGGATGAAGCACTCCATCGCGACCCATACTGAGGACGGCCCGCAGATCGAATACCGGCCGATCGACCAGTCGGTCTTGCCGCCGGAGCAGCCGCGCGATTACCGATAGGGCCCCAAGCGGAGGCTGGCGAACCTGCGGCTCGGGCTGGAGGTTGGTTCTCAATGGCAGAGAAAGTGATTCATTTCAAAATCAAACGTCAGGATCGGCCCGATTCGGAGCCGTACTGGGAAGAGTTCCGGATGCCTTACGCGCCCCAACACAACGTGGTGTCGGCGCTGCTCTATCTGCGCGAGCACCCGATTAATGCCCGTGGCCAGCGGGTGCCCCCGGTGGTGTGGGAATCCAATTGCATGGAGGAGGTCTGCGGGGCATGCAGCATGCTGGTCAATGGGGTCCCGCGTCAGGCCTGCGCGGCCCTGATTGATGAGCTGGAACAGCCCATCGTCCTGGAGCCGCTCAGCAAGTTCCCCGTAATCCGCGACCTGCAAGTCGATCGGCAAAAGATGTTCGACGCCCTGGCCAAGGTCAGGGCCTGGGTGCCGATCGACGGAAGCTGGGACATTCATCGGCACGCGCCCCTGATCTCGCCGGTGGAGCAGTCGGTGCGATATGTTTTCTCTCGCTGCATGACCTGCGGCTGTTGCATGGAGGCCTGCCCGCAGTATCACGAGGGATCGCGGTTTATCGGACCGGCCCCCCTCGGTCAGGTCGCCATGCACAACGCCCACCCCACCGGCAAGTTCTTCAAGGCCGATCGCCTCCGGGCCATCATGGGCCCGGGCGGCATCACCGATTGCGGCAATGCCCAGAACTGCGCCAAAGTCTGCCCAAAGGATATCCCGCTCACCGAAGCTATCGGGGAGCTCGGCCGCCAGACAACCGCTCAGTGGCTGCGCGATCTGCTGAGCCGGTGACCGGAAGCTGAATCAACGGGCGCGATTGGTAGCCGGCGGTAGCGGCCCGATAATCCACGATCTAGTCCACGACCACGCTGTTGACCGATACCACCACTCCGAAGTCGTCCCCGTTGCCCAGGAAGTGGAAAAGGATCGTGTCTCCGCAGTGATAGTCGTCGCCGCGAATCAGTCGCCGGGTCTCGTCGGCCTGGGCAATCGGGTCGTCTTCATCCGGTACAAACTGCCCCGCCTCGTCGCTGAAAATCAGCCCGACTTTGTCGCAGGCCATGTCGAGCTGGATCGATTCACCCGGAGCCAGCGCGCCGAGGTCCAGTTCCTCGGCCGGAATGAGCCGGGCGAAGAAGTTGTTGTCATCATCGAACTTTATCCGCGGGACGACCTCGAAATCCGTATCGTTGAAGATCTCGACCCGGACGGTGTACGGCCGGACGACCAGGTCGGGGACGGTGATGCTCGCGTCCAAGTCCCAGTCCTCGGGTAGGCTGACCGTCAGCCCGCCCGAGCAACCGGCTATGAGCCAGCAGCCTGCCCATAGGGCCATCCGCATTCCGCAAATCAGCTTATTCACTTTCGGCCTCCGGAGTGCCTTGCGGACCAGCCTGGCCGCGGCATACTGTGCCGGTTCCCGCGCTGGTCCCGGCCGGCCCGGGCAGTCTAGCTGGGTGAGACCCGGACCAGAATCCGTTGGACCGGCCCGCAGACGGAGCGGTTAGTCCGATGTCGCTGATGGTTAGCGTATCAGGGGTGCGTGGCGTGGTCGGGCAGACCCTGACTCCGGCCGTGGCCCTGGAATTCGCCCAGGCTTTCGGGACGTTGCTGGGCGGGGGACGGGTGCTGCTGGCCCGCGATTCGCGTCCCAGCGGACCCATGTTGGAAGCTGCGGCTCTGGCCGGGCTCCTGGCCGCCGGGTGCGCGGTAACCCGGCTGGGGATCGCAATGACGCCCACTGTCGGCTTCGCCGTGCGCCGGGGGGGCTTTGACGGCGGACTGGTTGTGACCGCGAGCCACAATCCCGGGCAGTGGAACGGCCTGAAATTCCTCGACCGCACCGGCACCGCCCTGGAGCCCCAGCAGGCTCGACAACTGGTCGAGCTACGCGCCGCAGGCAGCTTCCGCATCGTCAGTGAACCGCCCCAGCCGCGGGATGACCCTGACGCCGGACAGCGTCATGTCCAAGCCGTCTTGGATGCTGTCGAGGCCGACCTCTCACCCCTGAAGGGCTTGCGGGTGGTGCTCGACAGCGTGAACGGTGCCGGGTGTCTGGACACGCCCCGGCTGCTCAGCGCGCTGGGTTGCCAGGTCATCCATGTCAACTCTGACCCGACGGGACGCTTCGCTCATCCTCCGGAACCGGTTGCCGAAAACCTTGCCGGCTTGGGGGCCGCAGTGAAGGAAGCCGGAGCAGCGGTCGGCTTCGCTCAGGATCCCGACGCCGATCGTTTGGCGATCGTGGATGAACGCGGCCGGTACATTGGGGAGGAATACACGCTGGCTTTGGCGTGCTGGTTCGTTCTCTCTCGTCGTCCTGGACCTGTCGCGGCGAACCTCAGCACTTCGCGGTTGATCGACGATCTCGGGCGGCGGTTCAGTGTACCGGTACTGCGCACGCCGGTGGGGGAGTCACATGTGGCCCGCCGAATGCTGGCCGAAGGTTGCGTCATCGGTGGCGAGGGCAACGGGGGGGTGATCGACCCCCGAATCGGGTATGTTCGGGACAGCCTTTCAGGCATCAGCCTGGTACTGCAATTGATGGCCCAGACTGGTAAGTCGGTCAGCCAACTGGTCGCCGAACTTCCGCGGTATACGATGGTTAAAGAGAAAATGGAGTTGGACCCGGCGCGTGCCAAGGATTGTTTGGAAGCGATCACGGCCAGATTCGCCGCTTGTTCGCCTAATACGGTCGACGGAGTACGGCTGGATTTCCCCGAGGGTTGGGTTCACGTGCGGCCATCGAATACCGAGCCGATCGTGCGTATCGTGGCCGAGGGGCCGGATGCGGTTACTACAGCCAACTTGGTAGCGAGAGTGCGGGCCGCGGCCGGCTTGTGATCGGGGGGCACCAACCTGGTCCGGCTTGCGGTGCCGGGCGACCGATAGGACACTGGTATTGGCGAGTTGCAGGGCAGAAGATGTGAGACGGGCACCGGCTGGAATGCAGGAGGTCATCGGAAGCCGACGCCCTGGTTGCACGCCGGGGCGGGCGTGGCCTTCAACCGCTGCGGCTCAGCTTGTAAGCTCCGTGGAGAACGCGTGAAGCATATTCGTACATTTGTGATTGTTCCCTCTTTGCCGGAGGTGTTGGAGCCTCTACGGCAACTGGCGTACAACCTCTGGTGGACCTGGAACCCTTCCGCGACGGATCTATTTCGCCGGCTGGACGTGGATTTATGGCGGAAGGTCGGCCATAACCCGGTTGCTCTGCTGGGTCAGATAAGCCAGGAGCGGCTTGAGCAGACCGCCCGCGATGATGCTTACGTGGCTCAGCTCTCCCGGGTGATGGACAATCTATACATATACTTGAATAGCCGGACTTGGTTTGACGATAAGTTCCCGAACGACAAGGACTTACTTGTAGCTTATTTTTCGGCTGAATTCGGCCTGCACGAGAGCATGCCGATCTATTCCGGTGGACTGGGGGTCTTGGCAGGCGATCACCTGAAGTCAGCTTCGGACTTGGGCATACCACTGGTCGGCGTCTGCCTGGCCTACCGGCAAGGCTACTTCAAGCAACAACTTACCGAGGATGGTTGGCAACTGGAAAGCTACCCGGTCCACGACCTGCACCAGTGGTGCGCCACCCCGGCGACCGACGCAGACGGCAATCAACTTAAGATCAGCGTCCCTCTTGGGTTGCAGCAAGTAGTGGCCGCGCTGTGGCGAGTGCAGGTCGGGCGGGTGCAGCTCTATCTGCTGGATGCCGACCTCCCCCAGAATCCGCCCGAGTTCCGCACCTTGACGGCCCGGCTCTATGGGGGCGATCGGATCATGCGGATTCGCCAGGAAATCCTCCTGGGCGTGGGAGGGCTGCGAGCACTGCGAGCCCTCGGCTTGCAACCCACCGTTTGCCATATGAACGAGGGCCATGCCGCCTTCCTGGCCCTGGAGCGAATCCGGATGGCGATGCGGGAACACGGTCTGAGTTACCGCGAGGCGCGGGAGGCGGCCTTTGGCGGAAATATCTTCACCACCCATACCCCGGTGCCGGCCGGCATCGATCGCTTCGACCCCAAGCTGGTCGAGCAGCACCTTGGCTGGATGGCCGAGGAGCTGGGGATCACCATGCGTGATTTGCTGGCTTTGGGGCGTGAGCATGCCGACCGGGTCGAGGAAGAGTTCTGCATGCCCTTGCTGGCCTTGCGGATGGCCTACCGCAGCAACGGGGTCAGCAAGCTTCACGGGGACGTGGCCCGGGGCATGTGGCAGGGATACTGGCCCGGCATTCCCAGGGACGAGGTGCCTATCGCTCATGTCACCAACGGAATTCACACCCGCACCTGGACCGGCCCGACCATGGCCGAGCTGCTGGATCAATACCTCGCTCCCGGGTGGGCCGAGGCGGACCCGAACGACCCGGTGTGGAAGCGGATCGACGAAATCCCGGACACCGAGCTGTGGCGGGTGCATGTGCGGCGTCGAGAGTGGATGATCGCCGCCGTGCGACGCCGACTGAGGGAGCAACTGCGTGGCCGCGGGGCGCCGCCGGCGGAGATCAAGGCCGCCGAGGAAGTGCTCGACCCGGAGGCTCTGACGGTCGGCTTCGCTCGACGTTTCGCTCCGTACAAGCGGGCGACTCTCCTGTTTCGCAACCTCGACCGCCTCTCGGCCCTGATCGCCAATCGGGAGCGACCGATTCAGTTCATTTTCGCCGGCAAAGCCCACCCCAACGACGGGGCCGGCAAGGAGCTGATCAAGCATATTGCGGTCATTTGCGCCCGACCCGAGTTCCGTCGGCGGATCGTCTTCCTAGAGAACTACGACATCTCTCTGGCCCGCGTGCTGGTCCAGGGCGTCGATCTGTGGCTCAACAACCCGCTCCGCCTGCACGAGGCCAGCGGAACCAGTGGGATGAAGGTGGTGGCCAATGGGGCGCTGAACCTGTCGTGCTTGGATGGGTGGTGGCCGGAAGCCTACGACGGCGAAAACGGCTGGGCCATCGGCGATGGGCGGGTATACGACGACCTGGCCTACCAGGATCGCGTGGAAAGCGAGTCGCTCTACAACTTGCTGGAGCGCGAGATCATCCCGACCTTCTACGATCGCGATCAGGACGACATCCCTCGTCGCTGGGTTCGGCGGATCAAGGCCGCGATGAAAACCATCATGCCCTACTTCAACACCAACCGGATGCTGCGGGACTACACCGAGAAGATGTATTTGCCCGCGCTCCGTCGGGTGCGAAAGGTTTGGGCCGATCAGTTCGCGCTGGCCCGGTCGTTGGCCGCGTGGAAAGACCGGCTCCGCAGCCACTGGCACGAGGTTCGGGTGGCCGAGGTGCGGACCGCGTCCGCCCAGGTCCTCAAGGTCGGCGACGCCTTGCAACTACAGGCTCGGGTCAGCCTGGGGTCGATCGCGCCTGAAGACGTGGCGGTCGAGGCCTATTACGGGCCGTTGACGCCCGACGGCGAGATCACCAGCGGCCAGGCCGTGCGACTGAATCTGGTCCGCCGGGAGTCGGACGGCGACTGGTGGTTCGAAGGAGCGGTTCCCTGCCAGGTGAGCGGCCGTAACGGTTACGCGATCCGGGTCGTACCCTGCCACGACGACCTGGCTGACCGATACGACCAGGGACTGGTGGTCTGGGGCTAGCGGCGGGCTGAAGAACGGGGCCCGCACCGTCCGAGAAACTCCGCCCTACCGGCCCCGAGCTTGCGGCATGCCTGCCCTGTCCCGCTCGTCAACATACCAGAGCCCGGGGCGCGAGCGACGGGCCAAGGTATCAGTGCTTGGAAGGTCAGCGCCGGGCCGACGATCAGAGCCCAGACCCTGAGCGCGGGGAGGACGACCGCCTCAAGCCTGCGCGGGGGTGACGCCGGCTGTCGCTTTCACGGGAAAGCTGTCGCCGACGGTGACGGCTTTGACTGCGGACCGGAAAGGCCGGTTACTCTGGCGCCGGCGCGGTGCTCGGCGTGATCAGGGCTTGAAAGCGCGGGTCGGTCCGCAGTGCCGCGAGCCCCTCGTCGCTGGCCAGGCTCTCCGCCGACACGGCGCCCCATTTCAGGGCCGTGACGAGATGCTTGAGCGCCGTATCGGGATCGCCGGCCTGGGCGGCCAAAACGGCCCGGCGGTAGCTGGCGGCGCCATCGTCGGGTGCCCGGGTGAGAAGTTGGTCCAGGACTTCCGTCGCCTCAGCCGGCCGGCCGGCCCGCACCAGTGCATCGGCCAGCGCCCGGGCGGTTGCAGCGGCTTCGGAGGTGTGCGTTTGAAGCGCGCATACCTCGCGCAACAGGCCGGCGGCCAAATCCCAGCGCCCGTGAGCGCCCTCACGGGCGGCCGCGGCCTGCAACGCGGAAGCGATCTCGGTAAGCGACAGGCTGCGGAGCGGCACGGTCAGGGGAGGACGAAGCTGGTCGATTTCGGCCAGCACGGCGGCGATTTCGGGCTGCCGGGCCAGTTGGGGCGTTCGCTGGAAGCTGTTTCGAGATTCGATAAGGAACTGATAAAGCTCCAGGTTATCGGGGTTTCCCAAATAGCGGTTCATCAGGAGCTGGAGCGCGCCCACGTAATCCCCGCGGGCGGCCAACCCATCGGCCCGCAGCGAGGCCCAGCGCGAAGCGACTACCGCACCGACGTCGTTTTCCAGTTCCTGGCTTGGCTGCTGCCCCTCTGCCAGCAGGTCCTTTAGCGGCGTCTGCTGCAACGGGGCCAGGGCCTCGGCTACTGCCCGGCTGGACAGGTACATGCAGCGGGCGGCGGAAAACTCCAGCAGCGCGTTGTCATCCGTGTGCACGGGCGCCCCGGCCGTCCATTGACGCAGAACCCCATCGGAAGTGATGTAGCGTCCGAGAATGTGGGCCGGCCGCCGAGCCCCGACCCGGTACAGGTCGGCCCGGACCGCAGGAATCTCGAGACGTCTGGTGAATTCGTCCAGTTGGATCCGCGGCGGGGAGGTCGAACCCAGCATCAGGAAATCATCCCGCCCCAGCTCCCACAGCGAGACGTGCTCGAAGACATCCAGCATGGTGCGTATCACCATTTGGAAGTCCGGCACGGTCATCTTGTACCCTTGCAACCAGGCGGCCATGACCCCGCCCTCGTTCAAGCGGCGTTTGCCCAGTTCGAAGTACTCCCGCGTGAACAGGCTGGCCACCCCGGCCATCCACGGGTTGGGAGGCTGGGTGATGATCAGGTCGTAACTCTGGTCGGAAAGCAGCAGGTGGTTGCGCCCGTCGGCTAGGATCAGACGCACGCGCGGGTCGCGGGCTAGAACATTGTAGTTGAACTGCGAAAAGAGTTCGGCGGCGCGGGCCACATCCTCGCTGATCTCCACGCAGTCGATGCGTTCGAGCGAGGATGATGGATAGCAGGCCAGCGAGCCCAACGATACCCCCGATCCCAGTCCCACCATGCACGCCGTCCGCAGGTGGGGAGCGACCAGTGCCGGCAGGTGGCTGAGCATCACCTGAGTGACCATGTCCCCCAGGCCGGTCGAGGCGTCGGGTTTGCTGTTGATCCGCAGGGTCAAAAGATGCGGAGCCTCAGCCGGATGCTCGACGCTCACCGTCAGGTCTACGCCCTCCGCGTAGTACACGATCTGGCGTGCCGCCGACAGCGTATCCCGCATCATGAAGGGGGCCGCGGTCATCACTTGGCGGTCCCAGCGACCGGCCCCGATCGCTATCAGCGGGATCAAGATCAGCAGAGCGACCGGAATGGCAGCTCGTCGCAACCGCTGTGTCCCGGCGGCCGGCCGGGCCAGCAGAATCAGTCCCACTCCGACCACTCCGTTGAGCAGACTGGCCGCGATGATCGAGTTCTGCACGCCCAGGACGCCGCTGCGGATTAGCACGAACCCCGCCAGGAAGGAGCCGGCGATGGTGCCGACCGTGTTGGCGGCGTAGGCCCGCCCGGTCGCGGCTCCGGCCTCCTCCCCGGCCACCGCCAGGGTTCGCGTGACCAGCGGAAACACTGCCCCCATCAGCAGCGTCGGAACCAGGGTGATCGCGATGATCAGGGCGAACTGCCAGGCCATCAGCTTGGCATAGTCCTGAAAAAAATTGTTGATGATCGACTGCGCTATCAGCGGCACCCGGCCGTAGATCGGGACGATCACCACTGCGACCAGGCCGATGAGCAGCTCCAACGTCCCGAAAACCAAAACTGGGTTCTTCCAGCGGTCCACCCAGCGGGCGATCGCCAGGCTGCCCAGCGCCAGCCCCAAGATGAAGGCCGCCAGGATGCACGTGAATGCGTAGGTGCTGCCGCCGATCGACATCACCAAGGCCCGTGTCCAGGTGATCTGATAGACCATGGCGGCAAACCCGGACGCGGCAAACGCCGCCAGCACCGCTTGGCGTACTCGTCCAGACAGTTCGGGCAATTCCGGCGGCGGACCGGCCCGCGGAGGCAACTTCTTGGGCGTCGTGGTTCGAACTGGGTGATGCAGTAGGTTGACCGCAATGATCCCGATGATCACGTTGAGGGTGGCCGCCAGCCAGGTGGCGCGGAGCAGGCCCGCCGCCGGAATCAGCCAGAAGCCGCACAGCGTCGTGCCCAGCACCGCCCCGAAGGTGTTGATGCCGTAAAGGTATCCGACCGAGCGGCCCAAGGCCCGCCCGTGCAAGCTGGCGTAACGAACCAATACCGGCAAAGTGGCCCCCATGCAGGTGGTCGGCACGATCAGCACCAGGGCGCCGACCGCGAATCGCACCAGGTTCAGCAGCAGCGGCCAACTGGCGCATGGCCCGTACAGCCAGCGGTACAACGGCTCGGCGACCGACAGCAGACTGGGCACAGCCAGAGCATACAGCCCGATCGCGATCTCCAGGGTGCCGTACACCCGTCCCGGCCGCTCAATCCGATGGCACAACCGCCCACCCAGGTAGCTCCCCAGGCCCAGACCCGCCATGAAGGCTACCAGCACGGTGGTGATGGCGTACGTGGTCCCGCCGAAGACGAAGGTCAGCTCGCGGACCCAGATCAGCTCGTAGATCAGTCCCGCCGCACCGGACAGCAGGAATAGCACGTATAGCAGCAGCGTGGGCACGGAACCACCGTCCTTTCCGTGGGGTTTATCGGTCGTTTTTCCGTGCCACAGTGTACTTGCTACCGGTTGGGAGGTTCAAACTGCGGGCTGAGCCGGCGTCGACAAACAAGGGCCCTCCAACCCGTCAGGGGCGGCATCTACCATGGAGCACCGGCCCTTAGAGCAAATGGGATGCCCGTGAGCGCTTGGCCTTCCCCAACCGCCGGCCGACCTTGGGAGCTGGCGGACGCCCGGGCAACAGAGGCGGACGAGGGCTTACAGGTCGTTGGTTCCTTACTAACGGCTTGGCTACGGCGATGTCCCCCGTGACGCGTGTTGACCTTGCTCGGCGCGCGGGTTTGAAAACCACTGGGCAAAGCGTTAACTTCGTGACGGTCGCCGCGAGCGGCGCGGCGAGAAACGGGGTTTGCTGACAGTCCCGGCCGACGGCACGCGAGAGGCGGTGAATTCGCATCTCATCAGCTCGATTGAACGGTTCAATTGCTTCGGTCCGGACTGGGGATGCCGGATGCGCGTGCCCGCCTGTCCGTTTTTGCAGGACCGCTGCGGCTCAATAGAGTGAGGCCGGGTGATCAATGCCGGCACCGGCGTTGGTTCCGGACAAACCAGGGGAAGGTCGGCGCTTGGGCCCGGCCGGCGGCCGTATGGCCCGCTGGGTACCGCTGGTGGTTCTGCTGGCCGGGGCGATCCTGCGCGTCGTATACACCTGGGGTTGCGACGTACGCAACGTATACGATGACCACTTCCATGTCATCGTGACCATGTTGCACGAGAAGCGCTGGCCGCGCCCCGATGAGGGTTGGCAGACTTACCAGCCGCCGCTATACCATGTTCTGGGCGCACTGGCTTATTGCCTGGCGGCCGGGCGGACCGACGTGCTGCCGTACTGGATGCCCCAGGCTCGATCCGATCCAGGCTATGCTCGGCACGTGGCTGGGCGTAAGGCGGTGCAGTTCCTCTCAACCATCAGTGGTATCGCGACGCTGGCGCTGGTATGGCTGACGCTGCGCCATTTGTTTGCCGGGGCCTGGTTTGCCCAATCAGTGGGCATGGGCCTGGTCGCGTTTCTGCCGCGACACATCTACATGAGCGCGATGGCCACCAACGATGCCATGACCTACCTGTGGGCTTCGCTCTGCCTGTATGCGGTCTTACGCGGGCTTGGTCTTCCGACGGCTCATAGTCGAAGCCGCAACGTTGGGCCTCGCCGGGAGCGGCCTGGACGCCGGGCGTATGGTCTCTACCCTCGATCCGGGGGGCGGGACCAGGCGGGGGCTCAAATCGACGAGCGTGCCGGCCCGGAAAGGGGGAGCCTGGAGTCGAAAGCAGGCCGCGCTGGGCGGCGCTGGCTCGGGTACCTCGGCTCTGGGCTGAGGTTCTGGGTACCGGCAGGCCTGGCGGCCGCTTTGGCCATGTGGACCAAGCAGTACGGACTCGGCGCCCTGGGAACCTTGCTGGCGGCGGTTCTGGCCGGAGTGCTTACCCGCTCCGCGAGCGTCCGTGGACCGCGAATCGCTGGGGCGCTGCTAGCGACCGTCCTGGCC
>CAYZXK010000108.1:0-5869 GCA_964482395.1 uncultured Planctomycetales bacterium | reverse complement strand
CGCTGGGATTTTTCCCTGTTGATTATCGGACGTTGGATTACCTGAGGCTCACCGGTCGAGCGCCCGAGGAAATCGACCTGGTCGAGAGGTACTGCAAGGAACAACTGCTATTCCGGGGTGCGGACAGTCTGGAGCCGCGGTATGCCCAGGTCGTAGAACTCGACCTGGCGACCCTGGAGGCTGGTTTGGCGGTGTACGACCAGGTTGAGCTGGTGCCGCTGTCGGCGGTGCCGAGCCGGTGGCGAGGCGAGCTGGCGGCGAGGTTGGCCGGCGCGGGGGGCGGTCGGTGGTTGGGTGTGCAGGGTGAGGTGGCCGCTGGGGCATCCGTAACCGCTCCCGGCCCCCTGCGGCTCACTGCGGACGGCTCAGCTCGCCAAGTGGAAGTGGAGCTTGACGGCACGCGCGTGCGGCTGACGGACGGGAGCGTGGTGGTCGCGGGGATAACCGGTTGCATGAGTACCACCAATCCGGGGTTGATGCTGGCTGCGGGCTTGCTGGCCAAGAAAGCGGTTGAGAGAGGGCTGACCGCAAAGCCGTGGGTCAAGACTTTCCTGGCTTTAGGCTCTCCGGCGGTGAGCGAGTATCTCCAGCGGTCCGGACTCACGGCTTACCTGGAGAAGCTCGGTTTTCATACGGTCGGCTACGGTTGCACCGCCTGCGCCGGCGACAGCGGGCCGCTGGCCCAACGGATTCTCACTGTGGTCAAGCAGGCTGGCCTGATAGTCGCCTCGGTGCTCAGCGGCAGGCGCAGTCCGGAGGGGGGGGTACACCCAGCGGTCAAGGCTGATTGCCTGGCGTCGCCGGCACTGGTAGTGGCATACGCGATCGCCGGCAGAATCGACATTGACATGTCACGGGATCCGTTGGGGCAGGATGCTACGGGCCAGCCAGTCTACCTGAAGGATATCTGGCCAGCCGACGCGGAGGTTGGCGCACTCTGCGAGGAATTTGTAACCCCGGAGTTGTTCAGGAGTCGGTACGCCGGCCTCCTGAGTGGCCCGGCGGAGTGGCAGCGCCTAAGAGCTCATCCAGATGAAGTTTACGAGTGGGACGAGGGCAGTACTTTCATTCAGGAGCCGCCGTATTTCGCTGAACTGCCCTCGCAGCCGCCGCCGATTGCCCCCATTCACGCCGCCCGGTGTTTGGCGGTCCTGGGCGACGACGTGACTACCAACCAGATCAGTCCGACCGGCCCGATCGATCCGAACTCACCGGCCGGAAAGTACTTGCAGGAACAAGGGGTCGAGCCGGGGGAGTTTGGCGGCTACGCCTCCCGACGTGGCAATTATCAGGTGATGACCCGAGGGACCTTTGCCAACCCGCGGATTCGCAACCTGCTGGCACCCGGCACGGAGGGCGGCCTGACCGTCCACCTGCCAAGCGGAAACCAGATGAGCATTTTCGATGCGGCCAGCAAGTACAAGGCTGCCGGTACGCCGCTGATTGTCCTGGCCGGCAGGGACTACGGGAAGGGAGAACCCTGCGACTGGGCGGCCAAGGGGACGGCGTTACTGGGCGTGAGAGCGGTCCTGGCCGCGAGCTTCGGGCCGGCTCATCGCCGCGACCTGGTTGCAATGGGCGTCCTCCCACTTCAATTCCGGCAGGGACAAACCTATGAATCGCTGGGTCTGTCGGGACGCGGGTTCTATGAGTTCCCCGGTCTCTCAGATGACCTGCGGCCGCTTCAGGAACTGACGGTGATCGCGACCGACCCGGAGGCGGAAACCCGGATCGAATTCAGTGTTATTTGCCGGATCGATACCGAAGTCGAACTCGAGTATTACCGATGCGGCGGGGTGCTGCCGATGCTGTTGCGGGGCCTACTGCGCTGAAAGGGTAAGGTCGAGTACAGGGCCAAAAGCCGACGAGCCGGAGCGGCGGAGCTTCGTGTCCCAGCGGCCCCGAAGGCTTGAAGTCTGGGGCTCGACTGGCTCCCGCTCAGGACTGGCCGCTGGAGGCGGTGATCCGATCCTGCTCCGACCCGAAGAGCCGTTCTTTCATCAGCCGGCCGATCTTGAACTTGACGGTGCGCTTCCTGGGTACCTGAACCTCTTCCATGGTCTTGGGATTTCGGGCCACCCGCGGCGCCCGCGACCGGATCTCGAAGACGCCGAAGTCTCGAAACTCCAGCCGGTTGCCGTTGCCCAGCTCCGCAATGATTTCATCCAGGAAGCTCTGCACGATCTTCTTGACCAGCACCCTTCGGGTGCCAGTACTCTCTGCGATCCGGTCGACAAGGTCCTTTTTCGTGATGGTATCCATCGCGTTCCCCAACATGCCGCGGTTACCGGCCGCTTCCTCTCTCAAGAGCCACGTCCAAGAACCGACGCGGGTCCAGCTAGTTGGCATCATAAGAGAAGGTCCGGGGCGGTTTCAAGCGGAATGCTTGTCGGGACAACGGGTTAAGATTCCGGGCCCGGCGCGCCGGGGCGGGGCCTTCCCTGTCCGGCAAGTCGCCGACCGGCGGCAGAGGCAGGCCGTCCGACCGGCGGGTCAGGCCACCGAAGGGGCTGAGCGGCCCCGGGTGGAGTGCCGGCCCGTGCGACGCGTGGCCCGGGCCGAGGCATCGGCCGGCCTGCGCTTGGCGGGTCGCCGGGCGGACTTCAGAGCGGCCACTAGCACCTCTTCGACCCGGCTGGCAAAGACGAAGTTGAGCTCCTGTCGCACATCCGGCGGGACTTCCTGCAAGTCGGCTCGGTTGCGGGCCGGTACGACCACCGTCTTGACCCCGGCCCGGTGGGCCGCGAGGACTTTCTCCTTGATCCCGCCCACAGGCAGCACCTGGCCGCGGAGGGTGATTTCGCCGGTCATCGCGACGGCCGGATCGGCCGGCTTGCCGGAAAGCAGCGAGACCAGCGCGGTAAGCATGGCCACTCCGGCGGAAGGCCCGTCTTTTGGGATGCCGCCGGCGGGGACATGAATGTGAATGTCGACTTTTTGCAGTCGATCGCTGGGAATATTCCAGCTCTGGGCCCGGGAGCGGACCAGCGAGAGAGCGGCCTGGGCCGATTCGCGCATTACGTCTCCGACCAGGCCGGTCAGGGTGAAGTTCCCTTTCCCCGGCATCTGGGCCGCTTCGACGAAGATGATGTCGCCGCCGGTGGGCGTGTAGGCCAGTCCGGTTGCGACCCCGGGCAGCCCCTTGTGCAGGGTGGTTTCTTTTTCGTATTTGGGCGGCCCCAGGTAGGTGGCCAGGTCATCGACGGAGATGGTCTGATTGACTGACTGGCCGCTGGCGACCTTGGCGGCCAGCCCGCGAAGCACGGTGCCGATGGCCCGCTCCAGGTTTCGCACGCCCGCCTCGCGCGTATAGGACTCGATCAGGGCGCGCAGGGCATCGTCGGTGAAGGTGATGCCATGCCCGGACAGCCCGTTCTCCTCCAGTTGTCGTCTGACCAGATAACGCCGGGCGATCTCCAGCTTCTCGGCCGCGGTGTAGCCGGCCAGTTCGATGACTTCCATGCGGTCTCGCAGGGGCGGTGCCACCGGGTCCATGTGGTTGGCGGTGCCGATGAACAAGACCTTGGACAGGTCGAAGGGGACGCCCAGGTAATGATCGGTGAAGCTGTGATTTTGCTGAGGGTCCAGCACCTCCAGCAGGGCGGCTGCCGGATCGCCCCGGAAGTCGGCGCCGATCTTGTCCAGCTCGTCGAGCATGAACACCGGGTTGCGGGAGCCCGCCTTGCGGATTTCCTGAATGATTCGGCCGGGGATGGAGCCGATGTAGGTGCGGCGATGGCCTCGGATATCGGCCTCATCGCGGGTTCCGCCGACTGAAATCCGGATGAAGTTCCGCCCCAGAGCCCGGGCGATGCTCTGGCCCAGCGAAGTCTTTCCCACGCCCGGCGGGCCGACGAAACACAAGATCGGGCCCTTCCCCTCGGGCTTGAGCTTCCGGACCGCCAGGTATTCCAGGATCCGCCGCTTGACCTTCTCCAGCCCGTAATGGTCCGCGTCGAGCACCTCCTGGGCCCGTTTGAGGTCCAGATTGTCTTGGGTCTCGCGCTTCCAGGGGAGTTGGCACAGCCAGTCGAGGTAATCCCGGACGACGCCGCCTTCCGGCGCCCCCTGGGGGATGCGTTCCAGGCGGCTCAGTTCGCGCTGGGCCTCTTTCAGGACCGGTTCGGGCATCTCGGCCTGTTCGATCCGCTTGCGAAGCTCCTCGATCTCGGCGGTCCGGGCGTCGGTCTCCCCCAGCTCCTTCTGGATGGCCTTAAGCTGCTGCTGCAAGTAGTACTCGCGCTGCGAGGCGTCGATCTGATGCCGGACGTCGTTCTGGATTTTCTGGGAAAGCTCCAAAACCTCGAGCTGGTTGTTGAGTGTGGCGTTGACCTTGCGCAGCCGGTCGGCGATGTCGAAGGTCTCCAGCAGTTCCTGCTTCTGGGCTAGGCCGAGCGACAGGTTGGCCGCCAGGTAGTCGGCCAGCGGGCCGGGCTTGTCGATGTTCTCCAGCACCAGCCGGGCTTCGTCCGGCACGTTAGGGCTCAGCTCGATGACCCGCAGGGCGGTTTGCCGGGCGGTATAGGCCAGAGCTTCCAGCTCCAGTGAGGGCGGCTGGTCGTCGTCCTCGTGCGGGTTGACCACTGCTCGCCAGTAGGGCTCGCTGGCCGACCAGCTTTCGATGCCCACCCGCACCAGACCATGCACCAGCAGGCTGCTGGTTCCATCGGGCATGCGCAGCAGCTTGAGCACGGTGCAAGCGGTCCCGATCCGATAAATGTCCTCCAGTCCGGGGTCGTCGATGTCGGCTCGCCGCTGAGCCACGGTTACCAGCAGTTTGTCACCGGCCAGAACCGCGTCGACCAGTCGCTTGGACTTCTCCCGACCGACGCTCAGCGGGACCACCGTCCCGGGAAAGACCACCATGTCCCGGACCGGCAGGACGGGTAATTCGCGAGGCAGGCTGGGTTTCTTCTCGGCCTCGCTTGCCGGACCGGAATCCGGTCGGCCAGGTGCGCGCGTTTCGGTATCCTGCTGGCCCGCGGTCATCTGGCCTCCGACTTCTGGAGCGTGATCCAGAGGTATCCGTTGTCGTACCAGACTTCCACGGCCTGGACCTCGATCGGTTCGCTGAAATCAATCAGTCGCTGGAATGGCCCTTCATCGATCTCCATCAGTTCCACGCTGAATGGGGTCTCCTGCCAGGGGCCACGCGGCCGGCAGCGCTGACCGGAAATGCAGACGTGCCGGCTGTCCGGGCACTCCACGGTCACGCTTTCCGGCTCCAGTCCGGCCAGCTCGACGCATACGTGGTAGCTTTGGCGGGTCTCGTAGATGTTAACGCTCGGCAGCCAGGCACCGGTGGCCCGGTAATCGCAGAAGCTGCGATTGCGCATTTCGTCCATGATGTCCTGAATGCGGCGGGCCCAGTCCCGGATTCCCTCGCCGTGTCCGAAATGCTGCACGCCCATGGATGACTTCCGTGATCGGCCGCTCGCCGGGTCGGGATCGCCGGACCGGCGACCCCGCTGACCGCTGATATTCTATCGGCACCGGGACGGGGGCGACAGACGCCGCCGGGCGGCGGGTACGCGCAGCCGGTCGGCATCTTGGAAGTCGAATCGCGTCGCCTTATACTTCGCGCCCGCAGCGAGTGGAAGGCACCCGCCCGGACAGCCTGCCATGGAGAATGGTGTGCGAGGGTTTGCGTTGTCTGCCGGTGGGCTGGCGCTGGTCTTGGCGGGTTGCGCGGCACCCGCACCACGCAGCACGCTGGGGCCCCCGCCTCCGCCGGTCCTGAGCACCCGGGCCCCGCGGACTATCCCGGCGCTTCCGCCCGCTCCTCCCCCGCTGCCGACTCCGCCCCCGGCTCGTGGGGCGTTGGAGTCGGCGGTCATCGTGATCGACGCCGGTCACGGTGGGTCCGATC
>CAYZXK010000107.1:0-8706 GCA_964482395.1 uncultured Planctomycetales bacterium | reverse complement strand
CCAGGATTCGGTCGGACAGGGCCAGCAGCTCGGGTAACTCGCTGGTAATGAGCAGAATTGCCAAGCCGGCGGCAGTCAGCTCGTTCAGCAACTGGTAAATATCCGCCTTCGCCCCCACGTCGATGCCACGCGTGGGCTCGTCCAACAACAAGACCTTCGGCCCGGTCAACAGCCAGCGGGCCAGCAGAACCTTCTGCTGGTTGCCGCCCGAGAGGGCGGTCACTTCCGCGCCAAGCGAAGGGGCTCGCAGTTTCAAACGTTCCACCAGCGGCACGCACCGCGCCCGCTCGCGAGCCGAACTGAGTAGCCCGAACCGCAAACAACGATCAAGCGTGGCCAGGCTCAGGTTGTGCAGGACCGACATCGGAAGGATCAAACCGGCGGCCTTGCGATCGTTGGTCAGCAGAACCATGCCGCGGCGGAGGGCCTCGGCTGGCGACGGCCGGGCCAGCCACTGCCCGTCCAGGCAAATGCGGCCCCGCGATGGTCGACCATAACGGCCAAAAATCGCGCCCAGAAGCTCGCTGGCGCCCGAGCCCATTAGCCCGGCCAAGCCCACGATCTGGCCCGCCCGAACCTCCAGGTTGGCGTCCCGTACCACCCAGCGCTGGCCACCTCTCTCACGCAGCCACAGCCCGGTCACCTGCAAACAGACCGGGCCAGGCTGGGCATGGTGGCGGGGAAAAAACTGCTCGATGTGGCGGCCAACCATCCACTGCACCAGCCGGTCGGGTGGAAGATCGGCGGTGGCGGCCGTCCCAACCCGCTGGCCGTCGCGAAGTACGGTCACCCGATCAGCCAGCGCGTAAATCTCTTCCATCTTGTGAGAAATGTAGATCACCCCCACCCCCCGTTGCCGCAATTGACGAATCACCGTGAAAAGCTGCCGGGTCTCGCCTTCCGACAAGGCACTGGTCGGCTCATCCATGACCAGGACCTCCGCTTGGCGAAGCAGGGCCTTGGCGATTTCCACCAGTTGGGCGGCGGCAATCGGCAGCTCGGCGACCGGTCGGGTCACGTCCAACTCGACCCCCAACCGGTCGCGCAGTATCCCCGCCGCCACCGCCTCCATCTTCCGCCGGTCCAACCACCCCAGCCGGGTGCGCGGCTCGCGCCCCAGGAAAAGGTTCTCGGCAACTGACAGATATGGGACCTGAGCCAGCTCCTGATAGATGACGGCAATCCCGTGCCGCTCGGCGTCCCGCGGGTCACGGAAAACGACCTCGCGACCACGCAACAGGATCCGGCCGTCATAGTCCCGGTGGACGCCCGCCAGAATCTTCACCAGCGTGCTCTTGCCGGCCCCGTTCTCGCCGACCAGGGCGTGGACCTCCCCCGCCTGAAGCTCGAAGTCGACCTCCCGCAGGACCGGCACCCGATCGAACGCCTTGCTGATGCGGCGCATTTCCAGCAGCGGGCCGGGTTCCGGGCAAACCATAAAGGTCAGATCTCCCGACGGATAAGTGTCAGGTTATGCGTTTAACGGTCGATCGGGCAAGCGCGCCGATCACTCCCGCCGCGCTTGAGTTCGGGCCGCCGCCGGGTATAAGAAGAACGGACGGGGAGGCATCCAGGCCGGCGGGGCCGGGCATGTTCGGAGGTTATCGATGCGGAGTATCATCGCGGCAATCGTGTGCCTGGCGGTGGCGGGCGGCACCGCCGGCCGAGCGGACCCACCAGTCGGGTCCTACGCCCCGGACATCGAAGCCAAAGATTGGATGAATACCGACGGTCAGCCGATTTCTTTGGCCGAGTGTCGCGGGATGATCGTAGTCCTGTTCTGCTGGGTTTCCTGGCATTCCGGCGGCGAGGAGATCCTTCCGCTCATGACCCTGGTCAACGCCTCGCCGTACGGACGGAAAGCGGGTGTGTTTCTGATCGGCGTCACCGACTCGGACCGGAAACGGGTCGAGGATATGGTGACCAAGACCAAGGTCTTTTTCCCCATCGCTCTGGAGGCCAAGAAGACCTTCGACGATTATGAGCTGACGTCGTTTCCGCGGGTGATCATCCTCGACCCGGCCGGGAAAATCGCCTTTGCCGGCTGGCCCGGCGAGAAGGGCGGCCAGAGGCTGGTCGACGAGATTCGACGGGTCGCCAGTGAGACGCCGCCCACCCGGACCCATCCGGAAGAGGCCGCTCGGGCCGAAGCCTACCTGGCTCAGGCGCGACGGGCCCTGCGGGCCGACCGGAGCCGGGAAGCACTGGAGGCCGCCAACAAGGCCCTCGATCATGCCCTGCGTGGTGATGCTCTCTACTCCCGCTGCCAAGACATGGTCGATCTGATCGAGGCCCTCGGCCGCGACAAGCTGGCTCGGGCCGAAGCCGCCCTGGAGCAGGGTCGGGCCGAAGATGCGGTAGCCCTGCTGCTGGAAGTCCGGCGTGAATTTCGCGGGGCCGAAGTGGCCCAGAGTTCCAAGCAGAAGCTGGCCAGCCTGGAAAAGAAGAATCCTGAGGTGGCTCGGCTGCTGCGAACCTACGAGGACCTGGGCCAGGCCGAAATCATTCTGGCGTCCGCCATGCAGGCGATCCGGGACCGACGCTTCGGGCCCGCCTACGAAAAGCTGGAGACTCTGGTCAGCGAATACTCTTCAACTGAAACTGCCGAGAAAGCCCAAACCATCCTGGAGCGCATGCAGAAGAACCCGGCGGTGATGGACTACGTGCGTGATCATAAGGCCGCTCGCACCTGTCGCACCCTGCTGTCGCAGGCGGAGGCGTACGAGCAGACCGGCCGGGTAAGCAAGGCCCGGGAGCTGTATCGGGAGGTGCTGGACAAGTACGCCGACACAATCTTTGCCGACGAAGCTGCCAAGCGACTGGCCCGCCTGCCCTGATTCACTCGGCCGGGGGACCGTCGCAGCGGGTCCCACATGAGCGTCAACAAGGATCCCTACCAGATTCTGGGAGTTCGGCGAGACGCCACTCAGGAGGAGATCAAGCAGGCTTACCGGCGTCTGGCCAAGCAGTACCACCCGGACCGCAATCCGAACGACAAGAGTGCCGAACAGCGCTTCAAGGAGGTGCATGCGGCGTACGAGGTACTAGGCGATCCGGAGCGGCGTGCCCAGTACGATCGATTCGGGGCCGGCGGACCGGCGCCCGACGTGCGGACCTGGACCACCAGCACGGGGTTCCCCTTCGAGGACCTCTCGTTCGACTTCGGCTCGCTGGGCGACCTGACCAGCATATTCGAGCAGTTTTTCAGCCGCACCGGCGTCGGGCACGGCCGTCGCCGTTCCACGGCCCGCTCGGCCATGCCACGCGGGGCAGACCTGGAACACACGATCGAATTGTCATTCGAGGAGGCCGCCCGCGGCACCATCCGCGAACTCCGGCTGCCCGGAACTGATTCCACCGGCGGGGCAGAGCAGATTCGAGTCCGCATCCCCCCGGGGGTCGGGGACGGGCAACGTGTCCGGGTCCGCGGAAAAGGGCAGGAAGGCCCCGGCGGGCGGGGCGACCTCATGATCACCTGCCGCGTTCGTCCACACCCCTACTTCCGCAGAGAAGGGCTGGATATTCTGCTTGATCTCCCGCTGACCTTCAGCGAGGCCACCCTGGGCACCCAGGTCGAGATCCCCACCCTGGAGGGATTCACGGTCGTCAAGGTGCCGCCGGGAACGTCCAGCGGAACCAAGCTGCGCCTCCGGGGTCGCGGCTTACGCGATCGCAACGGACAGAGCGGTGACATGTACGCGATTGTACGGATCCAGGTGCCGAAGGAGCCCTCGCCACGGGCCCGGCAACTGCTCATGGAGCTGGAGCGCGAGCTGGGCCAGAGCCCACGTCAAAACCTGGGCTGGTCCAAGTGAGACGTGTTTGATGTGGTCGCCCCGTCACCGCCCACTTGGCCGCACCGCCTTGCTGGCGGGGCTGGCGGTTCTACTGGTCACCATTGGTACCGCAGTCTACCTAGTCCTGGGTCAGGACCGGCTCGGCCCCGGCGGAATTGACCCGGGCCGGGAGGGTGCCGGGCGACTTACCACCGACGTCCGGCGGCTGGCTGCGCTGCTGACGATACTGCTGGTCTCGGCCCTGCTCGCTCTACTCTTCGTTATCGGCACATACGTGCTTCTGCGAGTGGGACGGTGGGTGGCCCGCTCGCGCCTGGGGGGCAGCCCCACCCCGTATGTGGACGCCTGGAGCCGATACCGACTGACCGAGGACCAGATTTCCGCTGCAACTGCGGAGGATCAGGCCGACGACCAGCCCGAGGGGCCGACCGGCGGGCCGGATCAGCCTCGGTGGCCCACCGATCCCCCAAATCCCCAATCCGGGAGTTGACCAAATGCCTGCTGACCAGCGTTCATCGCACACGCCTCCTCGTTCCCCCCGGCCGCCCGACGCCGTCGAACGCCTGTATGTTTACTGGCTGGTCAGCACCGCAATGCTGCTGATCGCCTTGGTCGTTGCGGTCCTGCTCACCCATGCCGCTGTCCGGCGACAGGTCCGGGTGGTCGACGATCTGACCGCGAACGTGGAAGCCCTGAGGCAGGACCTCGATCGGCTTAAGGCTGGCGACGGTTTGATCGGCCCGACCGGAGCGGAGACTGGTCGAGCAGTCACTCGGTCACCAACGCCCAGGGAGGTGCCCCGGGAGCCACCTCGGCCACCACCTGCGGTCGTCCGGCGGCCGCCGGCTGCCACCCAGGATGCCACCCCGCCACCGGCCTCACCGGCCGAGCAGCAGACCGAACTGTCTGAAGACGCTATTGGGGCCCGACTGGACGAGCTGATAACCCCTGAGCCGGCTACGGTGGCCGATGTACTCGATCCGCAGGGGGCGGCGGAGCTAGTGGGGCAGGCACTCAACCAGTTGGACCGGGTGCAGTGGAGCGGGGCGATCTGGATGCGCCTAGCGTGCCTGGCCCGGCTCCTCGGCCGAGACCTGGCTGCGGAGACCTTCGCCCGGCAGGCGGAGGCTGCCGGCCAGTCGCTGACCACGTATTGGGAGGTTTCCGCCCGCTGTTTGCTGGCCGTTGGGCGGGTCGAGGAGGCCCTGCCCATCGCGAGTCGGCTGGTCGAGCAGGGTAGTCCGGTCGGGACAGTGCTGCTGGCTGCGGCGCTTCTGGCCGGCGACGACCCCGCAGGAGCGGACCAGACCCTGGAGCAAGTGGCTATCCCGCCGGCAACATATGATCAACTGGTGCTGGCCCGCGTGTTGCTTGAACTGGAGGACTGGTCAAGGCTGGCAACCGTGCTCAGCGAGGTGAGTGAGGTGCCGCCGAAACTGGCTGCGGAACATAGCTTCCTGACGGCAGTCTCACTGAGCAATCAGGGACGAAACGTGGAAGCCTTGGCGATCCTGGATGGCCTGGTGGCGGAAACCGCTCCCGAAGGCGTCCGGAAAGGGCTCCCGGACGACCAGCTTCCTTGGCGGTGGCCCGGTCCGGATCAATACGAGATCGAGGTCTGGCGTGGCGTGACCCTGATGCTGGCCCAGCAGCCGGAAGCGGCCCGGGAGGTGTTGCAGCAAGCGGCCCAACTCGCCCCCGACCGCGCGCAAGCTCATTACTACCTGGGATCGCTTGAGGCCCGGACCGGCCGAACCAGCACGGCCAAATCGCATCTGAAGAACGCTCTGGCCCGGACCCCGAGGATGGCCGCCGCCTGGGAGGGACTGGCCGTCCTGGAGATCGACGAAGGAGACGTGAAACTGGGGCTGGAGCACCTGGCTCAGGCGGTGGCCATCAACCCGCGTCGGGCCTCGGCCCATTTCCTGCGGGCCGTCGGGCATGCCAAGCTGTCGCAAGCCCAGGCCGCAGCCCAAGCTTTGCAAACCGCTTTCCAACTGGACCCCCGGTACTTGGAGGAGGCCAAGCAGACCGAAGTCCTATTAGGGCTGTTCACTGCGGACGAAATGGAGCGGCTGGCCGGCCGAGCGGCTTCAGCCGAGCCCCGATAACCGGAGTGGGAGGTCACAGGCCGCCTTCGGACAGGCCCATGTGGTAAACTATGAGAGATGTCGGTCAGCCCGCGTGAGAACTGGTCGGTTCGGCGTGAAAGGGCGCTGTTGGTAAAGGTCATCTTCGACGACTGCCGGCTCGAGGATGACCCGCTGGCCGAACTGGCGGAATTGGCCCGGTCGGCCGGCGCGATCGTGGTGGGCCGGGCAGTCCAGCGGCGCAAGGCCTATCACCCGGCTACTTGCGTGGGCCAGGGGAAACTGGAAGAAATCCGACAGCGGGCCGAGGCGTATGACGCCGACGTGATCATCTTCGACAACGACCTGAGCCCATCGCAGATTCGCGAAATCGAGCAGGCGGTTGACCGGAAGGTGCTGGACCGCAGCGAGCTGATCCTGGACATCTTCGCCTCGCGGGCCCGGACCCGGGAAGCCTGCTTGCAGGTCGAACTGGCCCAGCTCGAGTACACCGCGCCGCGGCTGCGCGGCATGTGGACGCATCTGGAGCGGATCGCCGGGGCGGGCGGAGCCACTGGAGCGGGAGTGGTCGGCGGAATCGGAACCCGCGGCCCGGGCGAAAGCCAGATCGAGATCGATCGACGGCTGGTCGAGAGACGCATCTCGATGCTCAAACGGCAGATCGCCGAGATCGACCGCCGCAAGCTCCGACAGGTCCGCGCCCGCAAGAACTTCTATACCGTCTCGTTGGTGGGCTATACCAACGCCGGCAAGAGCACGCTCATGAACGCGCTCACCCAGGCCGGGGCGCATACCGAAGATCGACTCTTCGCCACCCTGGACACGCTTACCCGCCGTTGGGATCTGGGCAATGGCCGCTTCGTGCTGCTGTCCGATACGGTCGGGTTCATCCGCGACCTGCCGCATCATCTGGTCGCGTCCTTCCGGGCCACGCTGGAAGAGGCCATCCACGCGGATCTGCTGCTGCACGTGGCCGACGCGGCCAACCCGCAGGCCAGGACTCAGATTCACGCCGTCAGGCAGGTGCTCGGAGAATTGGGGGTGGGCGACAAGCCGGTCCTGCTGCTGCTCAACAAGGCCGACGTGATCAAAGACCCGGCGGCCCTAACCATCCTGAGGCGCGACTGCCCGGATGGATTGCTGATCTCGGCCCGGACCGGGCAGGGGCTGGAGGTGTTGCGCCAGCAGGTAGACCGGTTCATGCGCGGCCAACAGCGACAGATGACTCTCTCGGTCCCAGCCCAGGATGGGCGGGCCTTGAGCTTCCTCGAGCGGTTTGGCGAGATTCGAAGTCGGCGATTCGAGGATGGGCGTGCGGTTCTGGAAGTGTTGATCGCCCCGCGGGCGGTGGATCACCTGCACAGCATCGCCGCCGACGTGCGGCAGTTGTAGTCGAAAGCCGCAGGTCGGCCCCGGGGCACAAGCGGTCACCGGCAGGAGTGGATGCATGTCGATAACCCTGGCGTGTATAGGCGGGCGAGACGCGTACAACCTGTTGCGGGAGGGGACCCTGATGGCTGAGCGACTGGGACCGCGGGCGACCCCTTTCGGCAACTCGCAGCCCATCTATCGCTGCCTGTGCCCGGGGACCAGCTTCTTCTTCCTGTCGCGGCACGGGGAGAGCGGCTACGACCGGACCCCCAGCTTCGTTAACTACCGGGCCAACATCTACGCCCTCAAAGACCTGGGGACCCAGGCGATCGTCTCCTGGAGCGAGACCCGAGCCATCAGCCACAACTTCAAGATCGGCCAGTACGTGGTAGTGGACGACCTGGTGGACGAGACGGTCAGTCGGCCGCAGACGTTTTTTGAGGACCGCGGCTTCGGGCACCTGCGCCAATGGCCGGTCTTCTGCCCGAGCTTGCGGAAGGTGCTGATCGGAGTATTGGAGCAGGAGAAATGCGAGTTTGCCGGCCGCGGAGTGTACGTGTGCGTGGAAGGTCCGCGGCACGAGACCCCGGCCGAGACTCGCAAGTATGCCGCCGTCGGCGGCGAGCTGCTTGGACAGGTCCTGGCCCCGGAAGTCTTTTTGGCCAAAGAGTTGCAGATGTGCTACGCCAGCCTCTGCTATGTTCGACGCTACGCCGAAGACGGCACCAACTACCGGCCTTTCGAGGATGGACGAGTCCTGCCTGAAGAGGTCGAACGCCAGCGGGCCCGAGCGGCGGTCGAACGAATGCCCCGATTGCTGGAGCGGTTCTGCCAGGCCCTGACAGAAACGACCGCGACCTGCAACTGCCAGAACTCAATGAGCGGGTACCTCCGGGCGGGAGAACTCGGGGTGGATTGGCGAACCTGGTTCGGCCCCGGGGCGACCGCCACCGGCTCAGGGGTGGGCGTCTGGTGATACTGAAGGCCGCCTGGGTAGTGCCGGTCGCCGGACCAGCGATCCGAGACGGATTCGTGCGGATCGTCGGTCGGGAGATCGTCTCGATCGGAAGCGGCCAGCCGCAGCCAAGTTACGGGGAAGAGGTGATCGAGCTGGGCGAGGCAGTTTTGACGCCCGGCTTGATCAACCCCCATACGCACCTGGAATTGACCTGCTACGCCGGCCGGCTGCGGCCCGGCCCGCTCTGGGACTGGCTGCCAGGACTGGTCCGACTTCGCCGGGCGGCCGGGCAGGTGGAGCGAGAGCGGCAGGCAGTGTGGGACGGGGCCTGGGAATGCCTGCGGGCCGGGGTGACCTGCGTGGGGGACGTGTCCCGGCGTAATCTGAGCTGGGCGGCGCTGAAGACCGTCCCGATCCGCAAGGTGTGCTTCGTCGAGTTGCTCGCCCTGGCCGACGATCCGCCCCGCAACCTGGTCGAGCTGGCCAGCGC
>CAYZXK010000106.1:0-15102 GCA_964482395.1 uncultured Planctomycetales bacterium | reverse complement strand
AGCCTGGAGGTCGGTATGCGCATCGTCTGCGGTCTCGCGCTGCTCCTTGCCCTGAATGCCGTGCGCTGCAGCTCCGCGCAGGCGCCCCGCCTGGCGGCCGTGGAGAGCGCCGCGGCTGCGCTGCCGGCCGGTCCGCCGACGCCCGACCCGGACGGTTGCCCAGCCGGGACCGCGAGCGAAGTAGTGCTTGGCGCGGGGCGGGATGCAACCAGTGCCGCGCTCTGCCAAGCCGGCAGCGCCGCCACCGCCCAACCGTAGCCGACCAGCAGGAACGCCGAGGAAGCGGCCAGGCCCCAGAACTCCACCTGCGCAAATCGGACCAACCCCTTTCGGGGCACACGCCGCATCAGACCGGCCAGATGGCGCATCAGCGCCAGGACCAGGACCGTGTAGGTGACCAGGGTGCCGATCCAGAGGACCAGTCCGAAGGCGACGAATTGTCTCAGCCCGGGAGTGAACAACGCGGCGGCGGCGTTGGGCGGTCCGGGAAACCCAAAGCTGGGGAAAGGCGGCATGACCAGCGTGTGAATCAGGTCCGCCAGCAGCAAGATCGGCAGCAACCAGCAGCCGATGCGGATCAGCCGGCGTGAAGCCAGCCGGGGTTCCCTGCGAACCACGATCGGGTCGGGCCGGCTGAAGCACCACAATCCGGCTATGGCCAGGGCGGTTGGCAGGGCGTAGAACGCGGACTGGAGCAAGCCAAGCTTGCGAAGGAATGAGGTGGGTGGCGTGCCGCCGGCCTCCACGATCGACACCACGGCCCGGCCGGCCAGGGCCACCCAGACCAGCGGCCCCACGGTCAGCACGGCTAAGACGGCGATGAGAATCAGCAGCAGGCCGCGGGCTACGGTCCGAATCCAGGTGTGCGGGGCATAGCACAAGAAGTAGCCGCGCAGCGAGTGCCAAACCGGGTGAGCGCATTCCGGGCACAACCCGTTTTCCGGCAGCGTACGCAGGTTGTAGCCACAGTTGACGCAGGGGGCATCGATCAGGACCCGGTCGGCCGGGCTGGGAGTTGAGGCGTTGAGCTGAGGCTCCGCTGACATGCCGACCCCTCGGTCGCGGCCAGTCGCGCCGGTGGCCGCAGGCGCGGTAAGTTCGGCGGCGGCCGGCGGGGAAGAGAGGGACGGCCGGAGCCGTCCCTTGGCATCCGCAGTGTTCTGTATACGCCCCCAAGGGGACTCGAACCCCTGTCTCCAGGATGAGAACCTGATATCCTAGGCCACTAGACGATGGGGGCTGACCGATCGTCGGCTTCTGAAGTGGCAAACTAGCGTTTGCCGCCGGTCACGTCAACGCGCGGAGGCCGGCCCTTCAGGGAGTGGCGCCGGCCGCCACCAGGCGGCCCGGGCCGGTCTTACGCCGGCCCGGGGGCCAGTCGCGACCCGGGTCATACCAGGAATCGAGGACCGCCAGCCACTGCTGGGGGCCGGTGGCTTGGACGAAGGCATCGCGGACCTGACGGGTGAAAGGATGCAGTTCGGCGTACTTGATCCCGAATTTCCGCATGATGCGTGCGGCCAGCCTTGGACCATGGACGGTCACCGCCAAGTCGAAGTGTTCGCGGATCACGCGGCCCTGCTCAACGACCGTAGGGGGTTCTGGCAAAGGACGTCCGGATAACAGGGCTCGTGCATCTTGGAAGATCCACGGGTTACCGATGCAGCCGCGGGCGACGGTCACGCCGTCCACTCCAGTCTCCTCCAGCATCCGCCGAATGTCGTGTGCGGACCACAGATCGCCACTGCCCAAAATGGTCGTCCGGCCGGCGTGACGCTTGACGCGGGTCAGAAAGTCCCAGCGGCTGGGGCCGACGTAACGCTGCTTGACCGTGCGGGCGTGAACGGTAACCGCGTCGACTCCCAGCTCCAAGGCAGCATCCAAAATGCGAAAGAAGTCGCGCTCGCTTTGGGGCGAGTCATCCAGGCCGCGACGCATCTTCACCGTGAGGGGGACCTGCGGAGCGACGGAGGCCCGAATCGCCCGCAGGATTTCAGCCGCGGTAGCCGGAGTGGAAAGCAGGAAGCCCCCGCGCCGCCGGCCCAGCACTTTCTTCACCGGGCAACCGAAGTTGACGTCCACCACGTCGTAGCCCGAATCGACCAGGATGGCGGCGGCCTGGGCCATCATGCCCGGCTCGGCCCCCAGGAGCTGGCCACCGACCGGGTGGTCTTGCGGGTCCAGGCAGCCTAGCAGTTTCTGGCGGGCCTTGGCGGACTGGACGATCGACTGATCGAGGACAGCTTCGTGCAGGGCATACGGGGCCCCGAAGCGTCGGGTGATCAGCCGCATCGGTCCATCGCTGTAGCCGGACAGCGCGGCCTGAACGACCGGCAAGTCGAAAGCCAGCGGGCCGATCTTCAACATGGCCTGGATTATACTGCCGCACTCGAGCGCAGCCGTCGCGGCCCGGCAGCCGGGCGTCCATGCCGACGCGTGCGGTCCGGGAAAATCAGAGTTACCGGATCAAAACAGCGGAGTGGCGTGAATGATTGCGGATCGGATTCACCTGATTGCTCATGCCAACCCGTTGGGGCCGGACCTGCCCCGGTTCGGATTGTCCAGCCCGGATGAGTACCTGGCCCTGGCGCGCCGGCATCTGCCCCGACCGTTCCGGCTGACCTGCAACCGGAAGTTGCTGCGAGCGGTCGAGCGGGCCTGGCATGGCGGCCGTGACGATGACCAGGCCCGGATTGCCGATTTGCAGGGCGCGTTGGACGATCCGCGCACGGCGGCGATCGTGGCCGCCAGCGGCGGAGCATACTTCTCGCGGCTCATGCCGCACCTGGACTTCTCGGGGCTGACCCGGCGCCGCCATCCGCTCTGGGCGACCGGGTTCAGCGAGATGACCACCCTGGTGGGGCAGGTGGCCAGTTACCGCTGGGGGCGCGGCCTGTACTGGCTGTGCCCCAACTGGCTGGGCTCACAGCTTCGTCCGCCGGAGCAGGCCCGGGCGGCGCTGAGCGAGTTCTGGCGGTTGCTGCCGGAGCTGCTGGCCGGGCGAACGCCTTCCAACCCGCAGTACCTGCACTTCGGGCCGGTCCGCGGGAAAGTGGTGCGTGGCAAGCCGCGAAGCGGGCGGGTGCAACTGGTGGGCGGTTGCCTGTCGGTACTGGCCGCGGTGGTCGGGGGCCCGCTGGGACGAAGGCTGCGACCGGACGGCAAATGGCTGCTGCTGGAAGACATCAAGGAATCGCCTTACCGGATCGACCGGCATCTGGCGGCCTTGAAGATCGCCGGTTGGTTTGAGCGCGCCGCCGGTTTGCTGGTTGGCGACTTCCACATGCTGCACGAGGATACGCAGCCGGCGGTCATAGAACTGCTGAGGTATCACCTTCCCTCCGACCGTCGAGTTCCGCTCATCGCCACCCGCTCGGTCGGCCATGTTTGGCCCATGACGCCGGTCCTGCTCAATCGACCGGTGCCGATGGAGGTGCGGGGCAAAGCAGTCGCCATCTGGGCGACCGGCAGCCGGGGCTAGCCGCGGCCTGACCGGGCCCGGGCGGGGGGCGACAGGCCGGTCCGACAACTTTGCGCGGCTGCGCACATTGTGCCCAAGGGAGGGGACGGAGTCTGATAAGACTTGGCATGCGGCCAGCGGCCGAGGGGGCCGCTGAACCGGTCCGGGTGACGGGTCGATAGTTTCGGGTGAGCCGGTCCGAACAGCGGCCAGAATGGGACCAACGCAGATGGCAGATAAACCGGAGAAGAAGGAGGAGCCGCCGGTCAGCAAGAAGCGATTCCCCATGACGATCGGAATCGTGGTCGGAGTCGCGGTCCTGGAGGCCGCGGCCTTCCTGGCGGTGTTCAAGCTGAGCGGAAGCGGACCGGAGCCGGCCCGAGCCGAGGGGAGTCATGAGATTGAGCCCACCCCGGCCAGTCAGCCGGCGGCCCCGGTCGAGGTTGCGGTCGTCCGCAACCTGCGGGTGCTCAACGACAAGAGCGGCCATTCTTACATGTACGATCTGGACATCAGCGTGGTGGTCCCAGCCAGCGAGAAGGAGCGTACAGAAACACTGGTTCGGGATCGAAGCGGGGAAATCGGAGACCGGATCGCAGGCATTTTGCGCGGGGCGACGGAGCGGATGCTTCGGGAGGACGACCTGCGGGCCCTGCGACAGCAGATCCTGGAAGCCCTGCGGGAGATCAGCGGGGACCAGGAGCTGGTACAGCGCGTGCTAATTCCCCGGTTCGTCCCCATGCGCGCGGATTAAGCTCGCGGGACCAGGCCGCGGCAAAGCAGCGGCAAGCCCGCGAGTCCGGCGATGACCGGAAGCCCGCGTCAGACGAGGCGCGGGCAAGACAAGGACGCCGATTACCCATGGCAGAACAAACCAGCCAGCCGGCCCCAGAAGACAACATCATCAATCAGGCGGAGCTGGACGCGGTGGCGGCAGTATTCGATGCGAACAAGACCTCGGACTCCGGGGAAGGCTCGCCGACCGGTGGAGCCGACCAGCCGAAGGCCGAGGTCAGCGGAACCGTCGCACCAGCGATGGAGGAGGCGATCGCAGCCGACGCCGGTGCCGCGCCGGACGCGGCACCGGCCGATGTTTCCGCCGCGGCGCGGGACGCGACCCGGGGCGCGCCGACTGAGCCGGACCTCGGGGCGCCCCCCACTGACGCGGGCCCGCAGCCCTCGTCGGCCGAAGCGGCCCCGCCAGCGGTGCTGGGGGCGGTGACGGCCGGAGCCTCGCCCGAGCAGGCTCAGCCCCTGGCCGTGCCCGAACTCTCGGAAGCCGGGGCCGCCGCCGAAACCAGCATCGAGCTGCTGGACGACGTCGAGCTGGAGGTGAAGATCGAGCTGGGTCGGACCAGTCTGTACATCGAGGACGTGCTGAAGCTGGGGGTGGGTTCGGTGCTGGAACTGGACAAACTGGCCGGCGACCCAGTCGACATTTACGTCAACGATCGACTGGTGGCACGGGGCGAGGTGCTGGTGCTCAACGACAATTTCTGCGTTCGGATAAACGACATCCGCAGTCCGGTGCCCGAGCTGGAAGAGGGCTGACGACTCACAATGAGCCGCCTGATGCCAGGGATGGCTGTTTCCGCGGTGCTGGCCTGGAGCCTGACCGCCGGCAAGGCGGAGTCGCCGACCGGTCAAAGCCCGACGGAGGCCGGCGACCCGCGGGCCGAAACATCCCCAGCGAGCCGGTCGGATCCGTGGGCCGCGACCGAGCTGATCGACCCGTCCCTTGAACCACGCCCGCTGGCCGGGCGGTCCGATAACCGGCTCGGCCTGGCCCGGCAGCGCAAGAACGGTCCAGGCGGACTGCCAGGCACGCCGAATGGTGGCTCCTGGGTGCGCACCACCGCGTCGCTGGGCGCGGTGGTGGGGGTGATCGTTCTGCTGGGTTGGGGCTACCGGGTCATGAGCGTGCGAGGCGGAGGCTGGCGACCGGCCCTGCGCGGAAAACACACGCCGCTGATCGAACTGGTGGGCCGCACGCCGCTCTCTCCCCGGCAATCCCTGTGCCTGGTGCGGATCGGACCGCGGCTGGTGCTTCTGGGTGTCACTCCCGACGCGGTCCGGGCCTTGGACGTGATCGACGACGCGGACCTGACCGCCCGGCTGATGGGGGAAGCAGCCCGGCGACGGGCTGACAGCAGCAGCGCCGAATTCGCCCGGTGTTTGGAGCGGGAAGCGCGCCAGTATCAGCCGGAAGGCCCGGAGTCGCCGGAGAACTATCTGCCGGATGAGGAGCGCCTGTCGGAAGTCAAACGCAGGCTGGCCGGCACCATCCGTCGCCTGCGAGCGGCCCAGTCGCGGGCTGAAGGAGCCGCGGGTCCGGGTGCTACAAGGCAGCCACGGGCTGGAGCGGCAGCGGGGCCTGCGCGCTGAAGTGCCGTCAAGTGCGGTCAGCCATCGGGAGTGGTCTGTGCTTTGGAAGGCGAGCCGGTTTCAGCAATCGCACCAGGGGCGGCCGACCACTGCCGGCCGCACCGCCGCGGCGATCATCCTGCTGCTGGCAGCGCGGATCGGGTATGGGCAGACCAACGAAGCCTACTACCGGGCGGGGCTGAATCAGCACGACTCGGCGGCGACCCGGTCCGACTCCTGGCCGCCGCCGGATTCATGGGTGGCCAGCAGCACCGAGGCGTCAGCCGGGTTGCCGAGCGGGGTGCAGTCGCACCGCAACGATCCGGTCTTCGTTCCGGACCTGGGACGCTGGCTGCCCAAGGCGACCAGTCGGGAATCGCTGAGCAATTCGCTTCAGATTCTGGTTCTGCTGACGTTACTGGCCGTGGCCCCGGGCATTCTGCTGATGACCACCTGCTTCGTGCGGATGCTGGTGGTGCTGGCGCTGCTGCGGCAAGCTTTGGGCACGCAACAGTTGCCGCCTTCGCAGGTTCTGGTCGGGCTGGCGTTGTTTCTGACGTTGCTGGTGATGGCCCCGACCTGGCAGCGGGTCAACGAGCGGGCCGTCCAGCCGTACCTCAACGAGCAGCTTGGGCAGCTCGATGCGATCGCGATCGCCGGGCACGAGTTGCGCGGGTTCATGCTCGATCAGATCCGGGCCAGCGGCAACGAGCAGGACGTCTACCTGATGTACGAATACGCCGCCAAGCAGCCGCTGCCGGCCGACCAGGTGCTCGACGAGCGGCAAGTACCGATGACGGCCCTGATCCCGGCTTTCATTCTGAGCGAGCTGAAGGTGGCCTTCCTGCTGGGTTTCCGGATCTACTTGCCGTTCCTGGTGATTGACATGGTCATCGCCACCGTGCTGGTGTCGATGGGGATGATGATGTTGCCGCCGGTGCTGGTTTCGCTGCCGTTCAAGCTGCTGCTGTTCGTGCTGGCCGACGGATGGCACCTGGTGGTGGGCTCACTGATGGCCAGCGTGAGCTGAGGATCGGAGCAACCATGGGCGGTCATGCGGCCGAAAAGCAGGCAATCGGCGGCCAGGCGCAGCCGACCGGGAGTCCGCGTCGGCCCGGGGCTTGGATGGGCGGCCGCCGAACGCGGAAGTCGGAGGTTTGGTACCAGGCACAGGATCGCCGGAGTCGCGGGTCCGGCGGTACCGGGTGGGTCGGCCTCACCAGGTCTGGTCACAGGCCGCCAAGTACGGGGTGCTGAACCGCTGCCGGGAGACGACCGATGGACAGCTCGCTGGCTTTGGACCTGGGTCGTGAGGCGCTGATTACGGCACTGATCGTTTCAGGACCGGTGCTGGGGATCGGGCTGGTGGTAGGGCTGATCATCAGTCTGGTCCAGGCGGTGACCCAGATTCAGGACCAGACCCTGAACATAGTGCCGAAGATCGTGGCCATGGTGGCCGCGGCGGTACTGTTCGTGCCCTGGCTGGCCCAGCGGCTGGTGGAGTACTCGCAGGGGCTGTTCGGCTCGCCCTGAACGGGTTGCGACCTCCGGCGCACGCTGTGGAGCCAACGGCAGCTTCAAACTCGAGATGCCATTCGAGCTGCTGGCTCAATACCTGAAACTTCCGGTCTTCGCCCTGGTGGCGTCGCGCCTGGGCGGGCTGCTGATGTTGCAGCCCGTGCTGGCGGCGACGTCGGTTCCCATGCAGGTACGAGCGCTGCTGGTCCTTGGGCTGGCCGCGCTGCTTACTCCCCTGGTCAGCCTGCCGGCAGATGCCCCGGACAACCCGCTGGACATTCTGTTGGCGATGGCCTGGGAAGTGCTGCTGGGGGCGATGATCGGGCTGCTCACCGCGGCCTGCTTCATCGGGCTGCAAATGGGCGGGCTGCTGATCGCCCAGGAATCCGGAATGGCCTTCGGCCACATCGTCGACCCCACCTTCGAAGACGAAGAGGCGGTCGTCAGCGTCTTCTACCTCCAATTGGCCCTGGTGGTATACCTGGTCATCGGCGGGCACCGGGCACTGGTCACGGCGTGCCTGGACACCTTCCAGACCATCCCGCTGCTCAGCAGCCATCCGACCGCCCTGGCCAGCGGGCCGATGCTGTGCCGGGCGCTCAGCCTCAGCGGACATGTAGCTCTGCGAGTGGCCGGCCCCACCCTGTTGGCCCTGTTTCTGGTGAACCTCGCGCTGGGCTTCCTGTCACGCACCATGCCGCAACTCAACATCCTGGCAGTGGGCTTCTCGCTGAAGGCCCTGGTGGCCTTTCTGCTCATGGCGGTTTCATTGCCATCGGCAACCGAGGCACTCATCGCGGCACTCCAGCAGGGCTGCGCGTGGATCAATCAGTTGGTAGGAACCGAAGGTTGAGGCTGGCAGCATGACGCGAGTGGTTATCCACAAGGACTTTAAACCGCCCGGCGCGGGCCGGCGCCGGCTCAGGACACCGATCGCCGACAGGCGCCTCGGATGCGCGGATGCCGATCGCGCCGACCAGGCGATTACGAGTCAATGTCCCCCCAGTCGCGCCGGGAGTGACTGACGGCCATGCCGTACGACGACGCCAGCGACCGGACCGAGCCACCGACCCCACGTCGGCGCGAGGAAGCCCGCGAAGAAGGCCAGATCGCGCGGAGCGTCGACCTGACGGCCGCGATTGTTCTACTGGCCGCTCTGGTGCTGCTGAAGACCCTGGGACCACGGATGCTGGAGAGCCTATTGGGCTTGACGCGGGCGCTGGGTGCCGCGCCGGACATAACTTCCGGCGGGCTGCTGGCCTGGATCAAGCACGTGGCCAGCACCGGCGGAATGTTGCTGCTGCCCTTTTTGGGCCTGGTGGTGCTGGTCGCGATCGTCGCCAGCGCCGCCCAGACCGGGCTGATGCTGACCTGGAAGAAGCTGGGGTTCAAACCCGAGCGGCTCAACCCGGTCAGCGGCTTCAGACGGCTGCTCTCTGCCGACGCCATCCGCCGACTGGCCCTGGGGCTGCTGAAGGTGGCAATCGTGGCGGCGGTGGCCTGGCTGACCATCCGAAGCCGGATCGGGCTGGTCATGACAACTGGGAAACTGGAGGCCGGGGGGGTGTTTCAAGTGAGTGCCGAGCTGCTGTTCGACCTGGCGATCCGCCTGGGCCTGGTGCTGCTGCTGCTGGGGCTGGTGGACTATCTGCTGGACCGCTGGAAGCTGGAGCGGCAACTCCGCATGACGCGGCAGGAGATCCGGGACGAGCTTAAGCGGATGGAGGGCGACCCACTGATCCGCCAGCGTCGGCGACAGTTGCAGACCCGGCTGGCGCTCCAGCGCATCCATGCCGAAGTGCCCAAGTCGGACGTGGTGGTAACCAACCCGACGCACTACGCGGTCGCGCTGCGCTACGACCAGGCCACCATGGCGGCACCGCGGGTGGTCGCCAAGGGACAGGACCTACTGGCGGAACGGATTCGGCAACTGGCCCTGCAATACGGGGTGCCGATCGTGCAGCGGCCGGCCTTGGCCCGGGCCCTGTATGTCGGGGTCGAGGTGGGGCAAGAGATTCCGCCCATGTTTTACCGGGCGGTAGCGGAGGTCTTGGCATACGTCTACCAGCTTTCGGGGAAGATGGCCGGATGACTGGCCTGAGCACATGGGATGCCGGCCGCGGGCCTTGGCCCGCTTTGAACGCCTAGGCGGACTGGGTAGATATGGCGCTGCTCGATGACAACCCGCTGGTCCAAGTGCTCACCCGGCACCGCGGACTGCTCTTTCCGGCGGCGGCGGCAGCCCTGATTTTCGTCATTCTGATCCCGCTGCCGACCATGGTGCTGGACTTCCTGCTGGTCACCAATCTGGTCCTGACGACCGTGGTCCTGATGACGGTGATGTACCTGCGGACCCCGCTGGAGTTCTCCAGTTTCCCATCGCTGCTGCTGGCCCTGACGCTCTTCCGGCTGGTGCTGAACACCGCGACCACCCGGCTGATCCTCTCCAACGGCTCCCAGGGGACCGCGGCCGCCGGCCACGTGGTCGAGGCCTTCGGGCTGTTCGTGGCCGCCAATTCGCTGGCGGTCGGGGTGATCATCTTCCTGATCATCACGGTCATCCAGTTCGTGGTCATCACCAAGGGTGCCACCCGGATCGCGGAGGTCGCGGCCCGTTTCACCCTGGACGGGATGCCGGGCAAGCAGATGGCCATCGACGCCGACCTGAACGCGGGGATCATCGACGAGGCCGAAGCCCGGCGGCGACGGACCGAGATCAGCCGCGAGGCCGACTTTTACGGAGCCATGGACGGGGCCAGCAAGTTCGTCCGCGGGGACGCGATCGCCGGCATCATCATCACCTTCGTAAACATCATCGGCGGGCTGTACGTGGGCATCGGCCAGCACGGACTGGGGCTGACGCAGTCGCTGGACATCTACACCAAGCTGACCATCGGCGACGGGCTGGCCAGTCAGATTCCGGCCTTCATCGTGTCGGTGGCGGCGGGCATGCTGGTCACCCGCAGCACCGGACAGACCAACCTGGGCGAAGAGGTGCTCGGGCAACTGCTGGCCAAGCCGATCGCCCTGGCGGTGGCCAGCGGCTTTCTGGCGGTCCTCACACTCACCCCGCTGCCCAAGATCCCCCTGCTGGCCATGGCCAGCGGTTGCGGACTGATGGCCTTCTTCCTGAACCGGTCCCAAGCCGCGGCGGCGGTTCGCAAGCTCACGGAGGAGCGGGCCAAGGAGCGGGCCAAGCCCGAGAAGATCGAGAGCCACCTCCCGGTCGATCCTCTCGAACTTCAGGTCGGATTCGGGCTGGTGCGGCTGGTCGACCGAAGCCGCGGCGGGGACATGCTGGACCGCATCGCCGCCATCCGCAAGCAGATCGCGCTGGATCTGGGGCTGGTGGTTCCGCCGGTCCGGATCCGCGACCACGCCGAGCTGAAAGCCAACGAGTACCGGGTCCTGCTGCGTGGTCAGGAAATCGCTCGAGCGGAGATCTTCCCCGACCGGCTGCTGGCCATCGACTCCGGGCTGGCCAGTCAGCCGATCAGCGGGACCGAGGTCCGCGAGCCGGCCTTCGGCCTGCGGGCCTGGTGGCTGGAGCCGGGACAGCGTGAGCAGGCAGAGCGGCGTAACTACACGGTGGTCGAGCCGTCCGGGGTGCTGGCCACGCATCTGACCGAGATCATCCGGCGCCACGCCGCCGAGCTGCTGAGCCGGGCCGACACCCAGCGCCTGCTGGATAACCTCAAGCAGCGTAACGCCGGCCTGGTGGATGAAGTGGTCCCGAACCTGCTGAAGGTCGGAGAGGTGCAGAAGGTCTTGCAGGCCCTGCTCCGGGAGCGGGTGCCGATCCGCGACCTGGAGACGATTCTGGAGACCCTGGGCGACTGGGCCGGCAAGACCAAAGACCTGGAAATCCTCACCGAGTACGTCCGCAACGCGCTGGCCCGGACGATCTGCGCGCAGTACCGCGGTCCGGCCAGCGTGATCCACGTGGTGACCATCGATCCGGCCACCGAAGACTATCTGGCGGGGAATATTCAGCGGCTGGAACACGGCTCGACCCTGGCGCTTCCGCCCGATCGTCAGGCGGAGCTGGCTCTGAAGATCAGGCAGGAAGTGGAGAAGGCGGCCGCGGCCGCCGGGGGCGCGCCAGTCGCCGTACTCTGTTCGCCGCAGGTGCGAGTCTGGACCCGCCGGATCATCGAACCGGTTCTGCCGCAAACACCCGTCCTGGCGTTGAACGAGATCGTGCGCGGGGTCGACGTGCAGGCCCATGGAGTGGTGAGCATTGACTTCCAGCGTTCAAACGTTCCAAGCCCGGTCCATGCGTGAGGCCCTCGAGCTGGTCAAACGCGAGTTGGGCCGGGATGCGGTGATTCTGGGGACCCGCACGCTTCCGGCCGGCCGGCTCGGGGCGCTGACCGGCCGCCAGTTGGTAGAGATCACCGCCGCCCCGGCCGGCCCGACCGCCGGGGCACCGCGACTGAAGGGAAGCCGGCCGGAGCCGTCCGTAGCGGTGGCCGAGCCGCCGGCGTGCGAAGCCCGTGCCCGGCCGCAACTTCCGGAGCACCTTTACCCGTACTACGTGCGACTGGTACAGAACGAAGTGGCCGAAGAGTTGGCCCGGCGGCTGGTGCAGGCGGCGGCCGGACAGGTGCCGGGCGCCCAGCAGGCCGATCCGGAGGCCATCCGCGCCGCCCTCTGTCGGTACGTCGCGCGGACGCTGCCGCCGACCGGGGGCATCGAGCTGCGAGACGGACTGGCCCGCAGGGTGGCTCTGGTCGGACCTCCAGGCAGTGGCAAAACCACGACCCTGGCCAAGCTGGCAGCCCACTTCAAGCTCCGGGAGGGCAAACGGGTGGCCTTGCTCTCGCTGGACACGCAGCGGCTGGCCGCCGCCGAGCAGTTGCGACGCTACGCGGAAGTCATTCAGGTGGTCCTGCGGACGGCCCAGAGCGTGGCGGAAGTCAGGCAATCGGTGCGTGAGTTGGAACCATTCGATCTGCTGCTGATAGATACCCCGGGCGTCGGACTGCGGGAGCAGGGGCGATTCGCCCGGCTGGCCGTGCTGCTGCGGGCGACCCGACCGGACGAGATCCACCTGGTCTTGCCGGCATCGCTGTGCCCGGAGATCCAGGAGCGAACTGCCCGGAGCTTCGCCCCGCTGAACCTGTCACGGATGGTCTTGACCCGCCTGGACGAGGTGGTCGGGCTGGGCGTGATTCTAAACCTGGCCCAGCGGCTGAACCTGGGCGTCTCGTACCTGACCAGCGGCCAGAACGTGCCCCAGGATTTCGAGGAGGCTTGCGGCCAGAAGGTGGCCGAGCTGCTGCTGGCCGGTCCGCCCTGACGGCCGCCGGCGCCTCACTATCCGATAATCTGGAGCGCCCATGAGTCTCAACCGCGACCTCGATCATCGGCGGGCTCAGCCAGCCGAGTGGAGGAGCGGCTCAACCGGCCGGCACAAGGCGAGTGGAAAGCGGGCCGATAGTAGGACAGGGAAACGCCATATGGTGCAGAGTCTGGGCGCACAGGTCGGTCTGCTGGCGTTCGCGGTCGGGCTGATCGCTGGCCTTTATGCCGGCAACGACGCGGGCACGACCCTGATCCGGGCACTGCTGGCCATGATCGCCGGAGCCGCGATCGGCCAGATGGCCGGGTGGATGGCCAAGCTGGTCCTGCGCGATTACTTGCAACGTAAGAAACGGCAGATCGACCGAGAGCACATCGAGGCCGTCCGGGCGCTGGTGGCGGCTCAGTCCCCGAGCGCCAGCCCGGCCCCGGAAAAGGCGGAATGAACGGATGAGTCGCGGCAAAGTGGCAGTTGGGCGGCTTCGTCGGGTCAGCCGCGATCAACCGACCCGATCATTTCCGGATCAGGAAAGCCTGCGCCAGGCCTGGCGTCAGTTCCGGGCCACCGGAGATGAAGAGATCCGCAATCGGCTGATCGAACACTACCTTTATCTGGTGCGATACAACGCGGAGCGGATCGGGGCCAAGCTGCCGGACGAAGTGGACGTGGACGACCTGATGAGTGCCGGAATCTTCGGCCTGGTGGACGCCATCGACGCCTTCGATCTGGACCGCGGCGTGAAGTTCGAGACTTACTGCGCGCCGCGGATCCGCGGGGCGATTCTGGACGAGCTGCGGAACATGGACTGGGTGCCGCGGCTGGTGCGACACCGTGCCCACCGGCTGGCCGACGCCACCCGCACTCTGGAGGCCGAGCTGGGTCGGGTCCCCAACGACGACGAGATTGCCCGTCGGCTGAAGATGAGCAAGGCCCAGTTCCGCAAGCTGCTGGCCGACGCCAACGCGGTCTCGCTGATCTCGCTTTCCCGCCGATATCCCGATCCGGACTCCTCCCGCGACGTGCTCGAGATCGACGTGTTGCCGGATGAGCGCGGCTGCGACCCGGTGGTCGAGGTTCAGAAGCGGGACATCAAGGACCTGGTGACCCGCGGCCTGAGCCGGGCCGAGCGGCTGATCGTCGTGCTGTACTACTACGAACAGATGACCATGAAGCAGATCGGACAGACGCTGGATCTGTCCGAGTCGCGGGTCAGCCAGATTCATTCGGCCATCCTGGCCCGGCTGCGGACCCAATTGGAGGCCCGTCGGCGTGAACTGACGTCCCAGTCGGCCCGATAGTGGTTGGATCGCCGGCGGCCGGACCCTGATCGGCAGCGGAGCCACCCATGTCCACCATACCTCCCAACTGGCTGGGCTCGATCATTCAAACCCAGGGGGCTGCCAGCCGGGCGGTCGGCCAGCGTCAGACCGAGGAGGCGCCCCAAGCTGAGCGGGCCGCGGCCGGCCCGTTTGCCAGCCAGCTTCAGGACGTGATCGAGAACACCGACCGCGACACTCAGGTATATGCCGACTCGGAAGGGACCGGCAGCCAGGGCCGCCCGTTCGAGCAGCCGGCCGAACAGCAAGAGCCCGAGTGCCAACAGCCCGACGCCGACCAGAGCCCGCCGGGCCTGGACGTGCAGGCCTGAGTCGAGGGTCAGTCGGCCGGCTTGAAGTAGCGGCCCTGAAACTTCTCCGCCGGGTACTTGAGGGCGTTCTTGCGAACCTTCTCGGCCAGCGCGGACGACAGATCCACCCCCAGCACATTGGTCAGGGCGATGACATAGCAGGCCACGTCGGCCAGCTCGTCGACGATCTGGGCTCGCCGATCACCATCCTGGAGCACCTGATCCAGCTCCTCGCTGCGAACCCACTGGAAATGCTCCATCAGCTCGGCGGCCTCGATCGCGATCGACATCGAGAGGTTCTTGGGGTCGTGATAGCATTCCCACTGGCGGGCGGCGACAAACTCGGCCACCAGCCCGCGTAGCTTTGCAACCGTGGTGCAGTCATCGGTCATGAATCGCTCCCCGTTGTATCACCGGCGGCACGGCTCACTCGGTCATCCGGCAACCGCGGGTCTGGCCGGCGGCAGACAAAAAGGAGCAGTCGGCCTTCGGCCGACTGCCCACACCTGCCCGAAGTGCGGCTGAGAGGAGTCGAACCTCCACGGGCTTATCGCCCACAAGGACCTGAACCTTGCGCGTCTGCCAATTCCGCCACAGCCGCGCTATGCCGCGACCCGGGCATTGCCAAGGTCGCCTCGGGTACTCATGATAGGGTTTATCGCGGCCCGGTCAAGGCCGGTCGGTCTGGCGGTGGCGTATCCTTTCGTGTGTAATCTCGTTGCCGAGGCGTAGGAAGGGCGTATCCTCTGGCCCATATTGAATTAACAGACAAGGAGGACACGCCCATGAGGATCGTAGCGGCGGATTTGGAGCGGACGCCAGTTACCA
>CAYZXK010000105.1:0-20119 GCA_964482395.1 uncultured Planctomycetales bacterium | reverse complement strand
GCACTTGCCGCTGAAGCTCGTCGCGCAGCCGGGCGGCGGTTTCGAAGTCCTCGTTTTCGATCGCTTCGGCCAGCAGTTCACGCCGGGTCCGGATGATTCCGTATTCGCGGCGGAGGTGGGTGCCGAGTTGACGGAGGTAGTTTACGGCGGGATCATCCGCTAGTTGTTCGGGCTCATAACCTAGCTGGGTAAGCAGTTCCTCCAGGGCGCGGGCCCCGGCTTCCGCGTGCTCGATGGCGTCCTCGAACCGGCTGTCCAGGATGGATAGCTGGGTGGCCAGGCGTGCCTGATCGAAGAGCAAGGTGGTTCGGAGGGAGCCGGCGGGGTCGGCGTCAGGTCGGTGGTGGTCCTGGAGCTTCAGGCTTTCCAGGCAGGTTTCGATGTCGGACAAGGCGTGGTGGATGAACCGGCGGGCCTCGGGCTCCTGCCGAGTTTGCAGGGCTTCGTCGGCCAGTATGGCGAACGCCATTCGGCGGTAATTGGTCTGGACCAGCTCGCGTTCCAGCTCCCGCCAGTCCTGGTCGGTGAGGTTGTCGCCGCCGACCTGAAGCTCGTGCTGGATGTACTCGCGGGCGGAAGGCAGTCCGCGGTAGCGTTGGCCGTCCGGGCGGTGGGTCGGGAACATCTGCATTACGCCGAGGTCGACCCGCAGTTGGATCTGCTCCTTTCCGTCGCGACCGATCACCAGACGGGCCCGCAGTTCTCCGGGCGGACAATCCCAGCCGGCAGTTAGTTCAGCCAGGTCCAGTGTCATTTTTGTGTCTCGATAGAGCCTCATTGGCCCAATCGGCCCGGGTGGCAAAGCTCTCCAGTAGTTGGCAGCGGCCGAGAAGGCCGGTCGGCAAGCCGGCCGTGATGGAGGATGATCGGACCGCGGGGCAGCGGTTATCGGGGCGGCGGCCGGGAAGGCTGCCGGGAGTCGCCTCGACCGCCGGTGCGGGTTGGCGGCCGAGGGAAGCGGCTGCCCCTCTGGCCGAGCGCCGCAGACCGAGGTTACCATAGGCCATAGGCTCGCCTGACAAGCGCACAGGGAGGCAGGTCATGGCTGAACAGTTGATTGGCAAGGTGACGCACTACTTCACCAAGGCCGGCGTGGCCGCCATCGAGATCACTGACGGTGAACTGCGAGTCGGCGACACGATTCACATCGTCGGGCACTCGTCCGATTTCACCCAGAAGGTCGATTCGATGCAGATCAACCGGGTGCCAGTGCAGTCCGCCAAGGTTGGGGACCAGATCGGCGTGCAAGTGATGCAGCATGCCCGGGAGCACGATCAGGTCTATAAGGTCGTGCCTGATTGACGGCGCCCCCAAGCCAGCAAGTCGGACCTCGCGGCGTCGGCGAGAGGTGCTTCAGAAGGACCACAGTGGGTCCGAACTCCGGGCCGCGATCTCAGGCGGCGATACGCTGTGAAACCGACGGCGGTCACTTGTATACGTTGCCCGCTCTCTAACAGTCGGGGGCGGATAGCTTGGCCCGTCGCTCAGACTCCGGGCTCCGATTCGTGGCCGGGTGCGCGGGCGGGTCGGCCCAAATGATCATCGTCCGCCTGGGGAAGGACCAAAAAGCTGAAATTCCCAGATCGTCGGGCCCTCGGCGGCCTCCAGGATGTTCAGGCGGACGTGTTGCGCGGTGATCGGGGGGAAAGTCCGTATCAGCCGGTCGCCGATTTCCGTTCCGCGCAGGCAGGTCCGCCAGGTTTCGCCCTCGCGGTATTGCAGTTCGAACTGTCTGACCCGCGGGCCGAACTCGACGGCTTCGCGGATGCGGACCTGGTTTATGCTGGTTGGCGTGCCCAGGTCCACTTCCAGCCAAGCGCTGTAAATTCCGTAGTCGGTGGCCCAGCGGGTTTGCGGGTCGTCGTCGAGTGCCCGATCGGGGCCGAACTCGGCCAGATTGCGAAAGACGTTCGATGCGGCGGCGGGTTTGCCGAAGGCCAGCGAGCCGGAGGCCAGGCGCCACGGCACCGGGGGCAGGTCGCAGGCGGGGCGATCCAGTTCCAGGACGACAATCGTATCGATCGGCTGGCGGTCCTCCCGCGGTACGGTCAACTCGATACCGTCGGGCGACTGTTTCAACTCCAACCGGCCGCCGGTGAGCAACCGACTGGCGACGACTGTGGCGGGAACTGGCGGCAGCTTGACGGTTTGTGTCGGCCAGTCCAGCAGGTGGAGATAGACGGTATTCGCCTGATGCGTGCTAGCTCCCCAGGGACTGGGCATCCACGGGCCGCCGCGAGTGCTGTAGATGCTCTGGCCGTACTGTGCCAGCCACTGGCCCATTTCCAGCAGTCGCTCGGCCTGACGGGGCTCGATTTGGCCGGTGGGCATTGGACCGACGTTGAGCAGCAGGTTGCCGTCCCCGCCGGCACACCGGACCAGGGTATGCAGGCATTCCTTGAGCGACTTCAGCTCGTCGTCCGGCTTCCAGGCCCACTGCTGGCCGAGGGTAATGCAGCTTTCCCAGGGTCGGTGTTTCTGGAACGGGCCGATTTGCTGCTCTGGCGTGTCGAAGTCGCCCGGCAAGCCGGCTCGGTCGTTGATCAGCGCCTGCGGTTGTAGCTGCCGGATGATTTGGAACAGGGCCGGGGCGTCCCAGTCTTCGGGTTTTCCGGACAATCCGTCGAACCAGATGATGTCGACGGTGCCTTAGCGGCTGCAAAGCTCGCGAAGCTGGTCGTGGAGGTAGCGGATATAGCGGTCGTGGCGGGTAGTCCGATAATCGCGATGGTGCCAATCGGGCTGGGAGTAGTAGAAGCCCAGCCGCAACCCGGCCTGGTGGCAAGCTTCGGCCAGCTCCTTGACCACGTCGCGGCCAAACGGCGTACGGGTGATCTTGTATTCGGTCAATCCGCTGTCGAACATGCAGAATCCATCATGATGCTTGGTGGTGAAGACCAGGTACTGCATGCCGGCGCGCCTGGCCAGGTCGACCCACTCCCGAGCATCGAACTGCGTCGGGTTGAATCGCTGGTAAAGGTGGTCATACACTTCGACCGGGACCGTGCCGGTCCCGCCGGTGCCGGGCCGCGGCCCGGCACGCGACCAACTGAGCTCGGTTCCGATCAGGCTGACCGGGCCCCAGTGGATGAACAATCCCAAGCGGGCCTGGCGCCACCAATCCAGTCGCGGGTCTGCGTCGGGGGTCGGCCCACTGGTGGTTGGGAGTTGCCCGGTTGGGTTCTGGCTCCCACTGGCGGCTGGCAGGCCGGTCGGGATCAGCAGCAGTAGTGGCAAGAGCACGCGGTTCATCGAGGTGATCCTCCGGTTTGCCAGGGAGGATATCGCGGGTCGGGCACCGAAGCGAGGCCCGGCCACCGGGCGGACGGTTAGCCGACGGCGGGGTGGTTCCCGAGTCCGGGTCGCTGTCCGGAACAAAGGGCGCCAGCGGGCACCCACAGTGGGAGGGCCGCTGGCGCCTGGTGTTCTGATGCGAGCTGGCAGTCGGGGCTCGGTGATTTAGACCAGGCCCTGGTCGAGCATGGCGCTGGCGACTTTGAGGAAGCCGGCGATATTGGCGCCGTTGACGTAGTTGCCGGGGGTGCCGTAGTCGGCGGCGGTTTTCCGGCAATTCTCGTGGATGTTGATCATGATGTTATGCAGTCTTTGATCGACTTCCTCGCGGCTCCAGCTCAGTCGCAGGGCGTTCTGGGACATTTCCAGGCCGCTGGTGGCCACCCCGCCGGCATTGGCCGCCTTGGCCGGCCCGTAGAGGATCTTGGCTTCCAGGAAGACCTTCACGCCGGCCGGAGTGGTCGGCATGTTGGCGCCCTCGCTGACGCAGATGCAGCCGTTCTTGACCAAATTGTTGGCGTCGATCTCGTTGATTTCGTTTTGGGTGGCCGAGGGCAGGGCCACGTCGCACTTGACCTGCCAGAGCGGGTTGTAGTTGAGCTTCGGATCGGCCTCCTTGTAGACCGCCTTGGGGTACTTGCTGACATACTCCTTTATGCGGCCGCGTTTGATGTTTTTGAGTTCCATGACGAAGGCCAGCTTCTTTTCGTCGATGCCTTCCTCATCCACGATGAAGCCGTTGGAGTCGGAGAAGGTGAGTACTTTTCCGCCGAGCTGGATGACCTTCTCGGCCGCATACTGGGCCACGTTTCCGGAGCCGGAGATCACGCAGCGCATGCCCTTCATGCTCTTGCCGCGGGTTTTGAGCATTTCTTCCGCGAAATAGACCTGGCCGTAGCCGGTGGCCTCGGGTCGGATGAGGCTGCCGCCCCAGTTGAGGCCCTTGCCGGTGAGGACGCCCTCGAAGCGGCGGGTGAGTTTCTTGTACTGGCCAAAGAGGAAGCCGATTTCGCGGCCGCCCACGCCGATGTCGCCGGCCGGGACGTCGATGTACTCGCCGATGTGGCGGTACAGCTCGTTCATGAAGCTCTGGCAGAAGCGCATCACCTCGGCGTCGGACTTGCCCTTGGGGTCGAAGTCGGCCCCGCCTTTGCCGCCGCCCATCGGCAGCGTGGTCAGAGCGTTCTTGAAGATCTGCTCGAAGCCCAGGAACTTGATGATGCCCAGATTGACCGAGGGGTGGAACCTCAGGCCGCCTTTATAAGGGCCGATCGCGGAGTTGAACTCGACCCGCATCCCGCGATTGACATGGACCTCGCCCCGATCGTCCTCCCAGGGCACCCGAAAGATGATTATCCGCTCGGGTTCGACGATCCGCTCCAGGATCTTGGCTTTGCGGAACTCAGGATGCCGATCCAAAACCGGCCAGACCGATTCGACCACCTCGTGGACCGCCTGATGGAACTCCTTCTGCTCAGGGTTCTTGGCGATCACCTCCTGCATGAACGCTTGCACACTGCTGGACATCGTCATCTCCGTTTCGGGCCAAAAAGTCCTGTCCTTCCCACCTGCCGCCGGCACCCTGGGGCCCGCGTGGGGCCGAATCGGCCAAACGGTTATATTCGCTCTGGCCGGCGCGGTTTGCAAGGGCCGCAGTCCCGGGAGGCCGCCAAACGATATTGACGTATCATCAAAGCCCGGTCCAGTCGCCGGAAGCCAATCACCACCAGGCGAGCGTGCCCGATCTTGCCGGCGCAGGTTCAGCGGCTGGCGCCCCTGCCAGTCGCAGCAGTTGTAGACGGGGCAGGCCGCCGCAGCCGTAACGACGGATGGCCAGGCTGTGCAGCCCACGCGCGATGGCCACGAAGTCGCTGTTGGGCTGGAAGAGGCTGCACTGGTTACAATCGTTGCCGAGCCGCCGGGTCAAGACCCGGCCGCAGAAAGGCGGCGTAGGAGGTTGGGGGGCCGGAAGGGCCCAAGACAAGCAGGCCGACTGGTACGGAGTCGGCCTGCTGGGCTGAAAGCTCGTTTTCACGTACTAGGGGTTGTGAGCCGGCGTACCTAGGCTGCCGGCCGGTTCGTCTAGTACGTGTTGTAGGCTTTTCCCGAGTCGTCGGTTTGCGTGGTGTTGGGCAGGAACTCGCCGGTAGTGCCGTTGTAGACCCAGCCTTCGCCGCCGCTGGGATCGGGCACCGGCGGGCTGCTGGCCACTACCAAGATCTTGTTGGCGGTGGGCTTCCCGGCATTCTCACCGACCGGGCAAGGTGGAATCGCGGCCAAGTACGGCCCGAAACGGTAAGTGGTGGTTTTGGTGTCGGAGGTCGTGCCGCTGATGTCGGTGTACTTGGTGAGCTTGTCCACGATTTGAGCTTCCGTCCCGCTGGGGAAGACGCCGTTGTGTTCGGTGGCGTACAAGCTCAGGGCATTGCGGATGGTGGTCAGGTTGGCCATCAGGGCGGACACGCTGGCGCCGGTGGAGCCACGGCTCATTCGGGGGATGGCGATGGCCGCCAGGATGCCGATGATGACGATCACGACCACCAACTCGACTAACGAGAAGCCCGACTTCTTGGCTGGATACAGCGTCATGGATGCGACTCCTTTTTGGTGCGGATCGCGATGCCAATGGCGGCTCGGGGGCCGGTCGCCTGACACCGACGTTCCCAAGGTGAGCAATCGACCCGCAGGCTGTAGGACTTTAGCAGTTCCCGCGCGATCAAACGGTGCGTCCGGTTGGGGTCGTCCGATGTCGACCGGTCGGCGGTCGGGCCGGCCGACTTAGCGGGTTACCGGACGCTGCTGGAGGTCCAGCTTCACGCGGGGCTGGCCGCCGGTCTGCTGGAAGATCACATAATCGCGGGCCACCTCGATCAGGGTGTAGCCGTCCAGCTCGGCGTTCAGGGCCAGGACGCGGTCGTCGATCACCGCCATCGGCCGCCGGCCGAGGCTGACGCCGACCAGTCGATGCCGGGCGCAGAATTCGATCTCCGGGGCGGTTTCGACTTCCGAGGAGCCGTTGGCCTTGGCTCGTCCGGGAGCGTGCGAACCGGTTGTGCCCAGAGGCGTTCCCGGTCCGCTAAAGGCCGGTCGGCCCGGGGCTTCGGTTTCCGGGTCGGTCAGTCCCAGGGCCGCCTGGACGATCGGTGTGGGTTGAAACAGGTCGCGCGAAAGGCCTTCCAGCTCGTCGGATATGGGAACATGTCCGTTGCGGCCCAGGGCATCGACCAGTTGTCTGGCCTCGTCCAAGCTCATCGCGCCGGCGCTGGAGGGCACGGGGTTGGCCTGCACGGCCTGGGCCGGCCTGGGCTGGCCGGTGCCGGAATACTCCATTGCCGCGTACAACCCGGCAGCCAGCAGCAGGACGACCAGCACTCGCGGACGGGTAACGATCCGTTTCATGCTCCACCTCCTGGCGGGCCTGCCGATCGAGGTTGGAGTCGCGCCTGCCGCGTGTCTTTGGGCGACTGGGTCTGACCGGCCCGGGGCTCGGCGTCGGGCTGGGCCGTCGAGTCACCAGGCGGCAAGAAGTGCAAGCGTACGGTCCAGGTCAATTCGCAAATCGGCTGGTCGGCCTGGAGTGGGCGAGAGATAGAACAGTCCGTCAGGGACTGATAGGGATTCTGCTGGGCCAGACGATCCAGGAAGCGGATGAAGTCCAGACTGCGGCCCCGACCAGCCAGCTTGATGTCACTGACGAGGTAGGACCCGCTGGTGGTCATTGGCTGGGGTGCGACACTGAGCAGCTCCAACTGGTTCTGGTTGGCCAGATCAGTCAGGTCTTGCAGCAGGCGCCAGTAGGCCTGGCTGGTCGGAATCCGATTGGCTTCGGTCGCGGTCGCCTGGTCCAGCTCGGCCAGACCCTGCTCGAAGTGTTCGAGCTCGCGAGTTTCGGTGGCCAGGCCGGCTTCAACCTCAATGCGACCGGCGGCGAGGCTACGATACTCGTTCCACATTCGGCCAAGTGGCGCGAAGACCAGCCCCCAACCGGCCGCGGCCAGCAGGGCCAGACCGACCAGGCCCAGCAAATCGACGTCGTAGAGCGTGCACCGCGTTGTCTTGAGGACGATCATGGGCCGTCCTCCAGTACCCGACAATCCAGCTCGAATGCGATCATCAGACCGTCCCCGTAAGGGGTTTGGGTGGCCCGGACCAGTTCGACGTGGTGCCAGCCCGGCAGATTCTGGAGCCCGCCCAGGAACTGGCTCAGGGCGCCGTAATCCAGCGCGTGGCCTTGCAATCTGATGGATGATGCATTTGGCTCGGCGGGGGCGTTTGGTTCAGAGGATCCGCGGTCGGTCCGCGCGGCCGGCGCTGGTTTATCGCCGGCTTCCCGGGCGGGCAGAAGGCCGCGGCTCTTTTCCAGGCCGGGGTCGAGCTTCGGGACGGTAAGTCGCAGAGCGGACAGGAAGACGCCGGGCGGAGCGATCTGGGTGAGAGTCAGGAGGCGGCGGGGCCAGGGCTGCGGCCGGTGGGCCTCGGCGATAGTTTGCAATCGGTTCAGCAATGCCGCGTGGCGGCTTGCAGCGAGTGTCATCCGCCGCCGTACCTCGGCGCGCTGACTTTGGAGGGCGCCGACCTGCTTGGATAGGCGGGCCTGGGCCTGGAAGGCTACCTGCTGGCTGCCCCAACCGATGGCCAGCAGGACTACTGCGGTCGCCCAGGTTCCAAGCCAAGCGTTTCGTCGGCGGATTCGCCGACGTTGGTGGAGCCGGATCATTGGAACGAGGTTTACCGAGCAGTTCATGCGGCCTCCAAGTCGAGCAAGGCGGCTCCCAGCGAGGCTGCTGTAAGGGGATCAACATTGACGTTCGGCAAAGGGTACTCCCAGGACAGGTTGCCGTTGCCGGTGGCCAGGGTGAACACCGGGATGCCCAGTTCGGATTCCAGCACGCCGGGCAGTCCGCCCAGGCGGGCTCCGCCGCCCGCCAGAAACAGTCGCTTGACCGTGTAGTCGGGGAAGCCGTGCATGACGTACGAGAAGCATCGCCCGACCTCCAGCCCCAGCGTTCGGAGCGATTCGCGGAGTACTCCGGAGAAGGCTCCCTCCAGATCGCCGGCCTGGAGCAGGCTCCGACCGGCCGTGGTGGGCTGGTGGCCGCGTTCGACGGGCTGCAATCGGTAGGTGCGTTTGATCTGCTCGGCGGCCGGGTAGGAGACCTCGAAGGCTTGGGCGAGTTTGGCGGTCCAGTCGGCGGCGCCGACTGAGAGCGAGCGGATGTAGATTGGAAGAGTGCCCAGCACCACCGTGAGGGTGGTATGTCGCAGGCCCAGGTCGAGGACCCCCCAGAGGTCGTCCTGGGCCGGGGTCCAGGCCTGCCGAGCTATGCGGACCAAAGCACAGGGGCTTACGTCTATTCGCCTGAGAATCAGGCCATGTTGCTGGAACTGATCGACCCATCGCAGAGCCGCTTCGGTCGAGATCACAACCGCCATCACGTTCGCCTCCCGGCGGGGGTTGGCGGGCAACTGCCAATGGCGGACCTCCAGGTTGTCAGCGGAATCGCGACTTTCCTGGGCCACCTCCCAGCGGAGGGCCTGATCGACGCGCTCCGGGGGCTGGGCCAGGGCCTGGGGTGGCAGTCGGAGGGGGAAAAACTGGACTTCCGGCGGCGATAACACCAGGGCCACTTCCCGTCCGATAAAACGACCCTGCCCGATGAGCCGACTGAGGCGGGCCGGATCCACGGTCGGTTCCGGGGCCGGCTGGCCGGTCTGGTCGGGGGCCTGGTCGATGGTCCGCTCGAATTGCAGCGTGTCGCACAGGGCAATCTGGCCGCCTCCGGTCCGTCGTTGTTCGAACTGGTGGGCGCGCAGCCCGGCCGCCCCGAGATCGAAGGTGATGGCCGATCGGCGTCGTGAGAACCTACCTAACACGCCTGGACTTCCTCACGGGAAAACGAGAAAGGGGATGCTCCTGTTTGTTGGAACGCCGGGCGTCTTGGCCGACCGAAGCAAAGTCGCTAGGTCGGCCGCCGTTCCGGTCGACAAATATGAGTGCTTTTTCCTTTTTCTTGGCACGTTTGCGCTCCGTCAGCCGGCAGCCGTGGCCAGGTCGAACAGAGGAATAAAGAGAGACATCGCCACAAATCCAACTACCAGTCCCATGGCGGCCAGCATGCTCGGTTCCACCAGGCGAGCCAGGTGCTGGACTGCGGTCGCGTTATCTTCGTCCAGCCAGGCGGAGACGAAGTCGGCGGCCTCAGCCAGGCGGCCATTCTCTTCGCCGGTCTTCAGGGCCGAGACGATCATCGGATCGGCCAGCCGGGTCGCCCCGAGGGCCTGGCCTATTCGGCCGCCGCTGGATACCGATTCCTCCACTTGGGAGATCAATTGCAGGAACGCGGCGTTGGTGACGGCTTCGCGTGACTGGCGAATGGTGTCCAACAAAGGCACATGGCAGCGCAACATAGCCGCCCAGACCCGCATCACCCGGGCCAGGATGAGCCGGGAGAGCAGCGGTCCGACCATCGGCAGGCGGAGGAAGCGGTCGTCGAGCCAGGCCCGCACCCGGGGCATCCGGAGGGTCAATACCAGGCCGGTAACCGCGATGGCTAGCCCGCCCGCCGCGTAGGGCCAGTTGTTCTTGGCCAGGTCGGAACACTCGAACAGGAGTTTGGTGGTGAGTGGCAGCGGGCTTTTGAGGTTGAGAAACAGCACTTTGAAGCGTGGGACCACAAAGAACAGCAGGACGGACAGGACGACTGCCAGTAGCCCGGTCAAGATCGCGGGGTACAGCAGAGCTCCGATGACCAGCTTGCGGGTTTGTTCCCGTTGCTGGGCTAGCTCGGCCAGGCGTGCGAAAACCTGGGGCAGTGAGGCGGTGGTTTCGCCGGCGGCGATCATGCTGCGAAAGACCGGGTCGAAGGGGCCCGGTTCGGCTTCCACGGCCCTGGACAGGCTGTCGCCCTTTTCGACCCGTTCGCGGAGCCTGCGGACCAAAGCTTTGACCGCTGGCTTGGTGACCTGCTCTTCAACGGCCAGCAGAGCTGAAACCACCGGGCTGCCCGCCTCCAGCAGCATCCGCATCTGCCGCGTGAAGAGGATCAGATCGCGGGTGGTGACCTTGGACCTGGCCAGGCGGAGCGCAGGCGGGAGCCGCCGGGCGGGTCTGAGGGCCCGCAGTTCGACGGAACGGACGGATCCCGACGGGGCGGGTCGCGGCTGGGCGCCCGGGGGTTCATCCAGGCGCAAGATCAGCAGGCCCTTTTCGCGGAGGCTGCTGGCCGCGTCGGTTCGGGATCCAGCTTCGATCCGGTCGGTGACCAGGGTGCCGTCGGCTCGCATTGCCTCATACATGAACAGCACGGCGTACCTCACTTAGTCGGAAGGGCGGGCCGGGGTGCCGCGAACTTGAGGTCGCGGGGCTGAAAAGCCGGGCGGCCGGCGGTCGGGCCGGCCTGCTGCTCAGCCCGGGTACGCGTCTCGGTTTCCGCGTGCGTGACCCGCAGCACCTCTTCCAATGTCGAGCGACCTTCCTCGACCAGGCGCAATCCCTCTTCCCGCAGCGGCCGCCACCCGTACTTGGCGGCTACGATCCGGATTTCGTCCTCGTCCTGGGCGCGGTGGATGCATTGGCGCAACTCTTCAGTTACCTCGAGGATTTCGTAGATGCCGGCCCGGCCGCGAAAGCCAGTGTCGTGACACTGCTTGCACCCCTCGCCCTTGTAGAACACGCGGTTGCGGTCGCCCAGCCAGCCAGCGTCGGCCAGGGCGCTGTCCGGGGGGTAATAGGAGGTGCGGCAGTGGGGGCAGATGGTCCGGGCCAGCCGCTGGGCGACCACCCCGTTGAAGGCCGAAGCCAGCAGGTAGCGTTCGATCCCCATGTCCATCAGTCGGACGAAGGCTGCTGGCGCGTTGTTGGTGTGCAGAGTGGACAGCACCAGATGGCCGGTCAGGGCGGCCTGGATGGCCACTCGGGCGGTTTCCGTATCCCGGATCTCGCCCACCATGATGACATCCGGGTCCTGGCGCAGGATCGAGCGCAGGGCCCGGGCGAAGGTCATGTTGACCGCGTCGTTGACCTGTATCTGATTGATGCCGTCGAGCTGGTACTCGACCGGGTCTTCGATGGTCACGATGTTCTTCTCGGGCGAGGAGAGCAGGTCCAGGACCGAGTACAGCGTGGTGGTCTTGCCGCTTCCGGTCGGGCCGGTGACCAGGACGATCCCGTGCGGCTTGGTGAAGATCCGCCGGAAGGTGGTCAGTTGCTGGGGGTTGACGCCCAGCTTCTCCAGCGAAATGTTGAGGTTGGCCTTGTCCAGGATGCGAAGGACGACCTTCTCGCCCAGCAGGGTGGGCATGGAGGAGACCCGCAGGTCGATTTCCCGTCCTTCGACCAGCACGTGGACCCGGCCCTCCTGGGGCAGGCGTCGCTCGGCGATGTCCATCTTGCCGATCACCTTGATGCGTGAAACGATGGCCGCGTGCATGCTGACCGGGGCGGACATCAGTTCCCGCAAGGCGCCGTCGATCCGGTAGCGGATTCGGGTGACGGTTTTGGTCGGCTCGACATGGATGTCACTGGCGCCGTCCTTGACCGCGGTCATGATGGCCAGGTTGACCAGGTTGATAACCGGGCTGCCCTCCACCATCCGGCTGATCTCGTGGCAGGTGTCCTCATCCACCGTCTCCCGCTCGATCACCTTGACTTCGCTGTCGGTCAGGCTGACCAGGAACGAGTCGATGTCCACCTGCTCGCCCAGGTATTTCTCCTGGAACTCGGCGATGTTGCGTTCCAGGGCCAGAACCGGATTGATTCGGCAGCCGGTCAGGGCGCTGAGCCGGTCGATGGTGGGCAGGGATTGCGGCTCGGCCATGGCGACCGTCAGGGTGTCGCCGACCTTGAAAAGCGGGAGGGCTTTCAGTCGGGCCGCTTCGTCGCGGTCCAGCAGCCGGGCCACCGCGGGATCGATCAGCCCGTGTCGCAGTTGGCAGGCCTTCACCTCGAGCTGCCGGGACAGGGCTGAGAGCATGGCTTTGGGTGACAGTATGCCCAGGTCGATCAGGGCCTCACCGAGCCGTTTGTTGTCCTTGCCCTGGGCTTCCAGCGCGCGGCGGAGGTCGGCCTCGGTGACCAGACCCTGGTCCAGAAGCAACTGCCCGAGCTTGCTGGTGCGTTTCAGCGGCATTGCTCACCTGTCTTCGGTCGTCGGCTGCCAGCGTTTCTGCGGCCCTTGGTTACCAATCAGCGCTGGCAGCTTCGCAGAGCGTTTTCGACTGTGTCGTACACCTCCAAACGGGGCAGAACATCGGTAAGGTCCAGGGCTTCACGACAGGTTTCGCTCAGCGCGGCCAGTTTGGGGCGGGTCAGGGGGAAGAGCTGAGTCCCGCACACTTCGGCCAGCATCTCGATGCCCGCGGAATCCAGATAGGGAACGTCGGACATGTCGATGATGACCCGCTTGGTAGCCGGGCCGGCCGCCGAGTCGATGGCCCGGCGCAGGTCGGCAACCTCGTCGCCGATCAGCGGCCCGTGGGCGATCAGCACTGTGGCTTGCGGATGGGGCTGGGTTTGTACCTTCACGGCTCAACTCCCGCTTCTCGCTGCTTCCTGCCACCGGCCGCCGGCGACGCCCGGGCACCGCTCACTGGGGGGCGGGTCCTGTCTGCCCGGGTGCGCTTTCAGCCAGATCCAACTTTTCCCGGCGGGCCTGTTCGAGAGCCCGCAGGGCGGACTGCATCAGCTCTTCGAGCGACGGCTGGGTCAGGCCGCTGGCGGCCAGGCCGATACGCAGCCGCACCGGCGTCTGATCGCCCGGTCGGGTCGAAGCAACCCGGGTGCCGTCGGGCTGGAGCGTCCCGAAGTCTTTCCCCGCAGCTTCCAACCCGCCGGCCAGCTCGCGCATCCGCTGGTTGGCGGCCGCGAGCATCTTCTCGGCAATCAGCCGGCCGAGGCCGGCGTCCAGCCGGCGTAGCAACAGCGCGAACCGGTCGTCGGTGAAACGTCCGACCAGATCGTCGCTACGAGTACGGCTGGCGATCAGGTGGCCCAGGTTCTGGATGAGCAGGTCCCGCTGTTGCCAGCAGGCGGTGTCGTCCAGTCGGCGCAGCCCTTCCAGTCCGAAGACCAGCAGCACCACCGGCTCGTTCATGCTGTAGGAGTCGGCCAGGGCCTCGCGGGCCAGGGCGAAGAAGTCGCTGCGGGTGAGCAGTCCGGTTGCCCGGTCGGTTCGTCGGGCCGCCTTGAGCTGATCCAGGCAGGCCACATGCTGCCAGCACAATGAGATCAGCGGGCCGAGGGTCTGACGAATGGGAAGCCGCAGACCGGGATCCGGTCCGGGGCGGCCGGGGCCCGCTGCCGGGCGGGCGTGGACTTGGTCGTTGGTGCCATCGGCGTTCGCCGACACGTCCGGCTCGCTGGGGCCCACCGCCACCAGGCCGATCGTGCTGCGGCCATCGCGGATGGGCCAGACCCAGGCCCAGCGCTCGGGAGCGCTGGCCGCCAGGTCGTCTACCAGCGGGCCATGGGATGGGTCGCCGAGCACGTACTCTCTTCCATTCGCGGCCACGTGTTCGAGCAGGGCGTCCCGCGTGCCGCCGGCGGCCGGCTGCCCCGGGCCCGGACCGGCTCGACCGCCCAGGGATATGGGGAGCGGTCGGTCTGCTCCAGGCCGGACCTGGTAGCATCGGACCCGGCGGGTCCCGAAACTGGCCACCAGCAGCTCACGTACGAGCTGGTCGAAGGAGACCCACATATCGGGCCGGTTCTCGTTCTGCGCCAGCCACTGATGGAATGCGGCCCAGGTGCGCTGGATGACCACATCGGGCGAGAGCGCCGGGGGCGCCCCCACACTGGCCGGCTGCGGCTTGATTGGGGCCGGTTCACGTTCCTTGAGCGAAGTTGCGGTCGCGACCGCGTCGCAGGGGCCGGAAGCGGCAAGCGAGCCGCGGCACCCGCCGGTCGGGAGGTCGCGGTCCTGGTGATTGCATACCGGGCCGGCGGGTCGACGGGTGAGGCGCAGCAGGCCGACCGCCAGAAGCACAATCACGGCGAGCAGCGTCGCCGAGATGACAACCGGGTCAAACGTGGGCATCGGCCATCTCCCTTTCCACCAGATGCGCGAAACGGAGAGCGAAATCGTGCGGGTGGTCACGCCGGTAGACGTCAAATGCCTCTATGAAGGCTTCGGCGACTTCGGCGTCGATGTGGGTGCCCTCCTCACGCCGGATGATCTGTATGGCCTCCTCGATGCTGAAGGCCTCGCGATAGGACCGGCTTGTGGTCAGAGCGTCGAAGCTGTCCACCACGTGAATGATCCGGGCCACCAAGGGGATTTGCTCGCCCACCAGGCCCTCGGGGTAGCCGCTCCCGTCGGGATACTCGTGGTGGTAGAGCACGCCGTCCAGGATGACGCCCAGGCTCTTGATGGGCTGGAGGATTTCGTAGCCCATTCGCGGATGCTGTTTGATAAGCTCGAATTCCTCGGGCGTGAGTTTCCCGGGTTTGCAGAGGATTTCCTCGGGGATGCCGATTTTGCCCACGTCGTGCAGCAGACCGGCCCACTCCATGGCCTGCAATTGGGGCGGGCGCACGCCCAGGTGGACCGCGGTCAGGGCGGTCAGGAAGCCCGCCCGTTCCGAATGCCCGCTGGTGTAGTGATCCTTCTTGTCGATCGCGGCCACCAGCGCCCGAGTCACTTCCAGTGACATGCGGCGCATGCGATCGTGCAGTTCGGTGTTGCTGATGATCTGCCCCCCGAAGGAGAGCACCGATTCCAGGAGCATCATGTCGCCGGCGTTGAAGACGCCGCGGTCCGGATGGCGGACGGCCAGCACCACGTCGACTTTCTCGTCCAGGCGCATCAGGGGACCGGCGATCAGATGCCGGCCGTCGGGCATGGCGACCAGTACTCGACGGGTGCGACGGACCGACTCGACCGCCGACCGCATTTCGTCTGAAAGGGCGGCTCCGGATCCGGCCCGCGCGAGGTCCTCAGCCGGCGCGTCCCCGAATTGGCCGATGGCTGAAGCCGGCTTGACCGGCTGTGCACCGGCGCCTTCGGTTTTCCGGGCCGGGTACACCCGGCATCGTCCGTCCAGGCTCACCACGTAGACCGTCTCCGCCGAAAGCAGCCGGGCCACGCGCTGGGCCAACAGGCGCTCGATGCCCGCCACGTGCGTGAACTGGGTGATCTGCTGGGTCAGATCGAAGATCAGATTGAGCTGTTCGTAGTTCTGGAGGACTTCGTTGGCGAAGCCCGCGTTTTCTTCCAGGAGCTGGCCGATCCGCTGCACGAGATTGGACGCGGCGTCCAGGTGGGCCAGCAGCCGGGCAGGGTCCATTTCGGGCCGGTCGAAGTCTACGGATTCACTGCCGGCGGCGTTCTTGCCCTGCACGGTGAACACCACCATCGGGCTGTTGCCGATCAGGGCGTGTCGAGCCGCGACCTGGAATCCCTTCGGGCATCGGGTCGGCATGGGGGTCTGGGGGTCGAGGTTGCCTGCCGCGGCCGCCGCCAGCAGTTGGCAGCCGAGTCGCCCGATCGCGTTCGGGTCGCCATCCAGGCAGGCTTGCAGGCAGTGGGCAGGAGGTTGGGGAGCATGGTGGGGACTGGCCAGCAGGCCGACCGAGCGAGTAGGCTCCGGCCCGGTCAGCGACAGCCCGGACAGCAGGTCGCGCAGGAGCGAATCATGCGGGGTGGATGGGATGTCGCTGCTCATGGGGCCCCGGCCTCCTGGGAGGTGGATTGCTGATCGGGCGTGCCGGCCGAGTGGGCGGGTCGGCCGGCGCGGCGCGTGCCGGCGGTCATCGACTCGATCAACTCGGACAGGCGGGAGGGGCTGAACGGCTTGGCAATGACCTGAACGCCCCAGTCGGCCAGTCGTTCGCCGATTTCGCCGTGGTCCCAGCGGTTGGTCAGCACGATTACCCCGTGTCGAACCTGGCCGGTGCCGTAAACGGTCTCGACCAGGTTCAGGCCGTCCATTCCGGGCATGTTCACATCCGAGACCAGCACGTCGACCGGCTGGGTGGAGATCAGCTCGCGGGCGACCAGCCCATTACGGGCCTCGATCACTTCATGCCCGTGGCGGGTCAGCCACATGCTGATCAGGCGCAGGATGTGCGGATCGTCTTCGGCGACCAGGATTCGACTCATCGGGCGGTGACCTCCGCCGCCTCGGTCGGCGATAGCGGCAACTCCAGGGTGAAGACCGAGCCCTTGCCCTTTTCGCTTTCCAGGAAGATGTCGCCGCCGTGGAGGCGGGCCACTTCCCGGGCCAGGGCCAGTCCCAGGCCGGTACCGGGAACGGCCTGGACGGCCTGGTCCGCGGCTCGGTAGAACTTTTCGAACACGTGGGGCGCGTCCTCGGGCGCGATGCCGATGCCGGTGTCCTTGACCGCGATCCGGACCTGTCGCTGGTCCACCTCCAGGCTGACCTGCACCTTGCCCCCGGAAGGGGTGTACTTAACCGCGTTGCCGATCAGGTTGTTGAGCAGCACGGAGAGCCGCTGCTTGTCGCCGTTGATCTTGGGGACTTTGGGCGGCACCGACAGCGTGAGGTCGATGCCCTTCTCGTCGGCGGCGCCCAGGTTGTCCTGCACCATCTGGCGGACCAGGCGCAGCAGGTCGACCTGGCCGATGTCCAGGCGGGCGGTGCCGACCTCCAGTTGCGAGATGCTGAGAATGTCCTCCACCAGGCGTGAGAGGCGGCGGGTCTCGCTGATCAGGACGTTGTAGCATTCCTTGCGGGTCTGCTCGTCGTCGAAGCCGGGCTGGGTGAGGGTTTCGGCGTAGGCCGCGATGTTGGTCAGCGGGGTGCGCAGCTCGTGGGTGACGTGATAGAGGAAGTTGTCGCGGGCCCGCTGGCCTTCTCGCAACTGGCTGATATCCTCGACTGTGATTATGATCCCGCCGCTGGCCGGCTCGGGCATCGGCATGATGCGGAAACGCAGGGTCGATTCGTGGTCTTTGTCCTTGGTGGTGTGGTCGACCGACAGGCCGGCCCGGCAGCCGGCCTCAGCGCCGGCTATGGCCTGGCTGACCGCCGGGTTGTCGATCACCTCGCCGGCGGGCCGGCCCACCAGTCCGTCGACCGGTCGTGCCAGTAGAGCGGCGGCCGAGGGATTGGCGTAGGTGATGCGCTGGTCCGGGCCGGTGCAGATCAGGCCGAAAGGCAGGCGGTCGACCACCCGGCGGAAAAGGGTGTTTTCCAGCCGCGCCGCCACGTACGGACCGGCTTGGGCCTGCTGGGCGTTGCGAAGCTGTTGCTGAGTGGCGGCCAGTTGTTCGATCAGAGTGTTCCACCCCCGGGCGATGCTGCCCAGCGAGTCGCTGAGCTGGAGCGAGAGCAGTTCCTTCTCCACGCCGGCGACGTAGCTGTGCAGGCTGCGCTCGATGGCCGCCACCGGCCGCAGATGACGTCGAAGTCGCTGGTGGAAGGCGGCAAACGCCAACAACGTCAGCCCGGCTGCCCCTCCCCAGTTTAAAAGCAGAAACGTTCGATAGCCGTGCCGATCGTCGGCCTCATGCACGATCAGCAGATCGCCCATCGGCTGGCCGGTCGGGCTGCGAACCGGGACCGTGAGGGTCACAAGGCGCTGGCCGGCTTGCGCTTCGGCTGGCGGGGTGGCCGCGGCCCTGAGCTGGGGTGGCCAAACCAGTCGCAGGGTTCCGTCCGCGGCGGTCCAGCGCACCGACCGTAACTGAAAGCACCGTGACAGGCCCTGGGCCAGGGCGGCCAGGGTCTGCTCGTCGGGCTCTTCACGCGCTCCGAGTGCCGTGGCCAGGGCCTGGGCGAGATTTTCGGCGTGGGTCCGAGTTGTCGCCTGGGACTGTTTCTGCCAGAAGTGGTCGGCAACCAGGTAACCGGCGGCAAGTGCCGCCAGGATGATGGCCACGAAGCACAGTCCCAGGGCCTCGGGCAACACGCCGTCCCATAAGTGCTGCCGCCAAGGGCGGGCCGGTTTGATCGGCGCGAAGTTGCTCTGCGGTTCGGCCATGGCCACGGCTGCGTTCCCACGACAAGTTGCTGCGGTGGTGCATCGGTGGTGCCAGTAGCAAACTTGAACAAGTGGGGAGGGGTGGGCGGCGGAAGCGGCGATTGGCAGCCGCGGCGGACCAGCTCGCGACTTTCCCCGCCAAACCGAATCGCTCCCGGCCAGCGGGTCAATCACTGGGGCCGATAACGCGGGCAGGCGGTGGCGACAGGACCGACTCCAGTCGTCCATGCAAAGTCAGCGCGGATGCCGACTCCACACGCACTTTGACAATCGCGCCGATGTGCTCCGGCTGACCGTAAAACACGGTGATCAGATCGTGGGGGGTGCGGCCGACAAGCTGGGCGGGCTGGCGCGAATGCGGTTTGGCGGCTGCTTTGCTGTAGCCTTCCACCAGCACCTCGACGGACTGGCCGATCCAGGCCTGCTTCTGCCGGCGGCTGATCTCGCTCTGCACGGCCAACAGCTCGTTGTTCCGCCGGACCTTCACTGAATGCGGCACGTCGTCGTTTTGATTTCGCTCGGCAGCCGTGCCGGGTCGCGGCGAGTACTTGAACACGAACAAGGTCTGGTACTGCACCGCCCGGACCAGGTCCACCGTGGCCTGGAAATCGCGTTCGGTCTCGCCGCAAAATCCAACGATGAAATCCCCGGCCAGCGCCAGGTCCGGGATGTAGCGACGAGCGGTGTCTACCAGGCGCAGGTAATCGGCGACGGTGTATCGGCGATTCATGGCTTGGAGTATGCGGTCCGAGCCGCTTTGGGCGGGAATGTGCAGGTGCGGACAGATTCGCGGGTAGTCCCGCATCACGCGAAAGATGTCTTCGTCCCACTCCGCGGGATAGCTGGTCACGAACCGGATACGATTGATGCCTGCGACCGCGTGAACGCGCTCCAAGAGCCGGGCCAGGCCGACCTTGCGACCATCCTCCGGATATGCGTAGGAATTCACGGTTTGTCCCAGGAGGGTGACTTCGCGACAGCCCTGGCGACTGAGAGCCTCCACTTCCTGGAGAATGTGGGCCGGCGGGCGGCTGCGCTGCGGCCCGCGGACGAATGGGACCACGCAGTACGTGCAGAACTTGTCGCAGCCCCGCTGCACCCGGACGTAGGACCGGAGCAGGTTATCGCTGCGGTCCATCCGGCGTGACAGGTCCAGCATTTCCAGTTCGTCATCTTCCAGTGCCCGCTCCAGCGCCGGGGTCCGTCGCGACTGCAAACCCGCCAGGGCCGCGACCGGCCGCCCGCGCTCCCAGGCCTGCTGGATCAGCCCGGGGAGGCGGTGCAGCTCGCCGGGCCCGCAGAGCAGGTCCAGGTGCGGCACACTCTCGAACAACGCCTCTTTTTGACGCTCGGCCATGCAGCCGATCACGCCGATGATGGTCTGAGGGCGATGGCGCTTGAGAGTCTTCAGTCGTCCCAGGCGCGAGCAGACCTTGTCCTCCGCGTGTTGCCGGACGCTGCAAGTATTGAACAGGATCACGTCGGCCTGCTGGCTGCTGGGCACCCGGCGCAGGCCCAGGTCGCGCAACTGTCCTTCGACGAGCTGGCTGTCCAGCACGTTCATCTGACAGCCGAAGGTTTCGAGGTAGTAGGTCTCGGGTCTGCGGTCCATCTCTGGTTCGGCCCAATGAGGCCGCCCTCAGCTTCCTTCAAGCAAGTATAGTCGCTTGGCAGCCAAGTGAGGCGGCCGGTTAGGCTCGGCTCGCTGGGCTGCCGTGCACTACGGGCGTGCGGTCGGTCGGGTCCCCCGGTAACGTCAATTCCCGTGTGTAATTGTTGCGGGTTAAGAAGGGCATTTCAGGCCACACCGCGGACCTCCCGGAATTCTTTGCAGACCCGCGTGGCGTACTTGGCGTTGTAGTACGCCACCAGACCGTACACGAT
>CAYZXK010000104.1:0-3035 GCA_964482395.1 uncultured Planctomycetales bacterium | reverse complement strand
CGGCAGTGCCCCGGGGGGTGCCGATCGGCAGCGTCACCAAGGGAATCGAACTGACCACGCTGGCCCGGCCCAGCCAGATCATCAGCCAGTATGTGCCGGCCAGCCCGGTGGCAGTCTTGTCCGGTCCCAACATCGCGCGGGAACTGATGCGCTGCCTGCCGGCCACGGCGGTGGTCGCGTCGGAGTCCCTTGCGGTGGCCCGGTTGATCCAATCGACGATGAGCACGTCGTGGTTCCGGATTTACACCACTCAGGACGTGCTGGGCGTCGAGCTGGCCGGGGCGACCAAGAACGTGATCGCGCTGGCAGCCGGGATTCTGGACGGCCTGCGGGCCGGGGACAACGCCAAGGCGGCCCTGGTGACGCGCGGGCTGGTCGAGATCACCCGCTTGGGCGTGGCCTTGGGGGCAAGACCGGAGACTTTCGGCGGACTGGCTGGAGTCGGCGACCTGATCACTACCAGCGTTTCGCCCTTGGGCCGCAACCGCTCGGCGGGCGAACGCATCGGTCAGGGGGTCAGCGTGGAGCAGGTGGTCAGAGAGAGCACGGCGGTTATCGAGGGTATTCCGACTACTCGGGCGGTTTTGGAACTGGCCGCCCGGTACAACGTGGAAATGCCGATCACCCGGGCGGTTTACCAGGTGCTGTTCGAGAACAAGCCGCCGCTGGTCGCGATCACTGAGCTCATGAACCGGCCACCCAAGGCGGAGGACCATAGTTAGCCTGGCACTTGGCGAAAACCGCGACGAATCGGCTCACAGGCAGGACCGGAGCGGTGCGGTTTTAGCGCCGATGCCCGTTCGGTCGGATTCGAGTTGCGGAGGCGGGCGCCGAGTCCGGTCGGCGCTTAAGGTCAAATTCAGTGTGTGGTGGGTCTGTGCCAAGAAGGGCATCGGTTCGTGTTTTTGACAGGTAGGGGTAGCGCGCCTATGATGGGCCTGATTGGGGAGGATGGTGGTGAGCGGTCGGGTCACAGACGGGTGCTGCATGACCGACGACGCTCAATCGCGACTGGCCACCAAACCGGACGGGGGCGCGGGGACGCCGTTGCCAGATTCGGTCGATAGACTGAAGGCGGTCATCACCGACCTTCAGCAGGAGCTGATCGCTTGCCAGCGGCTGGCGCTGCTCGGCAGTCTGACCGCAATGGTCACCCACGAATTCAACAACCTGCTGACGCCGATCATGGCTCGGGCGGAGGCGGCCCTGCTGAGCGGCGATGATTTGGCGTTTATGCGTAAAGCGCTGGAGCGCACGCTGGTCCAGTCCCGTCGGGCGAAGGCGGTGGCAGAGCTGTTGCTGGAGCTGGCCCATCGTCAGCAGCGCCCGCTGGAGTCCTGCTCGGTCGCCGAGGCGGTGCGGGAAGCGGTGGAGACCATGGCCCGCCCGCTGGAGAAAGATGGCATCCAGTTGCAGGTTGCGGTGCCGGAAGAACTGCGGGTCCGGGCTCATTTCGATCTGCTCTGCCAGGTGCTGCTCAACCTCCTGTTGAACGCCCGGCGGTCCATGCAGGATGCCGGGGGAATGATATCGATCACCGCGGTGGCCGACGGGGATAAGGCGCGGATCGAGGTTCGCGACAGCGGGAAGGGTATCCCGCGGGACGTGCTGGACAAGACCATCAATCCTTTCCTGGCGGCCGATCCGCAGCAGACTCCCAACGACTGGCAGCAGGTCGGGCTGGGGCTCAGCGTCTGCCGAACCATCGCTCGAAGCCACGGAGCCACCATCGCCGCCATGGCCAACGAGGGCCGTGGCTGCACTTTCCAGCTCTGCTGGCCGATCGCCGACCCAAAAGCTGGACGCTCGCCCAGGCGGTGCTGACCGTCAGCATCATCCCGCAGATCAGGGACACTGCTGCTCCCAGGGTCAGCCCCGGGGGAAAGTAAGAGCAGTTTATCTGGACGGCCTGGCCGGGTGGGACCGGGATGGCCATCAGCCCGCTCGGCGTCGGTTCGATCGGCGTGGGGCGTCCGTTAACCTGAACCTTCCACCCTGGGAGTGCGAGCTGTGAGATTATCAGTCGGGGCCAAGTGCCGAGTCGGGCGGGGTCAGTTGGCGGGTCGAAAGTTTGCACCGGCGTCGGCCAGGTATCGACCCGGATGCTGAGGTCATACGGAGCCAGTTGCTCGTATCGCACGGCGCCGGGTTGGGTCGGGTCTTCCAGGAATGCCCAGCCCGCCGCAGTCGGATTCTGATACAGACGCCAGCCGGGCCCGACGATGCCGACCAGTTGGCAATCGGCCGGCGGAGGCCAGTACTCGTCGCACAGGAGCACCCAGCCCAGGTTGAACCGGTCCATCCAGCGCGTGTCGGAAAGCAAGGACCTGGCCTGCGGAGTCTCGCCCCAGGGTGCAAAGCCGAACTGTCGGGCCACCACTGTCGGTTGGAGCGGTCCGTAGTCGGTCAGAGACACGATTTGGCGGAGAATGTTGGTATTGGCCACGGCTTTGTCGATCGGGTCGACATATTCTCCCGGCCGGCGACCTTGACGGCCCGTGACAACCCAGAGGCGGGTCGAGGACTTGGCCACCAGATTCATCCAGTCAGCCGGTTGCTGCGGACTGAGCAGTTGAGTCGGATCGTTCCGGCCGGCGGGGACGTCGATGGTCCAGCCGATGATGCCCAGGTCGATTGCGGTCACGAGGGGCAGCAGCCAGATGAGTTGTGGCCGGCGCCAGAGGCGTGCTACCAGCCTCAGGCTGACCAGCGAGATCAGTCCGACGACCAGCGGGACCCAGACGGCGGGCCCCCACGGGCGGATTGACCGGAGGGCGGCGGCCCGGAGCGAGTGGTCGGCCAGGCCGGCGGCGATCAAGACCAGCGCCACCGGCACGCCGACCATGGTCAGGGTCACCACCGGCGGCCGGCGTGTTAGCCGGATGATTGCGGCTTGGAGTCGCGTTCGCCGTGGGGAGGCTCGGGCGCCCAGTTCGCGGGCGGTGACCGCCGCCAGGGCCGCGATGGACAGATTGACCAGCAGCCAGGCCCGGGCCGGGCAGCGGAACAGGCTGCTGCCGGGGATCCAATACAGA
>CAYZXK010000103.1:0-7333 GCA_964482395.1 uncultured Planctomycetales bacterium | reverse complement strand
TTCGGATCGTCGCAGCCCGCGTTGGTGTCATAGTCGTTCACGTCGTCGCACGGATCATCCAGGTTCGTCCCGGCCGCAGTCCAACTGCACGCCGGCGCACCAGTCTGAACCTGCGAGACTTCCAGCAGGTACTGCTTCCAGGGCGGCGTGGCATCCGGCTTGCACGGCACGTTGTTCTTCGGATAGCAGCCATAGCTGTCCACATCCGGATAGACCCGCAGCCAGTACGTGCCGGCCGGGTAGGACCGAACCGTCCAGACTGCATCGTTGTAGCAGGGCGGCACATCCAACCCTTCATCCGGGCCCTCGTCACAGCCGCTGGCCGGAGTGTTCGGATCGTTCGGGTCCCACAACTCCCAGGTGATCGGGAACTGAGCATAAGCCCAGATCTTGATCCGGCTCCGGCTGGTGAAGGTCAACCGGTACCAGTCGTAATCCACCATCACGCTGTTGGGATCGTTCGGATCAGTCAGCCAGGTGCCGGAAGTCGCCAGCCAGCCCTGACCGGTGCCCAACGTCAGGTTGAGCATCAGGTTCGGGTTGCCGCTGTCGCACCCGCCGTTGTAGTTGTCGGTGTAGCTGTACAACGGGCAGTTGGTCATGCCGACTTCCGCCTCGGTGTTGGCGTGCGGCTTGCTGGCCACGTCGCAGGAGATCTCCCGGACCGTCAGATCGAACTTGTACTCGTTGGCCCCGATGCAGCACGGATACCCGTCCCAGATCTCCAGGCCGTCGCCGGCCGACGGAGCGATCAGAATCCAGTAATCACCCGGGCTGTTCATGTTGGTCACAAACGGCGCCAACGGAGTAGCGCACGGCGTGGCATACCGCGGGCTCCAATAGGCACTGCTACAGGTGGGCGGGCCAACTCCGCTGCTGTCAAACAACCAGGAGTAGACCACCGGAACCTCGGTGTAGAAGTTGGCGATCGTGCCCTGGCCCATCATCGGGATCACCACCTTGTACCAATCCAGGTCCCGGGTGCCGTCCCGAGCCCACACCGAACCGCAGACCATCTTGGTCTCATCCGAGACCCAGGGGATCGCCTCGAACACGTTGGGCTCGAAGTTGCAGCCACCGTTGTTCGGATCCGGGTTGTTCGGATCGTAACCCTCGCTGTACTGGTCGTTGCAGGCCACCGCGGCTTCCTGGTAGACAACGGTCCCGTCGCAGGCGATGCTGCACGGCTCGCAGTTGGCGCACTCCAGCGACACACGATAGTCCATGCCGCAGGGCACGCCTTCGAACGTGTCCGGAGCCACGATGATCCAGTACTTGCCTCTCGGCAGGCACCGAGTGACCAGCACCGCGTCCACGCACTTGGTCCCGACCACCGGGTCGGCCAGGTTCGAGAAGTTCGCGCACACGTCGGCGGCGTTCGGGTCGCACGGACCGGCCAGCCAGACCACCGGATTGAACTCGGCGTAGACCGTCACGGTGAAGATGCGCGGCACCGTGGTGGTGAACTCGTACCAATCCATGTCGCGATAGTTGCCGTCGTTCCAGTAGGTGCCGGACTCGCCGTAAATGGTCTGACCACAGCCAATCGGCGAGAAGTCATAGGGCATATCCCAATTGCAGCCGCCGTTGAAGTTGTCTTCGTAGCCCTGGCCGCACTTGGGCTCGTTCTCCTTGTTGGCACCCGGCGGGATCACCACCGTGCAGCAGTCAGTCGGGCAAACCGTGTTGGCACCCGCCCACTGCGGACCAGTGGTCCGCGCCTTCGGACACAGATTCGGGCACGGCTTGGGAGTCTGCTGCATCAGTACCACGAACGGGTTGATATCGGCATAAGACGGGTATACGTCGTCGCAGTTGATGTCGCCGTTCTTGGAATTGCAGCCAGGGTAGACCGACTGCCAAGCGGCAAAGTTCACCTGATACAGAACAAATGCGTTGATGTCGGCGAAAGTTACCGTCCCGTCGCAGTTCATGTCACCGATGCAGTACTGCGGCCCGCAGGGGTTGGGGGTGCACGACACTCCAATGCCCTGGAACTCGCCGCCCTCCAGCGCGCACTTGTCTTCGGTGTAGAAATAGCAAGTGCTGCCGATGCAGCAGGCTCCGCCTTCGCAGTCGGTGCAGGTCTTCAACTCGCAAGTGCCGTCGTCATAGCAGCAGGCGCCGGTAACCTGACCGCAGGCCGGGCTCATGCTCGCACAGGTCGAGTTCAGGCCGCCGAAGCGCCGACCGTACCAGCCGCAAATGAAGTCGTTGCTGTTGTCCACGCAGACGCCGGTGCAGTCGTCGCAGCAGGCACCCGGCGTGACCTTGCCGAAGCAATACTGAATGTCATACGTCGACCCGCCCGACGGAACGAACGGGCAGGTGGGCAGCCCATTCTCCAGCTCGAACCACCGCCAGGTCAGGCTATTGCCTTCCGGCGCCAGCGAGGGCCCCAGCAGGCCGTAGCAGTCGGTCACCTCATTGGCGCAAGCAATCGAGAAGTGGCCCTTGGCCTTGCTCACCTGGGTCGGCAACACGAAGGTGAAGCCGTACTTGGTGGCATAGGGGATAGACCCGAAGTTCAACTGGCCCAATTCCTCGACAATCAGCACGCTGCCAGGCTGGTCGGTGTAGTACGGACCATGCGTAGGCGTGCAGCGGACCGGCTTGCCGGTGCCGTCGTCGTTGTAGAACTCGACCCGCCAGCGATGGGCCTTGGTGCAGCCCTGGGAGGCGCCGTTAATGTAGGTCCCCAGGAACTGGATGATGCCGATGGGCTGGGTCAGAGAACCCGAGCCATCGGGAGCGGGGAACTGCTCGGTGGTCACGCGGCGGGACCACTGGCCGGAGCTGAAGCCTAGATCACTGTAGAGCCAGGTGTTCCCGGTCTCGTTCTGTCCGGTCAGATAGCCGGGAGGGCACTGGTCGCCGGACTCGACGCCGCGGTTGGGGAACTCCTGGACCACCACCGCGCCTTCCTCGACGAAGGCGTCCACCGTCTGGGTGTTGGTCGGGGCCCGTACACCCGCGTGAGTGCTGATGTCCTGCTTGGTCAGCTCGCTGGGCGCCTGAGCCAGCACCAGACCGGTGCCCAGGAGCACAGTACACAGTAAACATAATTTCCTCATAGTCGTGTGTCCTCCTTCATGTTCGCAGCCGACTTCCACTACTCCGTCACGAAACCACGCTCCCGGTCAGCCCGGAACGGACCGAGCACAAGACGTGTACCGGGAATTCTCATCCAGAGGGCTCTATTATCGGGATACCGATGCAGCACCCGAAGGCAATTCGCGACTGTCGATGTATGTGAGTATTCGGGCATTTCCAGGTTGGGGTTAAGCAGCCACGGTCCGGTGGCGGAGTGTTTGCGCTGCCAACCAATGTGAGTGGTCAGACCGGCCCCGGTCCACGCAGGGTCGGCAGACGGTGAACGTACGGGAGCTGCGTATCCGCAGGGCACTCAACGATCCTGACTGAAATCTCTTACGGAGGTGTCTAGTTTACGCCTAGCGCGATTAGCCCGGCCGCTGCTGATCGCCGCCGGTCCCAGCACACGCTTCCTTCTTCATACCTCCGCCAGCGCCATTTCTACCAGCCCTTGTGGCCCAAGTCAATACGGTTACCGGAAAAACGGGGCTGCCCAAACGGTTTGCCTGCTGCTAGTTATCGGGCGTTGTGGTGGCACCTCCTACGCCGCCAGGCAAACGCGATCGAACGCCTCGGCCGAGCCGCAGGGGTGATTGGGCGACGCCCGAAACCCGGTTTATTGACGTCTTCAGGCTTGGACCGGGGCTTTCGGTGACCGGTAGAGCAAGACAAGATTGGTGCGGCTGCCGCAGGTAATACCGCTGGCCGGGATCGCTCCCGAAACCGCCCGGGCAAAACCTGGCACTTCAAATCACAGAGGCGACTCTATCTCCACAATTTACCGGGGGGTTTACGAGCCCAAGTTCAACGAGGCGGCCCGCCAGCGACACCACGCCCCTGCTTAAAGTGGAATTGGGGGGTGATCGCCGAGGCGTCGCATTTGGTCCGCGAAGCGGCGGGTCGCGGCAACATCGCGCTGCAACTGGTCGGCGAGCTGGCGGGGGTCGGCAAACTTCTCCTGCTCGCGGAGGCGGGCTAGGAAATGCAACCCAACTCGCCGGCCGTCGAGATCGCCAGTGAAATCCAGGAGGTGGGCCTCGACCCGGCGTTGCCTCTGACCGAAGGTCGGCTGCGGCCCCAGGTTGACGGCGGCCAAATACAAGTTGCCGTTGTCCAGCTGGGCGACCGCCGCATACACCGCTTCCTGCGGCAGCCCGTGTGGAATGCCTTCCAGGTTAACGGTCGGGAAGCCCAGGATTCGTCCGCGGCCATGGCCACGGGCGACGGTCCCGACCACACGATAAGGTCGGCCGAGCATCAAGTTAGCGTCATCCAGCCGGCCGTCCCGGAGGGCCTGGCGGATGGAGGAGCTGCTGACGACCGGGTGGGTGGGCAAGGCCGCGCAGCGTAGGGCCGGCACGGTGTGCACCTCATAACCCCAGGCAGTCGCGTGTTCGCGCAGCGTGTCGAGGTTGCCGGACCGCCCACGGCCGAAGTTGAAATCCGGCCCCTCGACCAAGGCTCGCGGCCGGCAGCGGGCCACCAGGCTGGCCAGAAAATCGCCGGCCTCTTGGGCCAGGAATGCCGGCTCGCTGCGGACCAGTATGCAGCACTGGACTCCCAGACGCTCCAGCAGCGCCAGTTTCTCCGCCGCCGTTGACAGCGGCGTCGGCGCCCGCTCGGGAGCCAGAATCGCCAGCGGGTGAGGGTCGAAGGTCATCACCGCCAGTGGAACGGAGATTCGCCTGGCGACCGTGGCGGCGGCCTGAATCAGTTGGGCGTGACCCAGGTGGACGCCATCGAAGTTGCCGAGCGAGAGCACCACACCGGAGGATCTGGGGGGGAACTTATCCAGTCCGAGGAATACTTCCATAGCTGGCCGACCGGTCAGGGCCGCACCCGCCGGGCGTGCAGTCCCAGCTCTTCGGCCCGCTGGGCGAACCGGCTTTCGTCCATCCATTGGAGTTCATACCGCTGTCGGCGGACGTCGAAGATAATCACGTACCGGCCGTCGGACATGAACATCCGGTGGTGGGGGCGTTCGCAGCAGCAGACGCCAACCTCACGTTTGGAGGCGGCCTGTTCGGTGTAAAACCAGTTGTCCAGCACATGTTCCCGCCAAACGTCCCCGAGCCGGTCGGCGATCGAGGGCAGGGGGAACTTGAGGGGGTCGCGAAGCCACTCGCCGTGACTCTCCTGGAGTATCTTCACCGCGGCTTCCATGCGCTGTCGGCAACTTTCGATCGACTGCTGGTCTCGGCCGGCCAGGGAGAGGAGAACCATCACCACGGTCATGGCCAGGACGGCCAGCACGCTGCGGATCACCCGGCGGCGGCGCTGAACCAGGGTCTCGTGGGCCACACGCTGGCCGGCGGGGGTAGATCCGGCGGCCACCGACGATTGGTTTTCCACATCTCGGCCTCCCGGCAGGGCCGGAGTCTTGCCCCGGCACCGGCCGCGCTGCATTCTATGCAGCGGCGTGCCTTTGGCAAAACCCCGGGGCTCTCAGGAGCGGTGCGGGGTCGATGGACCGGCTGTCCGACTGGTTCTGGATGGCGGCAGGATGCGGGATTTCCGGCCTGCTGATCGTAGCCGTGGTTTACTGGAGCATTCAGGAAACCATCAGTCGAAGGCCGCCACCGGCCGAACCGCCCGATTGATCGGAAGCCCAGCCGGTAAGCAGGATCTACCGACTTCGGCCCGGACCGAAGGACATTTGCTCGGAGCGATATAATTGACGCGGTCGCGGGCGTGCGGACCGCGTAGGGAGTAGTCATGAGAAGCAGCGTCTGGGTAGCGTCGTTGTCCCTGTTGCTGGCGGCTGGCTGCCCGCTGGATGGAAATCAGAGTCCGGTCGACGCCCAGATCGCCGCGTCCTCTACCACCGGTTCGGCTCCCCTGACGGTAGTTTTCTCTGCCGCCAACTCCAGCTCGACCAATGAAGGGGCACTGACCTACGCCTGGGACTTCGATGATGGAACGACCTCGGATCAGGTCGAGGTCACCCACGTCTTCCAGCAGCCGGGTCGCTACGTCGTCCAACTGACAGTTACCGACTCGGCGGGCGAAGTCGGCCGGGCCAGTGTCGAGGTACGGGCAGGGGGTCAGACCCCGGTCGCAGTGATCTCCGCGAGCGTCGACAGTGGCACCGAACCGCTGCCCGTTCAGTTCGACGGCACCCTCAGTCACGCCCCGGATGACGTGATCCTCGACTATTACTGGGACTTCGGCGACGGGACCACCTCACGGCAACCCCAGCCGTGGCACCGGTTTGATGTGGCCGGGCAGTATACGGTTACGCTGCGGGTGGTGACCGCCGGCGGGCGCGAGGCCACCACTACCACGACCATCACCGTAGCGGCCCGGAACGGGTCGCTGGAGTTCAACGGCGGCAGCTTCGCGACCTTACCGCTGGGCAGCCAGCTCAGCTTTGCCGCTTTCACCCTGGAACTGTGGGTCAAGGCCGAAAATGAGGGTGGGACGCTTGCCAGCCTGGGCGGCGGAGCCCTCACCATCAACATGCAACCGGCCAGTAACGCCATCGGCGTCCAGATCGGCAGCGCCGGCATCGCCGCCTCGGCTACCAGCCTGGCTGGAAGCTGGCGACACGTCGCGGTCGTCTACGATGGCAATCTGGCCGGGGTCTGCGTCCTCTACCTTGATGGTGCCCCGCTGGGAAGCACTCCGATCGCCGGGTCAATTCTGGCCGACCAGTTGACTATCGGGGTCGGGTTCCGCGGCAAGATCGGCGAAGTGCGTCTGTGGGCCGAGGCCCGCAGCAGCGTCGCCATCCTGTTGAACCGCGACCAGCGACTGGCGGGCACCGAGTTCGGTCTGCTGGGCTACTGGCCGCTGTTCGAAGGAACTGGGCAGGTCCTGTACAACCACGGCGGCCCAGCCTCTAACGGCGTGCTGGGGTCCAGCATCGCGGTCGAAAACGCCGATCCCGGCTGGAGTGCGGAGGGTCCGCCCATCTAAGCCAGGGTGCGCAATTCGGCCGCCTGCGGTAGCGGCCAACCGCCGCGTCAGCGACCGTCGGCGGCCTCTCCGCCGCCGGTCCTTGGGCCCTCTCGGAAACGGTGGCGCTCTGGCGGGCCCGGTGGGCGGCTCTGCTCTAACAGCCGGTCAAACTCCTCAGCCTGCTCCGCCGTCAACAGTTCTTTGATGCGGATCTTCACGAGCCTGGCCTGCTCGGCCCGAGTAGCCGAATCCGGCAGCGAACGGCGCTCGGCCCGACGGGCGTCCCGCATGATTAGTTGCAACCGCTCCCGCTGCGACGGAGTCAGGTCCAGTTCTCGAG
>CAYZXK010000102.1:0-3074 GCA_964482395.1 uncultured Planctomycetales bacterium | reverse complement strand
CTACGACGCTCGTACGCACGATTCTGCGCTGTTGGATGTAGCACCGATGACCTTGCCGAGCTTGACCGTGTGGACGGGTCGCTCTTGAAACGTCTGGAGTACCTCACGCGCCATCTCACCGGCTCGAACCTGGCAATGCCGGCTGTGCGGGTATACTGCTTCGGCTCGCGGGTGACGCCACAGGACGTGCGAGACACCTTTGTACTACCAGACGGATCGCTCGCCGCAGGCTTGTGCTCGGCTGAGCAAAGGATAGTCGTAGCGCGTTTCAATGAGCAAGTGCCGCTGGGCCGTGTGCTCACGCATGAGTTGGGCCACGCGGTGCTGGCAGGGTTGACTGACCGGTTCCCGTATCCCCCGAGCATTGCGGAAGGTTATGCTGAGTTCCTGTGCTCGCTGGTCTGGCCCAGCGCGGTCCACCGAGTATCCTGCCCGGTTCCGGACAAGATCGTTGCACCCGCAGCGTGCGTCGCCGGGCCTTGTTTCTCAGTGGCGGAGCTCTTGGAACAAGGGCAACCCATCGAGCCAGGGACCTCTTATCCCCCGGGCTTCCATAGCCACTCGGCCTGGCTGGTCGACTTTCTTGGAGGCTTCGGACAACCGCCCGAGACGGTAAGGGAACGCCTCCTCGGCGCGCTCTGGCATGACAACGTGCGCGACCCCCACGAGGTCTACGCTTGGATCCTGGCGGCGTGTTGTTGCTCCCCTGCCGAGCTTGAGCGCCGGTACCGGGATTTCCATCGCCGGCTGAGGTGATCGAGACCATGCACTGCTTGTTGGGCCCGCGCATCCACGCCGGACAGACCATCGACGGCCAGACCAATCCGGTCCGATATCTGCATGGCGATCTGATCGGCTCGACGCTGATGACCACGGATGAACTCGGTCAGCCGGTGAGCTACCAGGTGGGCGGGCAAGGGGGCCCTGTCGTGTCGTCAGTGGGATACACGGCTTTTGGCGAACTGGTGACCGAATGGACTGACGACCAGGGGCAGTTGCACTGTCAGGTCGGCGGCGAGTTGCCGGCAGAACCGGGTGAGGCGGGCGCCCCGGCCGTCAACCGGTACTGGTACGCCGGCGCGTGGGGCTACGAGACTGGCGGCTTTCCGACCGCCGGCGGTCCGCCCGGCTCGGACCCCAACCGGGGCATCATCGCGCTGCACGGTCCGGATCCCGACCTGCCGCCGATCACGCTGATGCATGTCGGCCACCGCTGGTACGACCCCTCCCTCGGCCGCTTCATCCAACGCGACCCCATCGGCCTCCTCGGCGGGCTGAACAGTTAGCTTTACTCGGACGGAGACCCGACTAACTGCGTGGACCCGACGGGCCAAAGCAGCCTCCTCCGACCCGACGCGTTCATCATTCTGGTCGAGAACGCGCTCATGTCAGGCCCCGTGACCGTGGTGATTGGTGGCAAGGAGTACGTGATTGTCGCCGCTCGGTATGCGGGCGATCATACGGTATTCATTCTGAAGAACGGAGCTGAAATCTCAAGCCGGATCCTGCCGAAGCTCATGGATGTTACGCGGTGCTCCGGAAACACCTTTTTCGTACACAACCCGCCGAAGGGCGCGTGCGGCGCGACCGGCATCGAACCCGCGCCACTCCTCTTATCAGCCCGTTGAAAAACCCCTTGCCTCGCATGCAATAATAATGGCATCAAGGAGGATGTGGCATGGCATTGGGACTGCGTGGGGGTGAGCGGCAGGAGGAACTCTGGATTCCGACGATGGCGGTGGTGCGCGGGCCGGGGCATCCTTTCTATGACAGGTTGAACGAGCTGCTGGCCGAGGTCGGCTTCGATCGCTGGATCGAGGAACGCTGCCGACCGTATTACGCCGAGCAGGGCCGCCCGGGCATTCCGCCGGGCGTGTACTTCCGGATGCTGCTGATCGGTTACTTCGAGGGGCTGGAGAGCCAGCGCGGCATCGCCTGGCGCTGTGCGGACTCCAGCTCGCTGAAGCGGTTTCTGGGCTTCGGCCTGACGGAGGCGACGCCGGACCATTCGTCGCTGACCAACATCCGCAAGCGGTTGCCGCTCGAGGTGCATGAGGAGGTCTTTGCGCGGGTGCTGGGGATCGCCCAACTGAAGCAGCTGTTGAAAGGCCAGGCGCTGGGCGTGGACGCGACGCTGCTGGAGGCCAACGCAGCCCTGAAGAGTATCGTCCGCAAGGATACGGGTGAAGACTACCGGCAGTATCTGCGGCGTCTGGCCCAGGAGGCGGGGATGGCAGAGCCGAGCGCTGACGAGCTGAAGAAGTTCGATCGGCAGCGTCCAGGCAAGAAGCTCTCGAATGCGGAGTGGCACTCGCCGACGGACGCGGACAGCCGGATCGCGAAAATGAAGGACGGCACGACGCATCTGGCATACAAGGTCGAGCACGCGGTGGACCTGGAGAGTGAGCTGCTGCTGGCGGCGACGGTGCAGCCGGGGGACCGTGGCGATCCGGAGAGTCTGCCGCAGACGCTGGTGGCGGCCCAGGTGAATCTGCTGCGGGCGGGCAGCGAGGCGGAAGTCCAGGACCTGGCGGCGGACAGTGGATACCACAGTAATGCGACGCTGGCACAATGTGTAGACTGGCGGATTCGGACGTACATCAGTGAGAAGGACGAGTCGCAGAGGCGGGTGTGGGCCGACAAGCCGGCTGAGCAGGAGCGCGTCTTCCGGAACAATCGCCGGCGGATTGGTGGGCGGCGTGGCCGACGCCTGCAACGACTGCGGCGTGTGCTCTGTGAGCGGAGCTTCGCGCACACGTGCGAGACGGGTGGGGGCCGGCGGAGCTGGCTGCGGGGGCTGGTGAATGTCGCCAAACGGTACGTGATTCAGGCGGCGGCGTACAATCTGGGGGTGATTCTGCGGAAGCTGTTCGGGGTGGGCACGCCGCGGAGCCTGCAGGGCCGGGCAGCGGCCTGCGTCTGGCTTTTTGCTATCCTCTGGGCTCTGTATCACCGGCTCACCACCCGCGACGTGTGCATTCACGACTCGAACACGAGGCCGACGCCGATCACAGCCGGGACCCTCAGACTCACCGCCGCGTAGCGAAATGGCCGTTCTTCAACGGGCTGATAAG
>CAYZXK010000101.1:0-1914 GCA_964482395.1 uncultured Planctomycetales bacterium | reverse complement strand
CGGTGGATCGGAACCTGCGCCTGGCGCGGGCCATTGGGTTGAGGGTCGACCCGCCTGAATTCCCGCTGGGTTTGGCTCAAGCCGAATTCGCCTCAGCCGCCGACCGCCTGAGCCGGGCTGCCGGTCGGTCGCTCCCCAGCTTCATTGCCGTCATCCCAGGTGCGCGATGGAATAGCAAACGCTGGCCGGCTCAGCGACTGGCGGACTTGGTCGACCGGCTTGAGCGGGAGGGGTTTCCGCCATGCCTGTTGCTCGGCGGGCCGGATGACCGTCAGTTGGCCACTCAGATCGGCGCCGCCTGCAAAGCCCCAGTGCTCGATCTGGTCGGACAAACTTCGCTGCGCGAGCTGGCCGCGTTCATCAAACTGGCGGACCTGGTTATTTGTCACGATTCGGGGCCGATGCACATGGCGGCGGCGTTGGACAAGCCTCTGGTAGCTATTTTCGGGCCCACCAGCCCGGATCGGACCGGCCCGTACGGGAAATCGGCGGGCGTTGTGCGGCTGCCGCTGCCCTGCTCACCCTGTTACCAACGGGATTGTCCCCTCGGACATCACCAGTGCCTGCGCGAACTCTCCGTGGACTTGGTATTGCGCAAGGTCCGAGAAGTCTGGCCAGCCCGCCCACAGTCACCGTTGGAACCCGGCAGCCGTCTGCCCGCCGGGCAGGTCGGTGACCGGCCGCGGATTTGAGCGACCGGCCGCCGGGGCCGGCCCGCGGACGCAGCCGCGGTTCGGGTTCGGCCTTTAATATCAAGCCTCCGCTTCAAAGTGCCGACCCGATAAGTGAGCCGCACCGGCGTGCTGTGTCCGGGCGCACCCGGACCGGGCCGGGAACGGCTGGTTTGAAACCGGCCGCCGACCGGGCGGCTAATGGATCGGTCTGGCTTGGTCAACCCTACGGAGCTGCGAGTATGCCCAGGCGCCGCCTTCGTCCGTTGCTGCTCCCGATCGCCCAAGCCCTGCTTGTGCTGCTGGCCAGCAGTTGCGCGCCCGAGTGGCGCTGGTGCCTTTTCGACGGCAATTGTGGCGACGGCACGGTGGCCGGCGTATTCGCGGCCGACTCCGGACACGCTTTCACCGAGGTGCTGATCCAGGAACGGACCTTCATCGAGGGTCGAGTCGTCACGACCATCACGCACCAGACCGACGACCTGGCCAGGAATCCGGTCCTGATCGACTTCAACGGCGACGGAAAAGTCGATCCGGTGGTCGGATACCGTCAGGACCAGGCCGGCGTCATTCAGATCCTTCTCAGCTTCGGACCGGCCGGTACGGTGCAGTTCGCCAGCCTGACTCTGGACGGCGGCGAGAATCCCTGGGCCGAACTATCGGACCTGGCGGTCGCCGACATCGACGGTGACGGCAACCTGGACATCGTCGGGGCCGCTCGCGACGGCGTCATCTACATGCACCATCCCTCCGACCCGGACCGGACCCACGTGATGAGCGAGTGGGGCCAGCCCACCGGAACGGCAGAGCTGATCGCCAACACCACCGAGATCATCACCGACGACGAGCTGCTGGCCATCCTGGCTCAGGCCTTGGGCCCGGGTGCCAACCTGGACAATTACGTCGTCACGGTCGAGCAGGGCTACACCAGCGTGGAAGTCGCCGACTTCGACAACGACGGCGACAACGACATCGCCGCTTCCCGCCGACTGCGGGTCAGCCTGGAACCCAAGCCGGATGTCCACGTGGAGCCGCTTCAGATCGTCGCCGGGTCGATCCAGTTGCTGGTCAATCCCGGGCGCACCGCCGGCGGGGAGGGATGGACCGCACTGCTGATCGGCAACCATGAGCGGCATAACACGCTGGATCGCGAAGGGGCTCGCGACCTGCGGGCCTGCGACCTGGACGGTGACGGCGATCTGGACCTAATCTCCACCGCCGCCGACGATCAGAACGTGCAGGT
>CAYZXK010000100.1:0-6737 GCA_964482395.1 uncultured Planctomycetales bacterium | reverse complement strand
GGCCTGGCCCGTCGGGTCGCGGAGCGGGATGAGATCGTCAACCAGAAGCTGCCCGAAAACGCCCGGCGGATCGGCGAGGCGGCCCGGCACGGCGACCTGAGCGAGAATTCGGAGTATAAGTTCGCTCTGGAAGAGCGCGACTTGCTGCGGGCCCGCGTGGCCGCAATCAATGACGAGCTTTCGCGAGCCCGGACACTTACCCCCTATGACGTCCCGACCGACTACGTCGGCATCGGCTCCCGGGTCACCCTGCGCGACGTCGCTGACGGCAGCCAGCGGGTGGTCACCTTCCTGGGCCCCTTCGAGACCGACGTGGAGCGGGCCTGCTACAGTTACCGGGCTCCGATGGCACAGAAGCTGATGGGCCGTCGCCCCGGCGAGCGCGTCACCCTTACCATCGACGGCTGCCAGAAGGAATTCGAGATCGTCGGGCTGGCCAACGCTTTGGCTGAACCGGCGCGCTACTCGCCGGCCGACGCCCCGGCCGCTCAATCCCCCGACCCGCTGACCGCTCCGGTGCCCCAGGAGGATGGCTACGCTGGCGACCGCATCTGAGTTTGTCCCCAATCTGCTGTGGGTCTGGCCGTTCGTGGTCCTGCTGCTGGCCCTGGCGGTCCTGCCACAGCTCGCGGCCACCGCCCACTGGTGGGAGAAGAATCGCCACAAGCTTCTGGTGGCCCTGGTCCTCTCCGGCGTCACGCTGCTCTACTACGCTGGACGCCAGACCGGGTTCCCGCGACGCGAGCTTCATCCCGCTGGCAGCCAGCCGGCAACACGCCAGCACACCGCTCCGGGACTTCCGACCGTGGGCGCGGTCCTCCAACGGGCGGTCTTGGAGGAGTACGTCCCATTCATTGTTCTGCTGTTCAGCCTGTATGTAATCGCCGGCGGCATAGTGGTGCGCGGCGACCTGCGAGCCACCCCCGCAGTGAACACTTGCATCCTCACTGTGGGCGGTCTGCTGGCCAGCCTGATCGGGACCACTGGAGCCACCATGGTGCTCATCCGACTGCTGCTGCGGACCAACTCCGAACGCCAGCGCACAACCCATACAGTTGTCTTCTTCATCTTTATCGTGGCGAATATCGGCGGCAGCTTGCTGCCCATCGGCGACCCGCCGCTCTTCATCGGGTACCTGGCCGGAGTTGATTTCTTTTGGCCCCTCCGACTTTGGCGAATGTGGGCGCTGACCCTGGCCATACTGCTGTGTGTCTATTACCTGTGGGACCGGTGGGTCTATCGGCACGAAAAGCCGGAGGCCATTCGGCTGGACCAGACCCGACGCCAACCGCTCCGCGTGGCCGGGCTGATCAACCTGGGCTGGTTGCTGGGGGTTATAGCCGCGGTCGCAACCCTGGATCCAGCCAAGGTTTTTCCGGGCACGGATTGGCACGCGCCACCGCACCTTCGCGAAGCCGCCCAGCTCGGGTTTGCGGGTCTGTCTCTGCTGACCACCCGAAAGAGCTTGCGACTGGAGAATTATTTCAACTATGCTGCGATTGCCGAAGTGGCCTTCGTGTTCCTGGGCATCTTCATCACCATGCAGGTGCCCATCGAAATTCTGGAGATCAAAGGCCCGCGACTGGGACTGCTGCATCCCTGGCAGTTTTTCTGGGCCACCGGCGGCCTCAGCAGCTTCTTGGACAATGCCCCGACCTACGCGGTCTTCTTTGCCACCGCCGGCACCCTCAAGCCTGCGGGCGTGGAGCTGCTGCATTCGGTGGCGACCGCCACCGGTACCATCCCCGTACCGCTTCTGGAGGCGATCAGTTGCGGGGCGGTCTTCATGGGCGCGAATACCTATATCGGCAACGGACCGAACTTCATGGTCCGGGCCATCGCCGAGCAGTCCGGCGTCAAGATGCCCAGTTTCTTCGGGTTCCTGGGCTATTCATGCTTGATCTTGCTGCCGGTGTTCGCGCTGCTGACGCTGCTCTTCTTCCGCGGATGACGCTGGGTGTCGGCCGGCCCATGGTCAGCCGGGTCCGAAAATGCTATCTTCCCGCCTGATTGACCAGGATGCCGATCAATCGGCAGTGCCGGCCCAGGAGGTGGCATCGTGCGGTACACGCGACGGCAGAGACGGTTCCGGATCGGGGTCTTGGTTGCTGGTTTGGCCTTGGTGGGGGCGGCCGGCGCCTGGTGGTACTGGCGCGGACCGGTTAGGCGCTCGGCGGCCCCGGTCCAGGCCGGGCCGGTGGCGACTCAGCCCAGCCGGCAGCCTGAGGTCGTTGCCCGCCCGTCTCCTGTCAGGGAGGTGGTCCTGGCGGCCGATGAGCAGGTTCTGATACCTGCCAGCCAGCCCTCCCCGGTTCCGGTCACGCAGCCGGTCGCGGACCCGTTGCCGCAATCTGGGACCGGCGCCGCTTCGGAGCCTCGGGCTACCCCTCAGGTCGGCGACGATCCCACCGCCGCCCGGGCTGGTGACCAGACCCAGGCCGAGCATCCCGGCATTGAGCAGGCACGCCGGCTGCTCCGTGACGGTCAACTGATCGAGGCTCGAAACCGGCTCAACTCCCTGCTCAACCAGGAGTTGGACGAGGCCGCCAGTGCCGAGGTCCGCTCTCTGCTCACCCGGCTGGCAGACGATACGCTTTTCGGCCGCCGCACGGTCCCGGGTGATCCCCTGGTGGAGAGCTACACGGTCCAGCCGGGCGACGTGCTGATGCAGATCGGCAGGCGCTTCGATGTGCCCTACGAAATCCTGATGGTTATCAACGGCATCTCCGATCCAACCAGGATTCGGGAGGGCCAGAAGCTCAAGGTTTTGCGCGGGCCGTTCCACGCGAAGATCTACAAGTCCAAGTTCCGCCTGGATGTCTACTTGCAGCAGCTCTATGTTCGTAGCTACAAGGTCGGGCTGGGGACCGATAACGGCACGCCGGAGGGTGTATGGAAAGTCAAGAACCGCTTGGAAAACCCGACTTTCTATCCCCCGCCCTCCGCGACCGACAAACGCATCATCCCGCCCGGCGACCCCACCAACCCGCTGGGCAAGCGCTGGATCGGGCTGGAGGGGGTGGAAGGACCGGCAGTCGGGCACGAGGGCTACGGCATACACGGGACCATCGAGCCGGAATCCATCGGCACCGCCGTCTCGCTGGGCTGCATTCGCATGCACAATGAGGACGTCGAGTTCCTGTACAACTTGCTGCTGCCGGAGCGGTCGACGGTGACAGTTCTGCCGTGAATCAGTGGTCGGCGGCCATGCTGGCGGTCCTGGGGCTGCCACTTGCCGGGCTTCTGCCGCGCCCCGAACCGATATTCAATCCGATAACCAGCCCGGTCCCGCTGACGCCGGCCGAGATGCTGGCCGGCCCCTTTGGGCTGATCGCTTTTTTGCCGCTGGTTCCGCTGGTGCTGTTGCTGGCGATCCGATTTCGACGCCTGGCGCTGATTCTCGGCGGGCTGGCCTGGCTGCTGCTCACCGTCGGGCCGGTGGCCAGCCTGGTTTTGCTTTCCGCCATAGCGACCGGTACGTGCTGGGTGATCGGGCTGGGGGCACTGCGGCGCCGCGGCCGGCTTGGATCACGGACCATGACCGCCCTGGTCTGGGTCGGCCTCCACGCCCTGGTTCTTCCGCTGTGGTGGCGTGCCCAGCAGCCCTGGTACCCCTCGCGGATGGCGGCCCTGCACCAGATCGGACTGGCATACTTCCTGCTGCGGCTGGTGGCCTGGGGCACGGAGCTGGCCGGAAAGCCGCAGTTGCCCCTGCGTCTGCGAGAAACCGTTTGCTGGCTGCTCTACGCGCCGTGCATGCGGCTGGGCCCGGTTTTGCGGCGTGAAGACTTCCTGCGCCGTTTTGACCAGTGGACGCCGCTGCGGTCCAGTGCGTTGCTGGCGGCCGCCGGGAGATTGGCGCTGGTACTGCTCGGCGGCGTGGGCATCGCAGTCGTGGGCCGTCAGATTCCCACCCCGTCCGCCCAGGGCGTTGACTTTTTCGCCTGTCCCCAACTTTATGCCACCGGGCAGTTGCTGCGGGTCTTCTACCTGGTGCCGGTGCAGATCTACCTGCTGTTGTGGACCTATAACCAACTGGCAGTGGGGTTGTCACAACTGATCGGCATACAGGTGGACGATAACTTCCGCCGGCTGCCGCTGGCCACCTCGGTCCGTGAGTTTTGGCGTCGCTGGCATATCACGGTGGGGGCTTGGCTGCGCGACTACATCTATATTCCGCTGGGCGGCGGCCGAAAACGAGCAATCCTCAACATCACGCTGGTTTTCGTTTATTGCGGCCTGTGGCACGGGGCGAGCTGGTCCTTCTTGGCCTGGGGGCTGAGTCAGGCGGCCGCCCTGACCGTGCAACGCGCCTGGGACCGGCTGCGCTGCCGACTGGGCTGGCAGGGTCGATCCGGGGGGCGGGCCCGGACGGCGGCCGGCTGGCTGCTCACCATGCACTACCAGGCGGCCAGCATTGTGGTGTTCGCGGACTTCGATCATCTGGGCTGGCGCCTGTTTAGCGAGCTTCTAGGCCGCGCGATCAGCATTGGGGGATAACCATGCCCGATACCTGGTCGATCGTCGAGTCGGATTTCGAGGTGGCTCACAATCGCCACTATGAAGGCCTGATGGCCATCGGCAGCGGGACGCTGGCTCAACGGGCGTCGCTGGAAGAAGGCCTGTCGGATGACCCGCAGGACCGCGAGTACCTGCGGATCATGGGCAATGTCAGCGTGGAGCAGTTTCCCAGCTTCAAGAGTCGGGTAGGCACCTATCTGCCGGGCGTGGTCGGTCCGCATCCCACCTGTGGGGAGCAGATGATCAACCTGCCGGCGATCCACGGCCTAGTGACTTACGCCGGCGGCGAGCGGCTGGACATGGAGAGCAGCCGAATCGCCGATTACCGACGGCATCTGGACCTGCGCCGCGGCCACTTGATCCGCGAACTTACCTGGCTGACTCGCACCGGGTCCCGCTTGGGCGTTCGCTTCGACCGGTTCATCAGTGCCAGCCGTCGCCACGTGATGGCTTTGCGCTGCACGGTCCGGCACTTGGGCGGCCGGCCCGCGGAGCTCCGCTTCCTCGGCACGCTGGACGCCGAGGTTCGCACCAACGGGTTTGATCACTTCCGGTCGGTCGATATCACTGGGCAACATGAGCCGATCACGCTTGCGGTGCGGGCCAACTCGGGGATCGAGGTTGCGGCGGCGGCCCTGCTGACCTCCGATCGTGGGGTGCTCTGGAGCGTCGACGTTCAGCCGCGCTGGGTTGGCTGTCGCGGGAGCATTACCCTCGAGTCCGGGCAGTCGTTGACGGTGGACAAGTTCGCTGCGCTGACCTCGTCGCAGCACGTGTCTGGGCCGCCGGTGGATGTGGCCCGCAAGCTGGTCTGGGACGCGGCGGCGGCGGGTTTCGAGCGGCTGGCCGCCGAGTCGGACGCGGTCTGGGAGCGGCGCTGGCAGCAAACCGATGTGGTCATTGAGGGCGACCCGGCCAGTCAGCTTGCTTTGCGGACGGCTCTGTACCACCTGCTGCGGGCGGCGGTGGAGGATGACCCGCGGTGCGCCATCGACGCCAAGGCCGCCTGCGGCGAGGCTTACTGCGGCCGCTATTTCTGGGACAGCGACATCTTCATGCTGCCGGTCTTTCTGTATACCCGGCCCGAGGTCGGCAAAACGCTGGCCCGATTTCGGATCAGTTCGCTGGAGGGGGCTCGACGCAACGCCCGACGTTATGGGTACTGCGGCGCGAAATACGCCTGGGAAAGCTCGCCGTCCGGCGACGAACATTGCCCTAACTGGCAGTATGCCGACCACCAAGTTCACGTCACCGCCGACGTGGCGTACGGCCTGGTGCACGCTCACCGGGCCGATTCGGGGGACCGGGAGTTTCTCCGCCAGGCGGTCGAGGTGCTGGTCGAGGCCGCCCGCTACTGGTGCCAGCGTGTGACCTATGTGCCGGAGCGCGACCGCTATGAGCTGCTCATGGTGATGGGGCCGGACGAGTACACGCCCTTCTCACGCAACAATGCGTATACCAACCGCCTGGCCGCCTTCGGGCTGACTGCCGCGGTGGAGCTGTGGCGGGAGTTGGAGGACGCGGACCCGGATGGGGCCGAACGGGTGGGCAAGCGGCTGACTTTGGAAGCGCAGGAGCTGGCCCGGTTCACCGAGGTGGCCCGGAAAATCTATTTCCCGTACGACCCGGCACGCCGACTGGTGCTTCAGTCCGATGACTTCTTCGGCTACGAACGGCTGGATTTCGACCGCTGGTGGCCGGATCGCTCCAAACCGCTGGGGGCTTGCGTCAGCCAGGAGCGGCTGTACCGCAGCCAGGTCCTCAAGCAGGCCGACGTGCTGCAACTGATGGCGTTGTTTCCGCAGGAGTTCGACGCGGAGCAGATGCGCGTGGCATACGAAACCTACTTGCCTTTAACCTGCCACGATTCGAGTCTGAGCAAGCCGGTCCATGCTCTGATCGCGGCCTGGCTGGGCCGGCAGGACGAGGCTTTGCGGTTCTGGAAAGAGTCGGTCAGTCTGGACTTGCAGCCGGACCAGGCGGCGGAGGGGGTTCACGCCGCCTGTGCCGGGGCGAGCTGGCAAGCGCTGATGTTCGGCTTCGCCGGGCTGTCGAGCTACATGCAGTCGGAGACTTTGGCGATCAATCCGCGGCTGGCGCCAGACTGGTCCGGGTTGAGGTTCCCATTCGTCTGGCGTGGCCAACCGTTGTACGTAGACATTGAGCCGGCGCGGGTCGCCGTCCAGCACCGCGGACGCCGGCCGCTGGAAGCCATT
>CAYZXK010000099.1:0-3290 GCA_964482395.1 uncultured Planctomycetales bacterium | reverse complement strand
ATCGAGGTGGGGGTGGGCACGGGCGGCTCGGTGATCGGCCGGTCGCCGCAGGCCGGCGTTGCCAAGCGTGGCGATCGGGGCAGTGAGTCGAGCGATGGGTTCGAAGACTGACAGCACCCTGGCGGACTATCTCAAGCAGATCAAGGGCTATGCCCTGCTTTCGCCGGAAGAGGAACGTGAGCTGGCTCTGCGGATCCGAGCTCGGGCGGATGCGGAGGAGCGTCTGGCGGCGGGGGAGATCGGTTTGCAGGAATACGAGAGAATCCAGCGGGAGGCGGCCGAAGCCCGCGACCGGATGATCCAGGCCAATCTGCGACTGGTGATCAGCGTGGCGAAGGGTTTTCGCAATCGCGGGTTGCCGATGGAGGACCTGGTCAACGAGGGCAATCTGGGACTGGTGAACGCGGTGGACCGGTACGATCCGGCGGTGGGCTCGCGGTTCAGCACCTACGCGGGCTACTGGATCGACCAGGCGATCCGACGTGCGGTCCAGAACGCGCGACAGGTGGTCCACATACCCAGCTACCTGATGGAGAATGTCGGGAAGATGCGGCTGGCGCTGCGAGAGCTGGAGGAGAAGCTGGGGCGTGCGCCGACCATGAATGAGGTGGCTCAGCATCTGAACATAACGCCGCGAAAGGCGGCGGCCATCTCTCAGGCCATCGCGGCCTGCACCTCACGCAAGCAGGGGACATCCGACGCCGCCGGCCAGGCCACCCTGAACGAGGCGCTGGAGGACACCCGTACGCCGCGGCCGTTCGAGGCCGTATTCAGCCAGTGCGATTCGGAGTTCGTCTCGCAAATGCTGGCCCGGATCACAGATCGTGAGGCTCTGATCCTGAAAATGCGATATGGGCTGAAGGACCGGAAGGGCAAGCGGATGACGCTTAAGGAGATCGGGGAGGCGGTGGGGCTGACCCGTGAGCGGGTGCGGCAGATCGAGCGTGAAGCGCGGCGTAAGCTGGAAGAGTACTTCAAGGAGTACATGTAGCCGCGGCTGGTCGCAATGCCTGTCTACCGGTGCGCCACCTGTCAGCGCGAAGTGACCTACGAGGGGAAGCTGCCGGCGCTATACCCGTTCTGTGGTCGGCGTTGCAAGCTGGTGGACCTGGCCCGCTGGCTTCGTGAGGAGTATTCGATCGACCGGGATCTGACGCCGGAGGACCTGCCCACCGGGTCTCAGGCTTCGCCGCCGGCCGACGCTGACCAGTAGCCGGCAGTTGCCTGCCCGAGGTCCACAGTTGGGCCTGGCCGGTCGGGGTGTGGTCGCGGTCAGTGCCGGAAGTGGCGAGCACCGGTGAGGATCATGGTCAGGCCGCGGTCGTCGCAGGCGCGAATCACCTCTGGGTCGCGTTTGCTTCCGCCGGGCTGAATCAGGGCGGTTACGCCGGCGTCCGCGAGAATCGCCGGGCCGTCGGCGAACGGGAAGAACGCGTCGGAGGCCGCTGCCGCCCCCTTGAGTTGCCCGGCATGGCCGTTCTCGTGAGCGAGCCAAGTCGCGATGCGGCAACTCATCACCCGACTCATTTGCCCGACTCCATTGCCGATCAGCATTCCGTCCCTGCAAATCGTAATCGCATTGCTGCGGGTGTGCTTGCAGATCAGCCAGGCCAGACGCAGATCGGCCAGCTCGGTCTGCGTGGGCGGACGGCGAGTCGCGACCCTCCAACTTCCCTCGTCTAGGCCGAGCAGGTCCTTCGTCTGAAGCAGCAGGCCACCGGCGATTGGCCGCAAGTCCAACGCCCGGGGATCGGGTGGCCCGCTCAGATCACCCACACTGACCAGGCGGACACGCTTGCCCCATTCCCTACGGGCACGAATGACTCCGATCGCCTCAGGCTGGAACGCCGGCGCGACCCATACCTCGACGAAGAATCCACCGGCCGCCGCGTCTTTGCCCCAGCGCTGATAAGTCTCCATCACGGTTTGGGCAAAGTCGACGTCGACCTCGAAGCTTACCGCGAGTATTCCGCCCATGGCCGCATTTGGATCGCCCAGGTACGCCTTGCGATATGCTTCAAACCGGTCAGTATCCACCGCGACCCCGCATGGGTTGGAATGCTTTATGATGCAGCACACCGCTGGCTGGGGAGACGGGCCGGCGGCCGAAACCCGGGGGGCCTCCGACCGGCCCTGAAGGTCGCTGCTGCTGGCGGCGCGGGCGAGTTCGGCGCATAGCTCCAGTGCCGCCGTGGCGTCCAGGTAGTTATTGAACGACATCTCCACTTCGGCGGCCGCCGCTGACGAACCGGGAGGCCCGCAGTCGGCCACCTGTTGACCCGTAAGCAGGCTCGGTCCAACCGATGGGCCGTCGGGGTCGACGTATACGGCACCGGCCTGCCCGGGATTCTCTCCGTAGCGAGTCCACGCCACCCGCTTCAACCACAGGCAGCACGCAGCCGGCAAGGCCGACTGCTCAACGGTCAGGTACTCGCTGATGGCCCGGTCGTAGCGAGTCGTCAGAGCGAAAGCGACCGCGGCCAGCCGGCGTCGAGTCTGGGGGGTTACGTCCCCCGTCCGACGCAGCTCTTCGAGCACGGCTGGGGCGAGATCGAGGTCAGGCAGAACCACTACGTTCTGGTGATTCTTGGCTGCCGCCCGCAGCAGGCAGGGTCCGCCGATGTCGATCATCTCGATGGCTTCCTGCATGCTGCAATCCGGCCGCGCGACAACCTCCCGGAAGGGATACAGACTGACGACCACCATGTCGATCGGCTCAATGGCCAGCTCGGCCAGTTGCCGCATGTGCTCGGGCCGGTCTCGGTCCGCCAGAATGGCGGCGTGGATTCGCGGATGCAGGGTCTTGACGCGGCCGTCGAGCATCTCCGGCGACCCGGTGATCTCTTCTACCAGTCGCACCGGCAGCCCGGCTTGCCGAAGAGTCGCCGCCGTTCCGCCGGTCGAAATCAGTTCGATGCCGAGCTCTTCGTGCAGCGCGCGAGCCAGTTCCACGACGCCGGTCTTGTCGTAGACGCTGATCAGAGCGTTGTGGATCTTCAGCGGCTTACGCATGGTCGGGAAAGCTGTGGGCTGGCGTGCATGGTGCGCGTCGCGGTCTGGGCGGCCTAGTCGGAGCCAACGCCCGGCTTGAACTCGCGCGACACCCGGGACTTTCCGCCGATCGGCGCCCCGGGCTGCCGGGTGGCCAGCCGATCGTCCGAGCCCGCTGAGGTCGTGGTAGCGGCTACGGTAGCGGTTTCAGGTTCGGCGCTGGCAGGCAGTCGCAAGGCTGCCAGGATATCCTCCCTTTGAAGCGGCGGCACCCCGCGGGGCCGGGCGCAGAACAAGCG
>CAYZXK010000098.1:0-8141 GCA_964482395.1 uncultured Planctomycetales bacterium | reverse complement strand
CTGGTACTCCGCGGCCGGGAACAATCTCTCCACCTCCGCCAGGCCGGCTTAGCTCAGTTTCCGCCCCACGGCCCGGCAGCCCTCCCCAACCTGCTCTACCCGCGCGGCACCGGTGACCGCGCTGGTCACCCCCTCGCGTTGGAGCACCCAAGTGGAAGCAGGCCGGGCGGACCCTGGGCCCGCCCGGCCGCTGTTTCAGGTCGCTGCATCCCGGTCAAGGTCGGCTGCCGCCTTACGGCGGGGTCACATGAAGCGTGAAGTTCCCGGTGGCTCCGTTGTACCCGGACACGCGGATGTAATACGTAACGTTCTTGGTCACCGTGCGTGAGAAGCAGGAGGCCGTTCCGCCGCAGGGCGATCCGCCACAGTCATCGTTGCACTTGAGCTGATTCGAGCTGGTGCCCGGGCAGCCGGAGTGCAGCGAGAGAACGGTGTCGTAGCTGGAACCGCAGGTGTCCAGCTTGAGCGTGCCGCTCTTGGCCGCGGTGTACTTGTACCACACGTCCGGCGTAGTTGACGAGGACCCGCAGCTTGCCGAGCCGTCGCGGGTGGCGCCCACCGTGGTCCCGGTGTAGGTGCCGCTGGTGACCACGATGGCGTTGGCGCAGTTGTCGTTCGGGACACCCCCGCCGCCGCTGATCGATATCGTCATGCTGTAGGTGTTGCGCGTATCGTTATACAGGTACACGCGGGCGTAATAAGTCGCGGACGCCCCGCTGCTGTTGGTATAGGTCACCTGCTCGCTGTTGCCGGTGCCGGTCGAGGAGGCGATCACCGAGCCACCGCAGGCGTTGTAGAGTTGCAGGTCGATATCGCCGTAAGCGTGCGTGAAGCTCAGCGTGATGGTCAAGGTCTGCCCGTTGTTAACGGTCACTTTGTACCAGTCCTCATCGCCGCTGGCATAGCGCTTGACCACCAGACCCGAATAGCTGCCGGCGGTCATGGCCCGGGCGGCGGAACACGAATCGTTGTTCTCATAAGAATCGTCGCTGCCGGCGGCCAGATAGCTGGAAATCGAGCTGTAGGTGGTGGCAAAGGCCCCGTAGTCGTCATAGCTCTCGTCGGAGCAGGAGGACGGCCCGCCGTAGAGCTGGCCCACAAGCTGCTGGGTGTCGTCGCGGAACAGACCGGAGCCGGAGGAGCCGGGCTCGGTCGGACCATCGTACCAGTCGGCCCGGATGAAGTTGGTGGCCGCCCCGGACACCTTGGTCGCGAAGCTGATCCGCTTGTAGGCTCCGCCTGGATGGTGGATGCACGTGACGTACGTCCCGTTGGCCACGGTGGCCGATGACCAGCCGGCCCAGTACAACCCGTCGGGAATCGTCCCTTCCACCATCAGCAGGCTGTAGTCCGAGGTGCTGCTGTACGACAGCCGCGTGCAGACCGCCGACTGCGGCACCGAGGCGATCGAGGGCGGGGTACCGTTGCAGGTGGAGGTCTGGAACAGCCAGTAAATCTCCGAACTCTGGGCGGTCGATGACGAGCTGATGCAGTGGTTCGCGGTCAGCCAGTAGGGGGTCTGGTCGCCGGCGGTGGTCGCCAGCATCGTGCCGCTGCAATACAAAGCGTTCTGATCAATGTAGCCGATGCCCGCCGAAGCCTTGGCCACGTTGGCCCAGGCCGGATAACAGGTCACGTCATTGTGACAAGTCCCCTCCCGCTGGCTGCTTTCCAACACCGGGTCGCGGTAGATGTGCTGGCAGGCGTTGATCACGAACGGCGGATCGCCGTACGGGTCGGTCTGCTCCGCGACCGCGACCGCACGTTCCGCCTGGTCCACCTCGCTCAGCGGCACGAAGTACTCGATCCGCACGCGCTCGCCGAGCGTGGTCGGCGTCCAGAACTGCCCGGTGCCGTGCAGCCCCTGTCCCTCGTAAGGCCCCCAGACCCGCTCCGGCAGCAGCGGCGAATAGACAAATAGCTGCGCACCGGCGGGCATATCGACCGCCACGAATTCCAGGCGCACGCCGACCGCTTCCGGCACGACCAATTCGCCTACCCACAGCAGGCCGGCATCCGGCACGTCGACCCAGTCGCCCAGGGCTCGCGGATCGATGCCCACCGGCCGCCAGAATCCATAACGCATCACCTTGGAAACCTGAGCTTGCTCCTGATCCTCGGCCTGGATTCGGTCCCATACGTCCTCCCGGACCTCTCCCAGAGAAACCTCGCTGACCGCCGGCAGTCGCAGACCCAGAGCCATAGAGGGGGCTTGCAGCGGCGGCTTGGGGGGAGACGCCGGGGCCAGATCCTCTACACCGAAGGCCTGAGCCGCCGCCTGCGACCAGGGTACCTGCGCCATTCCCTGGCTGACCGCCAGGCACAGGCTCACTGCCAGCACCCCGGCCAGCCGCCAATCGATCTGGTTTGGATGTCCTGTCCTTCTGTGAACTGACCCACTCATGTCCTCTCTCCTTCTCGATGTGCATCCGACCTTGACGGGTGACCTGCCCGGGCCCCGGCCCGGACAAACCTTCGATTATTATGACTCACCCCTGCCAGACGTTCTAGATCCGCCTACAGACGGCGGCAGCTCCCGGCGCCTGAAAGCGGAGGCCGCACGCCTTTTGAGTGCACCGCTAGGGTTGGGACTCGCCGCCAGCGCCGGGTGGAAAGGATGCCAGAAACTGTCGATAGTAGGCGGCGTACTGGCCGCCGTCGCGGATGCCCTGTTCGATCAGCTCGCGGGCACTGGCCGGGTCGCCGGTCGTCAAATAGGCGTCGATCAGGGCTGCATCGGTCGCCACCAGCTCCATGCCCCACAACGTCTGCCGGGCGGCACGCAAGTGCGGGATGCTCTCCTTGAACCGTCCGCGCAGTTGCTCCAGCCTTCCGACCCAGCGATGCGTCAGCCCGGGGTGCTCGGGAGAACGGGTCAGGATGTACTCGCCCCGCTGCACGGCCTGCGCGGCCAACTCCCGCTCGCTGTCGGTGAGCGAGCCGGCCAGGGCGAGCCGGCAGGCCAGCATTCGATAGACGTACTCGCAGTTCCAACTGGAGTACTGTGGCACGCACCTCTGGGCGACGCGAAACAGCTTCTCGGCTTCGGCGAAGCGTTTTTCCGCGATCATGGCCGTGCCGACCATCGCGGTTATGGGCCGCTGGAGCCCGGTGTGGGTCGGCGGCCTCTGCCACTGACGCACCTGCTCCAGAACGGCGGGCGACATGCCGGCTTCATACTGACGGCATAAGGCGTCAAACCGCTCGAAAGCCTCGGGGTTCGACGCCCTCATGAAAGGGATGTCGAAGATGACTCGCATGGAATGCGCGACGGCGTAGCGATCGTACAGGTTGTCGCCGAGTCGCTTGGCGTAAACCGCCCAGGGAGCCAGAGCCTGCACTGCCTCGGGCGCAACCCGGCACTGCCCCTCCAGACGGGTCATGCTCTCGATGATCGCTCGCGCTAATTGAGCCTGACCCTCCAGAGAAAGATGGACGTGGTCGTCCATCAGCTCCCAGCCGATGCACCCGCCGGGACTGGCCGCTCGAAAGAAAGCCTGAGCATCGCAGAGCAGCGCCCCCTGCTCGGCCGCGGCCCGACGGAGGGCGTCGTTGAGGCTGGAGGTCGCGCGCCACGGCATGCTGTCCAGATCCAAAGCCGCCCGAAAATGCTCCCCGGCCTCCGCATGCTGCCCGAGGGCGAAAAGGGCCCGGCCCAGCAAAAAATGGGCCCGGGCGTGGCGCGGAGCAAGCCCCACCGCAGTTTGCAGTTTCTCCCGCGCCGCTTCGGCATCGGTGGCCAGCTTCTGCCGACCCTCTGACACAAGATCGGTCACCCGGGTGCGATCCGCGGCCGACAGCCCAGACAGATCATCCCCGCCGATGGGCGCCAGATCGCGCTCGTTGGAGGGCAGAGTACAGACGATGACCGGCACGCCGTTCCGTCGGTACTGCCGGACTGCGCGGCTGACGTGGGCATGGAGGTTGCGGGCCGCGGCCTGCCGCAGCGGGTCGTCGGGCGGGATGTGGCCCCGGGCGACGACCAGCTCCATCAGCGTCTTCTGCTCGCCGCCCTCGACCGGACTGCGCAGCCGCTCCAGTAGCTGCACCAGCCCCAGCCGACGAAGCCAGCGCTGGAACCGGAGCGCGATCGGCCGGCGTCCCGCACTGTGCGTGCTGGCAACGCCATAGGCCCCGAAAAACTCGTTGTGCCCGCTGTAGATGACGGCCAGATCGGGCTGGTACTCCAGAGCTTCGGCCAGCATTTCCATGGCGGGGAAACTGGCCACCGCGGTGGTGCCCAGGTTGATCACCTCGATCCGGCGGTCGGGCCACACATCAGCCAACATCGCTTCCAGAAAAGCGGAGCTAGCGAAGGCCGGCGGCTGCGGGAAGCCTTTGATGGCCGACCCCCCGGCCAGGAAGATCCGTATGGTGCCGGCCGGTTTCGGCGAAAGGAAGGATTGTTCGGTGATCGCGCCGCCGCGGCGCTGGCTCCGCTGGAAATAGGAGCCCGCCCCCGGCACATTGGTGGTTACCAGCGTTTCACGTGAAACGGGCCCAACTTTCAGAATCGTGGGTGGATAACCGCCAATGCCCAGCAGACGCAGGCAGCCCTCGATCAATGCCAGCAGGATGAACGGAGCGGCCAAGGCGGCGACGATGAAGAAAGGACGTCTTTTGCGGGTCAGATTGATCGAGCCGGCCGGGTGTTGAGGTCGTTGGTCGGGGTCGTGCTCCGGAAGGATGACGGGATCCATCGGGTGACAGTATAGAAGCGGCCCGTGCTCGAAGAACACGGGCCGCACCGTAGCCAATCGCAACTTCAGACCTAGCGCCGACGAAGCAATGTCAGGCTCGCCAGCAACAGACCGACCACTCCAGCGGGCTCGGGCACGATGGTGTAGGGCGTCGAGTTCATGACGACAGCCTGAGCGCCCCAGTCTCCGGGGGGCGGATTCCAGTCATCGGACGGGTTGTTCACCGTATCGACGGCCGTGTCCCAGGAGTTGCCTCCAGTGCTGAAGGCTTCCAGCCAGATGGTGTCGCCCACGCCCACACCGAGAGTCGCCAGTGGGATGGTGTAGGTGAGCGTCGAGGTTCCGCCGGGAGCGATCGCCAGAGCGGGGTTGGCCACGATGACCCACTGCTGCGGGCGCTCCAGATACTGCCAGAGTTGCGTGCCGCTGCCCCAATCCAGCCAGCTTCCCAGCCAGAACTCGGCCAGATGGTCCGGATCTCCGATGGCGATATTCCGGACCCAGGGGTTGGCATCATTGGTGGGCGGATCGGCGTTGGGGAACTCGGACATCCCGCCCGCGCCGGCCATGCCGTTGGTGTCGATCGAGAAGCAATACTTGCCCCAGTCGGCCAGGCTGACATTGCCGTTGATGGTCAGCGTGAGCACCAGGTCAATCCCGTCGGAGTTGGCCTCGAGCTGCAACAGGTCCATGACTCCGATTCCGAAGCCGTCGCCAGCCGGATCGGTGGCGATGACGTCGGCGCTCGCCCAGCCGGCGAGCAAACCAATCGAGAATACCGCAACCACTCTCCTCATCCTGATCCTCCTATTTGTTTCCTGCTCCGGTGAGCGCCGAGCCACCTGACCCGGCGCCGAGACAGTTGACGGACGTTATCGTGAGTTCCGGCCCGGGCAAATCGTCTCCTCTAGGGGCAAGTAATCGGGCCCGGGCAGGGGCCGTTATACTGAACGATCAGCGATACGAACGGGTTAATGTCCGCGAAGGACGGATAGCTTCCGTCGCAGTTGACATCTCCGTTGCGGGGGTTGCAGCCGGGGTAGCTGCTCGCCCAAGCCTGGTAGTTAACCATGTACAAGACGAACGAGTTGATATCTTTGAAGTCGATAGTCCCGTCGCAGTTCAGGTCGCCGATGCAATATGCCGGCGCTGAGATCACCTCGAGCTTGGCCACTCCGGTCAGGCCGTCCACCCACATCTTGACCGTATCGGCGGGGGCGGAAACCGCAAACTGCCAGTTGGCAGTATTGACGCTGCGTTCGTTCCAACTGATCGAGTCCCAGGTTCCGGTTATGACGCCCTTCCAGTTGTAGGTGCCGGCCGGAATCCCGCTGAATTCGAGCTTGTAGATTCCGCCGCCCTGGGAAGTCATGGTGCCGAACGGGTCGGCGTTGTTCCAGTCCGACCCACCCAGCTCGGACAGGAAGTCGCCGACTGCGGTCCAAGTGCCCTTGTCGTAGCTGAGGCCGAGCCGGTCGCGGTTGGGCGACCAGCCATCGGCGTAGTAGTTGGCATCGTAAGTGATGGTGATCGAGCCGCTGGCATCGGCGTAGAACCAGCTATTCGGACCCGGGGGGATTGTGTTGGACCAGGTGCCGTCGGTGATCTTGAATTCATGCCGGCTGTAGGGAGTCAGGCCGGTGTAAGTACGTTGCCAGATGTGGCTGCCGGGGGCGGTCTCGGTCATCGGATCACTGCTGGGGTTCCAGCCCTGGAAGTCGCCGGCGACGTATGGGGTTTCGATGGTGGGTGCGGCGCACGGATTGTCGGTGCAGTCGGAGCCGGGTCCGATAAACCGCCCAGGGCACTGGAACCGCATAACGACCGAGCAGTCCAGGTCGACACAGCAGGCACCCACATCGCACGGCGTATTGCCAACGGTGCCGCAATTAGTGTAGTCGCCGACGTAAGTACCCGAGATCGCCAGGCAGTCGGCCTCGCGCTTGATAACGCAGGTGTTGTTCACGCAGCAGGCGCCGGTCGGGGGCAGCAAACACGGGCAGCCTTCACAGGTTGCGCCGCTGGTCCAGGTGCCGCCCAGCGAATTGCACTGGGCCAGGGTGGTGATTTTGCACTGTCCGCTGTAGCCGTCGTCGATGCAGCAGCGTCCGCCGGCGATCGCGTCGCAGGGGTTGGCATCACAGTTGCTGTTGTCGCCCAGATATGTCCCGCCCTGGGCGGTGCACTGGGCTTGGGTCTTGATGCTGCACGTGGTGCCGATACAGCAAGCTCCAGTAGGCGTCGGAGCGGCCGGCACGGTAAACGGCTGCTGAATGCCGTAGGCCACGGTCGCGAAATTCACGTTGCGGGGCTCGCCAAGGTTGTCGGGGGGCAGGCCGGCCAGGCCGCCCAAGACCTGGTTGGAAACCCAGTCGTGCTGCTGGCCGTTGATAAAAGCGGTGATAGTGAACGGACCGGAGGGATTTCCGATCGCGGAGAGTGGGATGGCGATTTCGACGCCGGTCTTCACACCGCTGCCGTCGTCGCTGCCGAAGCCGCCGGTCACGCCCGCGACGTTGCTGTTATCGACGGTGCAGAGAATGGTGGGGCAACCGGGGTCTCCGCCGACCAAAGCTCCCCCGCTGGTCTCGCACTTGGTGGCGCCGGCACCGCAGTAGTAGCTGACGCCGGGATTCGACTCATTGACCCACAGTTCAGCGTAATCCACGTAGACCACGGTCGGATCGCCATAGCAAGAAACCGAGACCCAGAAATCGGCTTCGAACCCAGACTGAAAAGTCAGGCCGTTCCCGCTGCCGTCATCGGACATCCGCAGCAAGCCCACGTTGGGTGTGCCAGGGTTGGTGCTCAGCAGGCGGTTCTGGCCACCGGGGCGGGTGTCGAAGAACAGTTCCAGCTTGTTGCCGTTGGTCTCGAAGTTGCCGGCCAGAACCAAGTACAGGGTGCCCTGATAGACGACACCGTAGGCCCCATCCAGTTCCGAACCGTTGCACACGTCCGGCCGGCCCAGGTTGGCGTCACCGAACCCGGTCTGAGTATCCTGGACCACCAGCGCCGAGGTCCCGTAGAGCGTGTCCCCAGCGGCTGAGCCGTCAATGACGGGCGGGCCGGCCAGGGCCGGCAGACTAAAAGCTGCCGTGAGTACCGACATGCAAGCGACCAGGTGTTTCATGTGCTTTCTCCTTCCCAATTAAGGAATAGGTTCGAGCGACCTGGGATTCTCGTCCCAGGGCTTGGTTGCGTTCTGATGCGGCGCGCAAGGCCCGGCTGCCGGCCCGGTCGGCCGACCGCTCGCGCCTGCAACTGACTGCGGGCACAGCCCTTGAATCTTCCTCCCTGCTCCCAGTGGTCAGGCCGGCCCGGGGTCGCCCTCTCGGATCCCGCCGACCCGGCCGTAGTTCCTTTATCTGAAAGTACTTGATTGAGAAACCAATGTCAATGATGAACCAGGCGGGGGTGGCGTATCCTTTCGTGTGTAAT